>JBIIAT010000010.1:0-41015 GCA_044239775.1 Rhodoluna sp. | reverse complement strand
TCTGCTCCACCTGTGGAGACCTGCAAGATTCCATCAGAGCCACACTCTTGGAAACCTTGCAAAGCAGCAATGACAGTAGCCGAAGATGAAACGTTGATAGCCGGGTAAGCAAACTTCTGGGACTTAGCCCGATCCAGCATCGCTAGATAGGCATCGGGGGTTGCTACTGGCATGTCTATTTCTCCTTGAAAATCGCTGGTTCTTTGAGTGGAGCAAGTAGGTCTATATCCTCAGTTAAGAACACCTCGGGTAAGTTGTCAATGTTGTCCAGGCCGCTAGTTGGCTGGGAGACCTTCACAGCGCCCCATTGAACAGCTGTCATGGCACCAACTGGAACATTGAATTCAACACCAAAGTCTTGGTCTGTAATGGGGTTGTTGGTTATCGCAGCCAGGAATCCTGCCAGGGTTGCATCGCCCGCACCGACAGTGTTTATGACCTTGACTGGAGCAGTTTTGGTGGCCCAGGCTCGAGTCTTTGTAACTGCTAGCATTCCGTCTTCACCAAGGGAGGCCAAAACACATTCAACACCGTGGGAGCAAAGCTCGCGCGCGGCCTCAATTACATCTCCACTTGTCATTAGGTCGCGACCCACTGCCGAGGCAAGCTCCTCAGCGTTCGGCTTCAAAATTGCAGCTTCACCTTGACGAACCCAGTAAGCAAGAGGCTCACCGCTGGTATCCAAAACTACTCTTACACTCAGTTTTTCCATTCGTTGAAAAATTGGATGTAGATCAACAAACGTCCCTGTAGATTCGTCGATTGGGAGAGCACCAGCAATTACAAGCCATCTGGCCTCGTTGTCCATAACGGTTTTCTCCGTTAGGTCAATAACTTGTTGCCACTCCTTAGAACTAAGCGGCTTCGGCGCTTCATTAATTTTTGTAGTGGTACCCCCGCGCTCCAAAATAGTTGTTGAAACTCGGATAGTTCCATCTATCCAAAGTGGTACCAAGAAATTTCTTGATCCAGTTCGTTCCAAAATACCTTTTTCAGCGTTTCCAATTGGAACTACGGCAGGGGATGGGATTCCTGCCAAGTGAAGCGCCCTTGCCACGTTGATTCCTTTACCGGCAAGTTCTTCGCCAACTGAATCTGCTCGATTGACAGCACCGCTAACTAAATCAGTAACTAGGTATGTTCGATCTAGAGTTGGCGCAGGAGTCAATGTGACGATCGGTGACTTGATTGCTGCGCCAGACATGCAGTTACTCCTTGTGGATTCATAATTGGAACCTTCTAAACATTCGGTTCCGGAGAGAAATATAGGTCTGCAAACACCTTTGTGAGCACTGAAGACGAGTATAGCCAAAGCAACTGGGAGGCCATTTGAGCCTCCTATTCAAGGCAATCTAGTCCTTTTGTAGCTCGGTAGCCGTAATAGCGGTGGGCCCAGATTCTATGGGAGCGGGGGTCGCAATTTCATCCGTTCCGAGCTGGTTTTCATCTAGATCATTTAGTTTCCTGGCTGTGACTAAAACGCGAGTCTCGAGAGACGACACAAATACGTTGTAATCCTTCACCGTTGAGGTTATTGAGCGACCTAACTTATCTGCATGCTCAGCGATCTTGCCAACTCTTTCGTAAAGCTCCTTACCTAATCGAATCATGTTTCGAACGGAGCTCTCATCGGCATTTTGACGCCAAATGTAATTGATTGTTTTCAATACAGAAAACAGGCTAACTGGAGAAGCTAGAGCAACGTTTTTCTTGAAGGCATACTCCAGTAATGCAGGGTCAGCAGCCAGCGCTACAGACAGTAATGATTCGGATGGCACGAACGCAATGACAAAATCTGGACTGGCATTTAGGCCAGTCCAATACTCTTTCCCGGATAGCGCGTCAATGTGATTTTTCATGGCTTTCACATGAGCATTGATTAGATCTTGGCGCTTTTTTGCATCCTCGCCTTCGGCTAGCTCTGAAATTGCAGAGGCTTCTTGATAAGAATTGAATGGCACCTTGGAGTCGATGGCCAGAGATTTTCCGCCTGGCAGGTTGATGATTAAATCTGCTCTACCAGATCCTCCATCTGTTGAGAAGCTAGCCTGCTCACTAAAGTCTGCTTGCTTAATCAATCCTGCAAGTTCAACGAGTTTACGAAGCTGCGTTTCACCCCAGACACCTCTTACGGAATTTGAGGAGAGGGCTTTAGAAAGCTCCAGGGTGGTTTTACGAAGCTGCTCATCTGAACTTACGGCGTTTTTTAGTTGCTCTTGGATAGTTCCAAACTGCTCTGCTCGTTCTTTTTCAAGGGATGCAACAGAAATCTGCATCTGCTCCAGTCGATCTTTGACCGGAGCTAATTCCTTGACCAGTCTGTTTTCTTCACGATCTCGTTCATCCCTTGCAATACGCTCCCGAGCTGCAGTTTCTAGTTGGGCGCTCAAACCCGAAACGGTGGCCTCAGCTGCCGCTAATTTAATCGCAAGTGAGCCATTCCCAGAGCCACCCTTCGATAAAAGCATCGCTATTAGGACTCCAATAACAAGCCCAACGCCCAATCCAATAGCCAAATAGATAAGTTCCATGCTTAGAACTATGCCACTAGCTTGGGACAATCCATGACACTAGAGCTTCCCGAGAGCAACCTTGGTCGCCTTCAGAAGCGCTGGCAGGTCTTCCACCCCGTGCCTATTAGCGGCGTGGATCACGATTCGAGCACAGGCCTCGCTGTCAGCTAGGGCGTTGTGGTGCTCAAATTCCTCGTGGCCTACCGCGTAGGCCACCGCATTGAGCCTGTAACTATCGAGGTTGTAGGTCTTTCTCGCTATCTTCAGCGAGCAGCCATAAAAGATTTCAGGTAGTTCTTTGCCAATTGCGGTAGCGCTAGCAGCTAGCACACCCATGTCAAACGAGGCATTGTGAGCAACAAGCAGATCAGATTCGATAAACCCGAGCATGCCCTCCAGGGCTACTGAGAACGTGGCAGCAGAATCGATCATCTTAGGCGTGATTCCGTGAACTCTAATGTTTGCTTCACTGAACCAGTTGTGTGGCTCGGGTGGCTGAAAAAGTAGCTCCAAGCTATCGACAATTTTTGAGTCACGTATCCGAACTAAACCAACCTCGCAGGGGCTCGCAGGGCAACCATTAGCGGTTTCGAAGTCGATAGCGGTGAAATCCAAGGACATAACAAGTAGTCTGCCACGAGCCAACGACGGGTAGAGTGGTATCCCGTGGCTCTAACAATCGCAATCGTGGGACTACCCAATGTGGGTAAGTCGACCCTGTTTAATGCACTTACCAAAAACAACGTTCTAGCGGCAAACTATCCATTTGCAACTATTGAGCCAAACATTGGAGTGGTAAACCTACCGGACGCAAGGTTAGAAAAACTCGCTGAGATTTTTAGTAGTGAGAAAACACTTCCAGCCCCTGTTTCGTTTGTAGATATTGCAGGTATCGTCAAAGGCGCTTCGGTAGGTGAAGGACTTGGAAATCAGTTCTTGGCAAACATTCGAGAAGCCGACGCTATAGCCCAAGTTGTTAGGGGCTTTAGTGACGCAGACGTAATTCACGTCGACGGTAAAGTTGAGCCCTCAAGCGACATTGAGACCATAAACACTGAATTAATGCTGGCTGACTTACAGACTCTAGAAAAAGCGCGACCTCGCATTGAAAAGGAAATCAAAGGGAAAAAAGCCGAACCAGAAGCCCTGGTCGCAGTAGATCAGGCGCTCGCCGAACTAAACGCTGGTAAGCCGCTTTCCAGAGGTCAAGTAGATCTATCCCCGATCAAAGAACTTGGCCTTCTTACAGCCAAGCCCATAATCTACGTGTTCAACGTCGACGAGGCAGTTCTAACAGATTCGTCAAAGAAAAAAGCAATGGCTGATCTTGTTGCTCCAGCCGAAGCGGTCTTCCTAGACGCCAAAGTCGAATCCGAGCTCATCGACCTGGAAAAGTCCGAAGCCGCAGAGCTGCTCGCCTCCCTAGGCCAAGACGAATCCGGCCTTGATCAATTAGCCCGAATCGGATTTAGAACCCTTGGGTTACAGACTTACCTCACAGCTGGGCCCAAAGAAGCTAGGGCTTGGACAATCAAGCAGGGCTGGAGTGCACCGCAGGCTGCGGGCGTTATCCACACTGACTTCCAAAAAGGATTTATCAAAGCTGAAATTGTTTCTTTTGACGACCTTGTGGCAACTGGCTCTATGGCTGAAGCCAAAGCCAAGGGCAAGGTTCGCATGGAGGGTAAGGACTACATCATGCAAGATGGTGATGTGGTGGAGTTTAGATTTAACGTCTAATGAAAACACCACTTTATTCAGTAGAGCGCCAATACCCAGTAGACCTAGCAACTCTTTGGAGCGCTTGGGTTGAAGCTGATCAATTGCAGCAGTGGTACAGCCCAGAAGTTCTTGATACCGTTCCCAACTCTGCAACAAGCGAAGCTGTGGTCGGCGGCAGTTGGGCTATAGCGGTAGACGTGTCGATAAATGGATTCAACGCCTACTTCTGGGGTAAGTACACAGAAGTAAAGTTCCAGGAGAAATTTGTCCACACGATGTTCTATTCGCAAGATGAACTTGAGTTCGACTTGCGAGGTGAAGACCAACGCCATCATGTAATTGATATTGACTTTGAGGCGCGGGGTGCCAATTCTTGGGTGCGGTTCTCGCAATTTGGTTCTATGGATCCAGAACAAGCCGAGGCAACCAAGGACGGAATGGAAAGCTACTTCAACAATCTGGGAAGATACCTAAGCAAGAATGTCAAGTAAGCAAGTTACGGCTCATCTAGCCAAAATTCCTGAGCCTCAAAAGAGCACACTTGTGCAGCTAAGAAAGACAATCCAGGAAATTATTCCAAACGCCGAAGAGGTTATCTCTTATGGTTTTCCTGGCTATCGCCTAAACGGAAAGGTAATTTGCGGATTCGATGCGTTCAAGAATCACTGCAGTTTCTTCCCGCATTCGTCTCTAGTGATTCCAGAATTGGAAAAAGAGCTTGCAAATTACAAAACTTCTAAAGGTGCTTTGCAGTTCCCAATCAACAAACCACTTCCAAAAGCTCTGGTAAGAAAGCTAATTGCAACCAGGCTGAGGATTCTTGGAGAAACTAAATAACGTATTCGTCCGAAACCCAGTGGCCAGTAACGGCTTCTTTTTTACTTAGAACTCGGCCAGTTTCTCCTACGACGGTTGAGCCGGGTGGGACATTTTTAGTGACGACTGTGTTGGCCCCGATGTAACAGTTGTCACCGATTGTTATTCGGCCTATGATCTTGGCGCCTGCGCCAATGACCACGTGTGAACCAATAATTGGGTGGCGGTCAACTGCCGAGTTTTCTTTACCACCCAAAGTAACGCCGTGGTAGATCAAAACATCGTCGCCAATAATGGATGTTTCTCCAATTACAACGCCCATGCCATGGTCAATTACGAATCGGCGTCCAATTGTTGCACCAGGGTGTATTTCGATTCCAGTTAGAAACTTCGCCCAGTTGGACAACATTCGCGCTGGAATGCGAACGCCTAGTTTCCAGATTTTGTTGGCAACCCGGTGCATCCAAATGGCATGCAAACCAGGAGATGTCAGAAAAAGCTCTAGTCCACTTTTTGTAGCGGGATCGCGAGCGATTCCAGCTTTTATGTCTTCTCTTATTGGCAAAGGTTAGTTTTCTTCCTTTAGATCGGCATACAAAATTGTGGAAAGGTATCTCTCGCCGAAGGACGGAATAATCACCACAACTTTTTTGCCTTTGAATTCATCGCGCTTAGCAACCTGCGCCGCGGCCCAAAGGGCAGCTCCGGAAGAAATACCTGCCAGTATTCCCTCTTCTGTTCCCGCCCTTCGAGCAAACTTTATGGCATCATCGTTTGGCACATCAATGACTTCGTCATAGACATCTCGGTCAAGGATTGGAGGAATAAAGTTTGCACCGATCCCTTGAAGCGGATGTGATCCTGCAACACCTCCAGTCAAAAGCGGTGATGCTGCCGGCTCAACGGCGAAAACTTTGATGTTTGGGTTAAGTTCTTTCAGCCTCTGCCCAGTCCCAGTAATGGTTCCTCCGGTTCCAACTCCAGCCACTAATGCTGCAACTTCTCCGTCGGTGTCGTTCCAAATTTCCATAGCGGTGGTCTTGCGATGAATCTCTGGGTTCGCCTCGTTTTCGAATTGGCGAACTAGCACGGCACCGGTTTCTTTGCCAATTTGTTCCGCTCTACTCACAGCCCCGGTCATACCTTCGGTTGCTGGAGTAAGAATGAGCTTTGCACCAAATGCGCGAAGCAGTGTTCGGCGCTCCAGGCTGACAGACTCTGGCATTGTCAAGATTGCTTTATACCCACGTGCGGCCGCAACCATTGCAATGGCAATGCCGGTGTTACCGCTTGTTGCCTCGACAATTGTGTCCCCAGGCTTTAGTTGACCGGAGCTCTCGGCGGCGTCGATGATTGCAATACCGAGGCGGTCCTTAACGGTAGATGTTGGGTTGTAAAACTCGAGTTTGGCTAGAACCTCTGCACCTGCACCATCCATAATCTTGTTGATGCGAACTAGCGGGGTGTTACCGAAGACCTGAGTGATGTCATCATAGATTTTCACGAGTTTTGCCTTTCATTTTGATCAAGTGCCATTAGGTGCCCAACCAAGAATTCGATCAAATTATGCCCAGAAATTGTCAAAATCTGACACCATTTTCGATCTAGAGGGCTCTAACTCAATGAGGTCATTAGCCTTCTAAGCGAGTCGACCCGGTTCCCCCCCTGCGGACCCAGGGCTCCGGCTGCCACCGCTTCATCCAAAGCACAATCCTTGGATTCGACCAAATGAGAGCAACCCCTAGGACAGGACCGAATTGTTTCCCATAGGTCTTCAAAGGATCTAAGCAAGTTCTTTGGATCTATATGACCCAGACCAAAGGATCTAATTCCAGGAGTGTCAATAATCCAACCTTCTTCCAGAGCAATAGCTCTTACCGAGGTTGATGTTTGCCGACCACGCCCAGTTACAGCATTCACGACACCAACGGCACGATTAGCCTCAGGTGCAATGGCATTTACAAGAGTTGACTTACCAACACCAGAGTGGCCAACCAAAACAGTTGTTTCACCTGAGAGCAAAGTCTGAATCTCAGATAGCTCAAAATTGTCAGACCTAGTTCTGATTACCGGAATACTTAGCGATTGAAAGTTTTCCAAAAAAATAGTGGGATCTTCAACATCAGTTTTCGTAACACAAATTATTGGCTTAAGCCCGGCGTCGTAAGCAGCTGCCAGAAATCGATCAACTAACCTGGTTCGAGGCTCTGGGTTTGTAGCAGCAATCACAATCATCAGTTGCGTTGCATTAGCGACAATTACTCTCTCAACTTGATCCGAATCATCAGCGCTTCGTCTAAGAAGAGTGCTTCTGGGCTCAATTCGAACAATTCGAGCCAGTGCACCATCTTGACTTGTCGTATCTCCAGTTAGAGCGCAGATGTCACCAACTACCGGACCGTTGGTTCGAAGCTCTTTTGCCAGAGTTGCGATAACCGGCTTCTTGTTATCAACGAGGAGCAGTTGGTAACGATTCTTGTCAACACCGACCAGCATTGCCAACGTAGCGTCATTGTGCTCGGGTCTTATTTTGGTCCGAGGCTTATTTCCCTTGGGATTCGGGCGAGCCTTAAAGTCAGACTCGTCAAGATCGTGCGCCCCCGGGGTCGGTTCGTATAACCAGCTCAAGAGGCTACTCCGAGCATTTGATTCCACAGCGAAACAAACTCAGGCATGGTTTTACTTGTAACTGTTATGTCTTCAATTTCAACACCTGGAACCCGAAGCCCAATAATTGCTCCAGCAGTTGCCATTCGGTGATCACCATAGGTTTTCCAAAGGCCACCTGAAAGTTTTGCTGGTTCTATAACGAGTCCATCTGGGGTTTCTCTAGCTTTACCTCCTAGAGAATTGATCTCGGATGCCAAAGCCCTTAGTCGGTCGGTTTCATGACCTCGCAGATGCGAAACACCTGAAATCACTGTCGCTGAATCCGCTAGCGCGGCTAGTGCGGCAACAACCGGAGTTAGCTCACCCGCCTGGGAAAGATCAATTTCAATTCCATGAATCTCACCGTTACCAGAGACAGTCAATGAATCTTGAGTCCGGGAAATTGTGGCGCCCATGCGCTGCAAGATACCGTCGAACTGATTACCGACTTGAGTGGTAACACTTGGCCAGTTAGGAATTGAAATTTTGCCGCCTGTAGCTAAAGCTGCTGCGAGAAATGGTCCGGCGTTTGACAAGTCTGGTTCTATCTGAATTGTGCCACCCGAGATTTCCCCTGGCTCTACTCGCCAACTGACGTCAGAGATTTTTGATGCTTGTATGCCCCGGTTTCGCAAACACTCAAGAGTCATTTCGATGTGAGGTAAAGAAGGTAACTGATCACCAACATGAGTGAGGGTTAGTCCGTTTTCAAAACGCGGCGCCGCTAACAATAAGCCAGACACAAACTGAGAAGACTTTGACGCATCAATGGTTAGCTCTCCTCCAATTACCTCTCCTAACCCGTGAACCTCAAAGGGAAGTGAGTCTCCAACTACCTTGACACCAAGCGCACGAAGCGAATCGGTAGTAGTTTCCATCGGACGATTTCTGGCAGCCGCGTCTCCATCGAAAGACACTTTCCCTTTGACCAGAGCAGCCAGTGGCGGCACGAAGCGCATTACAGTTCCTGCCAATCCGCAATCGATTTCAGCGGGGCCCGAAAGAGCTTGAGGCTCAATCTGCAATGAGTTTGGGGTGGAGCGAATTTTGGTTCCTAGTTGGGAAAGAGCCTGGATCATGAGATTCGAATCCCTCGAATCCAGCGGGTCTCGCAGCTCACTTTTTTGCGCTGCGAGAGCAGAAAGTACTAGCTCCCGGTTTGTTAGGGACTTTGATCCGGGGAGGCTAATTGTCGAAGATATTGGCGAGTTGGCTCTTGGAGCTGGCCAGCTTGGGGAATAGCTTTGATTAGTCATTGGTTTTAAAAGTATCAGTTATCCAAGGTTAGGAACCAGGTGCCATTTGCTACCATCGAGCGCGATGAGGCTAGCTTGCTAGACTCTGAGGCTATGGCAAACTCAAAAAATTCCGATTCAGAAGCGAAGATTTGGGACTTTGAGCAACAAGCCTTACCACTCATGCCTCAACTTTATGGTGCAGCCCTTCGTTGGACTAGAAACCCATCAGATGCCGAGGATCTAGTTCAGGAGGCAATGGCGAAGGCCTTCGTGGCTTGGAACCAGTATCAGCAGGGCACAAACCTAAAAGCCTGGATTTACCGGATCATGACCAACACACACATCAATCGATACAACAAAGCGCAAAAAGACCCTTCACGCGGTGGCCTCGATGAATTGGAAGACTGGCAATTAGGTAACGCGGAGTCAATTACCGCTACCACCACCCGGTCTGCCGAACTTGAAGCCCTTGATCATCTACCCGCCGACATCATTCGTGACAGCCTTTTGGCAATTCCCGAAGAATTTCGAATGGTGGTTTACTACGCTGTAGTGGACGGTTTGGCTTATTCAGAAATTGCAGAAATAATGGGAACCCCGGTTGGAACTGTGATGAGCCGGTTGCACAGAGGAAAGAAATTACTTCGCGTTCTTCTTGCAGAGTACGCAATGGAGCAAGGGTACCTTCCATCGGAAAAAGTTCAAAAGAGTTCGGAGAAAAGCTGATGGCACATTTAGATTGCGAAGAAACCAAGGCACTGGTTCACGAGTATTTGCACAACGAGCTACTAGCAGACCAGCAGAAAGACATCACTACCCATTTGGCGCTTTGCGATTCATGCGAGCAAGAGTATGACCTAGAGGTTTATCTAAACCAAGTTATCCAGAGATCTTGTGATGAGGCGCCACCCAAGCAGTTGGCTGAAAAAGTCCTACAAAGAATCAGAGACATCCAGTCTCACTAGTCTTGAACGTCCTCTAGACCTAGCCACGGATACCATCCTCGGTTTAGTACCAACCAGGCCATCAAACCGTATCCAGTTTGACCAGGCATGTTTCTGGCAGAAACCTCTAGCTCAACATTGAAACCCTCGTGATCAACCAGTGGGTGAAAAAAGTCAACAAAGGGAATGTTGCGTCTGTTGCAAACATCTTCGTAGCCAGTTGCTAAGTGCTCAATTTCGTAATTCAGCGCCTTATTGAAACTCGGAGAGGGTCCGACGACTAAAACTGAAAAATCGTTTCTACGGGCCTCATCAATCACGGTTGCAACATTCAGCCTTGATCGCGATACGGATATCCCTTCTGATGCGTCAGCATTTCCTAGAGCAAGAACAATTCGGTTCTGTGTTTCGGGTCTAAACCGGCGCTGAACTTCTAGGCTCCAACGCTCCAACAAACCCGCGCTTGTCTCTCCGGGGGAAGGCACGTTAAAGATGTCGATTATCGGGTCTTCAGCTGGTGTTCTAGCAATTACCCGACCAACCCAACCCAAGGCCTTGACGTCTCCAATTGCGGTAGTGGTCTCGTCGCCAAGAATCACAATTCGAGTTTCGGTACCAGCTTCATTTTCCATGATGGATTACGCAAGCGCCCTTGAAACTAGGTCAGCTTGCTCAACAGCGTGACGCTTTGCGGATCCTGTCGCGGGAGATGCACTCGCAGGTCTTGAAACCAAAGTTGCGACCTGACCATTCATGTATCTAGGAAGGAACAATCCAACATACGTCCAAGGTCCTTGGTTGGCTGGTTCATCTTGAACCCAGTACAGCTCGGCCTTTGGGTACGAAGCGTAAGTTGCCTTTATCTCATCAACTGGCGTTGGGTAGAGCTGCTCGACTCGAACAACCGCAATTGTCTTTTCGCCTCTTCTCTCAATCTCAGCTAGTAGATCCCAGTAGACCTTGCCAGAGCAGAGAATGACTCTACGCACGGCGTTTTTATCCAGGCCTTGTTGGTCATCAATCACTGGCTGGAAAGAGCCTTGAGTGAAATCTGCCACCGGAGAAGACGCTGCTTTTAGGCGAAGCATCGACTTTGGCGTAAACACCACAAGCGGTCTACGCGGTCTGGTGTAGGCCTGACGGCGAAGTAGGTGGAAGTGAGAAGCAGGGGTGCTTGGTTGAGCAACTGTCATATTGTTCTCGGCACACAATTGCAAGAATCTTTCTATTCGCGCTGAAGAGTGGTCGGGGCCTTGCCCTTCGTAACCGTGAGGTAGCAACAAGACAAGTCCAGACTGTTGATTCCATTTCTGTTCGGCAGAGGAAATGAACTCGTCAACAATTGTTTGAGCACCGTTTACAAAATCTCCGAATTGAGCTTCCCACAGTACGAGTGCCTCTTTGTTTTCGATTGAGTATCCATACTCGAATCCCATAGCCGCATACTCGCTCAGCAAAGAGTCATAAATCCAAAACTTTGCCTGACCTTCGCGTAGGTTGCGAAGCGGAATCCACTCTTGGCCATTTACTCGGTCATGGAACACTGCGTGACGCTGAACAAATGTGCCTCTTCTGGAATCTTGACCAGCCAAGCGAACCGGAACTCCATCAATCACCAGCGATCCAAGCGCTAAAAGCTCTCCAAAGCCCCAGTCAATTCCTCCCTCGCGGCTCATCTCGACACGCTTGGCCAGCAACTGCTGCAGCTTCGGATGAACCGTGAATCCCGGGGGAGTGTTGCCATGGGCGTCACCGATGAGCTCAACTACTTCCCTGGCTACTGCGGTTGGCTTTAGTAACTCCGGAACGTCACTGGCGGTTGTTCCAATACCGATTCGCCTAGGAATTAACTCGATCGGGGCTGCCATTGCCTCATGGACATCAACAAAAGCCTGCTCCAGTTTCTGCTGGAAGTCGGAATTGGCTGCTTCAAATTCTCCTTGAGTTAGGTCACCTCTTCCAACCAAAGACTCCAAGTACAAGGTTCTCACTGAACGCTTGGCTTCAATCAAGTTGTACATCAGAGGCTGAGTCATCGAAGGATCATCACCTTCGTTGTGACCTCTTCTTCTGTAGCAAATCAAATCGATGACAACGTCATTTTTGAACTGCATCCGATACTCAAAAGCGAGCTGAGCTACGCGCACTACAGCTTCAGGATCATCTCCGTTTACGTGGAAGATAGGAGCCTGAATTGCCTTAGCTGAATCCGTTGAATACACCGTAGATCTTGATTCAGAGGGAGGCGTTGTAAATCCAACTTGGTTGTTAATTACCAAATGGATAGTTCCACCAGTCTTGTAACCGCGCAACTGAGCCATGTTCAAAGTCTCAGGAACAACACCTTGACCTGCAAATGCAGCGTCACCATGAATCAGAACCGGAATCGCCGGGAACTCGTTTTTGGAAATGGTGTTTAATCGGTCTAGCTTTGCCCGTACGACACCTTCGAGCACAGGGTTGACTGCCTCAAGGTGTGATGGGTTTGCCGCCAACGAAACCTTGACCTTGTTGCCTTCAAGACTTTCAAACACGCCTTCGGTTCCGAGGTGATACTTGACATCCCCAGAACCCTGAACTGTCTTCGTGTCGGTATTGCCTTCGAATTCTTTGAAAACCTGACCATAGGTTTTGCCTGCAATGTTAGTTAGCACATTTAGACGTCCACGGTGGGCCATTCCAATGCAAACCTCATCGATGGAGGCGTTGGCAGCTGATTGCAAAATCTCATCTAGCGCAGCAATAGCACTTTCGCCACCCTCGAGGCTAAATCTTTTTTGTCCAACAAACTTTGTTTGAAGGAAAGTCTCAAACGCTTCCGCCTCATTTAGCTTGCTGAGGGTACGAAGTTGCTCTTCGCGAGTTGGCTTTGCGTAGCTGGTCTCTAGTTTTTCCTGGAACCACTTGCGCTGGGTTGGGTCTTGAATGTGCATGTACTCCACACCAACTGTTCTGCAGTAGGCATCACGTAGCGTCCGCAAAATTTCTCGGAACTGCGCTTTCTGCTTGCCACTGAACCCGCCTGTTCTAAAGCTTCTATCCAGATCCCAGAGGCTTAGTCCATGTGACACGACATCGAGATCAGGATGGGTCCGCTGACGGTATTCAAGAGGATCGGTATCAGCCATAAGGTGACCGCGGACCCGGTAAGCATTAATTAGCTCTTGGATTCGGGTGGATTTCTCACGATCATCCAAACCGTCACGATCGAAGTCTGCAACCCAGCGCACCGGTTCGTAGGGAATTCGAAGATCTGCAAATATCTGGTCGTAGAAACCCTCGTCGCCCAGTAACAGACCGTGAACAATTTTTAGAAACTCTCCGCTTCCAGCACCTTGGATTACGCGGTGATCGTAAGTGGAAGTAAGTGTGATTGTCTTGCTGATTCCAATCTTTGCAAGCTGGGCATCGCTCATTCCCTGGAATTCGGCAGGGTAATCGAGTGCACCTGCACCAACAATGCAACCTTGCCTTTGAGTGAGCCTTGGAACAGAATGCACTGTTCCGATTCCACCTGGGTTGGTAAGTGAGATAGTAGTTCCCTGGAAATCCCCAGCAGTCAATGTGTTGAGTCTGGCTCGGGCAACTAGGTCCTCGTAGGCAACTAGGAATTCAGCAAAGTTTAGGCGCTGAGCGCGCTTGATGTTGGGAACCAATAGTGCTCTGGAGCCGTCCGGTTTTGGAATATCAATTGCAAGGCCGAAGTTAATGTTTGCAGGCTGGACCACAACAGGCTTTTCATCAACGATGTCGTAATACACGTTTTGAGATGGGAACTTCTTCAGGGCCTGGATTATCGCAAACCCGATGATGTGAGTAAACGAGATTTTTCCGCCGCGAGTTCTAGACAGGTGAGAGTTTATAACTAGCCTGTTGTCAATCATCAGCTTCGCTGGCAAGGTTCGAACACTTGTCGCAGTTGGAACTTGAAGCGAGAGATCCATGTTGGTAGCTATTGTTTTCGCCATGCCCTTTAGGACAGAGACTTGATCTTGTTCTAGATCTGCGGAGTCTTCAGCAACGATTTTGATTGATTCTGTAATCGGAGCTTGAGCGGGGATCGGCTGAGGCTTGGCTTCAATTCGAGTTGTTTTGGCAACCACTGGAATGGAAGAAGTGGCGTCAGAAACTTGTGGGGGGGTTGCCACCTCGGAAGCAGCTGGCGCTACCGGAGAAGTTGAGGCTGCGGAGGGTTGATAGTTTTCAAGAAGGGGCCACCATTCTTTGTCTACTGAGTCTGGATTTTGACGGAATTTTTGATACATTTCGTCGACTAACCACGAGTTTGCTCCGTAGTCGTCTTGCAATCCTTCACCGGACACAGAAAGAACTCCCTATTTTTTTGGCTTGAATGACTCCTATATCTTACGCTCTCAAAAGCCCTGGAAACGGGGCCGGATAACGTTGGCACTTGGGCCTAGGAGGGCCATTTACCCCTGGAATACTGCTCTGGCCAATGCACGTCAGAGCCCAATTCTGCTGCTGCTCTTAGTGGCCAGTATGGATCTCTCAGGGAAGCCCTGGCAATCAAAATCACATCGACTTTGCCTGACTGAAGTATTTGTTCTGCTTGCTGGGGATCTGTGATTTGCCCCACAGCACTAACTGGCTCTGAAATTCTGTCTGCTACATATTCAGCTAGTGGAACTTGGTATCCAGGTCCAGAAGGAATCTTTACACCCGTGATAATTCCACCACTCGAAACGTCAATAAGGTCCACGCCTGCCTCAGTGGCCCAGCCAGAAACTGTTGCTGTTTGCTCTTGGTCCCAACCTTCTTCGGCGTAATCGGTAGCCGAGAGTCTTAGAAAAACCGGCATAGTTTCAGGAACCGAACTTCTGATGGAAGATATGACCTCCATTAGCATTCGGGCACGATTTTCGAGAGAGCCACCATACTCGTCGTCTCGGTCATTACTCAATGGAGACAAGAACTGATGCAGAAGGTATCCGTGTGCACCGTGAATTTCTACGGCATCAAATCCGGCTTCCACGGAACGCTTTGCTGCTTTCCCGAAAGCTTGAACCAATTCACTAATCTGAGCCACACTAAGTTTGCTTGGTGCCGAATAATCACCAAAAGCTTGCACCGTTGACGAGACAGTTTCCCAGCCACCTTCCGCCAAAGAAACTGTTCCCACCCCCGATGACTCACGATGGGTTGATCCCTTTCGGCCAGCATGGGCTAATTGCATGGCCATTTTGGCTCCATGACTGTGACAGAGCGCAACTATATTCTTCCAAGCTTTTGCTTGCTCGTCATTCCAGATTCCTGTGCACCAGGGAGTGATTCGACCTTCGGTGGAAACGGCAGAGGCTTCAACAATTATTAGACCAGCACCACCTATAGCCCTAGAGGCCAGGTGCAGTTGGTGCCAACTTCCTGGAACGCCGTCTTTATTCTCGCAGGAATACTGACACATTGGTGCGATCCAGATTCTGTTCTTAACTGAGAGATCACGCAGTTGAATTGGCTCAAAAAGTTTTGGCACGTTTATTCCTCTTCTCAATCAACAGCGTACCCATAGCAGTGAACAAGCCCAGAAGGACCCCGAGTCCTATTGCGATGTTTAGTGGGACGACTTCAGTGAGAAATCCAATTATTGCTGGTCCGGCGAGAACTCCTGCATAAGTGATGCCTACCACCTTGGCTAAGTTACGCCCAGTATGAGATTGCTCACCAATTTCTGCAGAATACGCAAATAACTGAGGAACCACTCCTGCGATTCCTACTCCCGCAATCAACCAACCAGCGAGGGCGACCGGAGATGATGATGAAAGAACCACCAGAGAAGTTCCAACTGCGGATACCAGAGAACCGTAGCGAATGACGAAAACTCGTCCCTTCGAAGCAACGACCTTGTCTATGAAGAGTCTGGTTACACCCATGGAACCACTGAACACCACTAAGGCAATAGAGGCTTGGGCATTTGAGGCTCCTAAAACTGTTGCGTGGTGAAGCGCCGACCAATCAATCCCTGTTCCTTCAGCGATGGCGGCAGCTCCAGCCATCGCTCCAAGAAAAAGCACGTAACCCAAAACCTTGCGATTTTCGGCATTGCCTTTTTTGTGTTCTTTTGCTTGGTGACTTTTTGTGCTCGACAACTTTTGGTTTGGTCTATCAGGCAGTAACCAACTACGAATCAAAATTGAGATCACAACGGTTCCAACGGCAGCTAGCGAAAGCGTGGTTTGCATCTCAAAATTATTTGCTAGAGCAAGCCCACCCAGGGTTGCACCAAGAAGTCCACCCAAAGACCACATTGCATGAAAAGCTGAAAAAATGGGTCGATTGTATGCTTTCTCCACTTCGACTGCGTGGGCATTCATCGCAACATCAGTAGCACCAATCCCTAGCCCCAGTAAAAAAAGACAAACCCCAAGAATCCATTCATTAGAAGCGAGTCCAGGAAGTAACAACATCAAGCCCATGATGATCCCCGAGGCAAAAGTTGCTCTTCGTGATCCCACGCGATCAATCAGCGGACCAATTAGCTGAGCGGCTGTCAGAGCTCCCGCTCCAAGTACCAGCAAGAGCGCACCAATCGTAGCGGGCGTGATACCAAGCTTGTTTTCGACATAAGGAATATGCACAGCCCAGAAAGTTACCGCTGCTCCCGCGATAGTAAAAACTGCAAAGACTGCAAATCTAGCTTTTTGAATATGGCTCAACGCTTTCCTCCGTGAAAGTGACCCGAACAATACCTATCTTAGGTAGCCTTTCAAGGGTGAATATCGGAACAACTCAACTCAAACTTCTAAGAAACACGGCCCTAATCGGAACGTCAATTCTGGTTCACCTCTGGGCGCTCACGGCTAGCAAGATATTCGCTGACGCTATTTCTTTTGGAGATCTAGGTCTATACGACTATTGGTCTTACATGGCCAATAACGGGTCTGGTTGGTACGGCTTAGTGACCGATTGGGTTTATCCAGCTCTGGCTTTTGTACCCATTTGGCTAGCTGGGCTAGTTACCTTGTTGGACTACGAGATTGCCTGGTTGGCTCTTGTTTTCATCTTGAACACCGATGCGGCTTTGACCTTGGTCAAGAAAACCGAAAGTAACAAACCATTGGCAGGAACACTTGCAAGTTGGGCCTTCTTAGCCGCTCTATTTGCCATTGGCCCAGTAGCTGTCTCCAGAATTGATTCAGTCAGTGCGGCTTTAGCTATTTTTGGATTGGTTGCAATCAATCGCAACCAAATCGCCACCGCTTCAGCGTTTTTCACTATTGCGGGTTGGATAAAAATCTGGCCCGTAGCGCTATTTGTTTCTTTGCTGGCTACTGTTGAGCAAAAAGCTAAAGCCATTTACGTAGCGTTAGCAATAACTTCATCGATAGTTATTGTCGGCCTCGTAACTGGTGGAAATACAGTTTTTGGTTTCATTACTCAGCAGCAAGATCGTGGTATTCAAATCGAGTCAGTAATGGCTACTTTGTGGATGTGGCTCGCAAAACTTGGACTCGCAGGGATATTCTTTGACGAACAGGTTCTGACAAATCAGGTATCTGGAGTACTGGTGCAAGAAGTCGCATCAGCTTCGAATTGGCTTATGTTGCTAGCTCTTATGATCACTTTCCTGCTTGCGCTTCGAGCAATTCGAGCGGGTCAGAACCGCAAAGAAGTTTTTGCTCTTGCGTCACTGACTGGCGTATTGGATTTGATTGTGTTCAATAAAGTAGGTTCACCACAGTTCATGACCTGGCTTGCTGTTGCATTGGTTGCGTTAATCTTTTTTGAAGTGAGATCAATAAAGACACCACTGGTAATTGGCGTGGCTATATTGTTTCTCACTCAATTGATCTACCCAGTTTTTTACACAGAATTACTTGGCCTTCAAACATTGCCGCTTTGGCTCTTGACCATCAGAAATTTGCTGCTGGTGTGGCTACTTATCTGGGCGAATCTCAGGCTCTCTAGAGCCAAGCAAAAGTATTGCTAGCTAACTAAGTGCCTCAAAGGCAAGTTCAACTAGCAAAGCTGCGCCATCTGCTAGCACCGAATCGTCAAAGACAGCCTTATTGGAATGGTTAGTTGCCGCCGTGCTCGGGTCAACGCCCGGGGGAGCAGCTCCCATAAAAACGAAGGCTCCAGGAATTTCATGAACGATAGAAGCGAAGTCTTCTCCACCTGCGATTGGTGCAGGCAGGTTCACATATCTTCCAGCCCCGAAAAGCTTGGTGGTAACTTTCTCAACCGCTTGAATTGCGGAAGCGTCGTTGACAAGTACCTTGGTGGCTCGGGTGAATTCAACGGTTGCGGATAAGCCAAAAGCTTTAGCAATGGATTCGGCTAATTCGGTCGTGTACTTTTTCAACTTGGTAGTGTTCTCTTCCGAGAACACTCGCACTGTAGCTCCAAACGAAGCGGATTCCGGGATGACATTTGTAGTTGCTGTGTCTCCAGCTTTTAACCAACCGATGTTAACAATCACTGGGTCAAACGCATTGAAGCGTTTTGTGACCATGGTCTGCAACGCGGACATTATTTCTGTCAAAACACTGATTGGATCTTTTGATAACCACGGCATTGAGCCGTGGCCGCCGCTACCCGTTACTGTCACAAATAGATCACCTGCGGAGGCCATGAGCGGTCCGGCTTTGGAACCCATCATGCCAAGTGGGTATGAGCTAAACACATGCAGTCCGTAGGCGCGGATTGGTTTGCTACCCGAAACCATCAGATCACCCTGGTCAATCATGACGTCTGCGCCATGGTGTCCCTCTTCACCGGGCTGGAAGAAGATAATCACGTCACCCTTGATCTCTGATTTTCTGGATGAAAGAATCTTGGCTGCGCCAACTCCCATTGCCATATGCAGATCGTGACCGCAGGCATGCATGAATCCATTGGTAGAGGCGTAATCAAGATTTGTGTCTTCGATCACAGCCAGTGCGTCCATGTCGGCACGAAGTAAAACTGTAGGACCAGGTTGATCGCCCTTGATGTGTAAAACCGCGGAGCTAATTTCCTTGCTTGTTGTGATTTCACCCAACCCGTTGATTTGTTTCAGGATCAGTTCAAGCGTTTTTGGTAGTTCCAATCCGAATTCCGGAATTTGGTGCAGCTGGCGCCGAAGGGCCTGAAGCTCGGGCAGCATGGCTTTGGCTTGGGTCAGCACATCTTCAGTCATGAAATCATTGTGCCACTAGAGACATACGCTTGATACATGTTCTTTGAATCAATGGACCAATCTTGGCAGAGACTGCTGGCCTCTCATGAGCAGGAGCTTCAGGAAATAGAGATTCAGGTTCTAAAGTTCAAGGACTTAGCACCTGCCGCCAACCTAGTCATGCGAGCATTTGAACTACCGGTAAGTCAAGTGAGGGTCCTTGTTTTAGGTCAAGATCCTTACCCCACAAAAAACGCTGCTTGTGGCCTTGCCTTTGCTGTATCACCCGGAGTATCACTTCCTCAGAGCTTGAAGAACTTAATGAAGGAGCTAGGTGAGGACCTACCAGGCATTTCTAACTCAGGAGACATAACCGCTTGGTCGAAGCAAGGAGTATTGCTTCTTAATTCCGCACTGACAACTCAGGTTGGTGCTTCAGGAAAGCACGAGTTACTTTGGCGGGAATTTACCAAGGCCGCAATTATTGAATTAGACAAAGCGCTGCAAGGAAATTTAGTGTGTTTGAGCCTTGGGCAACACGCAAAGAAACTGTCAACCTCTCTTAGACACGCAGCTGTTATTCAGGCACCTCACCCCAGCCCGCTATCTGCCAGCAGAGGGTTTTTTGGCTCCAAGATTTACTCTCGGGTTAATCAAGCACTTAGCAGCAAGGGGTTAACCCCGATAGATTGGACATGTTAGGGGCGTTGATGGCTGACAAACACTTTTCATTTAGGCGAATCTTGAATTCCATGAGTGCGAGTAAAACTCCCTCAAATACAAATCCATCAGTCACGATTCGAAGTGCTACTAACGATGACTGCGCAGAGATTTGTGATATCTACAACTTCTATATCGAAAGTTCGGTAATCACTTTTGACGAGAAGCCGATGGAACCTTGTTCCTGGCAAGCTAAGTTGCAGCAGCTCCAGGACCTAAACCTGCCATTTATAGTCGCAAAATCCGAATCAGGACAGTTGCTAGGTTTTGCTTACCTTGCTCCGTGGCGCCAGAAGTCGGCTTATCGCAGAACTGTAGAGAACACCATTTATCTGAAACCTAACGCTATCGGCCAAGGACTTGGGCCACGGCTACTGTCTGAGCTTTTACGTCTCGGGAAGGATGCAGGCATAAAAGAGGTAGTTGCTGTTATCTCAGACAGTGAAGCGCAGACCTCTATAAAGATGCATAAGAAATTTGGTTTCAAAAAAGTAGGAGAGCTACCTAGAGTTGGCTTCAAATTTAATCGCTGGCTAGGCGTAATCCTGCTTCAAAAGAGCATGTAGAGACGCCTAAATAGAAAAAGACTCGATACTCTCGAGTCTTCTCTTTTGGTGCGGAAGGTGGGACTTGAACCCACACGTCCTTTCGAACGCTGGAACCTAAATCCAGTGCGTCTGCCAATTTCGCCACTCCCGCGTTCCTCGAATAGTCTAACCAATGATTTTGCAGACCGGACACTAGATTTCTCCGGGCCTCAATCCCAAAACTGAGACCACATTGCACTGTGGATAACATTCTGCCCCCTGGGAGCTAATTGGCTACCTTCGAACCATGGATTGTTACAATTGCGGCTCAGACGCCCCACTCCACACTAACCACCTGGGAGATTGTTGGGTCTGGATTTGCGATCTGTGTGATGTTCGTGAGTAGATCGACCTGAAATCGCAAGTAACACTAGGTGCAGGGACCAGATTATTACTAATCAATACTGGAAAAATTGAAGAACGTATCCCAAGTATCGAATTCAGAGGCTGGTACAGAACGCGTGTAACCTGTTAGCCAACGCAGGCAACACCTTCTGACTTGATTTCGGCTAACCGCACATCTCCGATACCACTAACGTCTGTAAGTTCATCGATGCTAGAAAAAGGCCTCAATGCGACTACTTCTGGTGCTCTAACTGTGCTTATGTGAACAATCTTCATTAACTCATCTATAGAGGCATTATTAATGTCTACTTGCCCCGCTTGACAGTTTGTGCTGGATTGCGCCTCCGAAGTCTCACTTTCTACATTTGGCGAAGCAGAAGGTGAAGTTTCCAAAGCGCTTGAGCTTGGAGCAGGAGACGGTGAAGTTTCCAAAGCGCTTGAGCTTGGAGCAGGAGAAGGGGTGACACTCGATGTAATACCCGATGGGGGAATATCATCATTCAATGCATCGGGATTGAAAGCTGCGGTTGCCATAGCAGCGATGAGTCCCCAGACAATCAATGCAACTGGAACAACTGTAATTACTCTGATTACGCGCGACTTTAGACGGTTTCTAAGCCCCAAAATTATTGCGTAGGCACCAGCAGGAAACACTAGAAAGAAAAACAGAGGAGAGAGGGCCGTGAGTAGGCCGCTCAGAACCAGTAAGCCAACACCTAATCGCACCTGTATTGAATCACTTTGCGACTTGAACCACTTCATAAAACCCCCAAATGCCAAACCGGACAAATACTTAATGCTTACGATTCATTTTAGCCAATGCTTCTAAGTATCCCCCATGTGTGAAGGTTATCTAAGTTGGGTCGATACTCACTAATTCTTTTACCTCATTTGAGTCCCGGGCATAAGCCACAGAGTTTCGCTGATCCACTCCGGAAGACTCGTTTTCTAGATGTTGTCAGTGGTAGGCAAAATTTGCTCTGAAGGTTTGGCCCGACGCGGAAGGTAGCGATTTGCCATAAAAGCTCCAACAATCCCCACACCAGAAACCGCGAACATCGCATAGGCAATCCCAAAAATTGCTGAGACTCCAGCAATCACAATTGGCGTCGCCGCAACCCCTGCATCCACTAGTAATCGATAGGTTGCAAGAAATTCATTGCGCTCCCCTTTGGGGGCAAGGTCAGCACCAATAACCAAAATGATTCCACTACCTACTCCATTAGCCAGAGACATCAGCAGCGCTACCGCAAGAAAAGTAGTTTCATCGGTTGTAACTGTTAGTAGGGAGAACGTGAAAGACAAACCAATCAGGGTTGGTATAGCTGACCACCTGCGCCCGAAGCGATCCATAATCTGTCCTGAGCTATACGCCAATGCAAGATCTAGCGCTCCCGCAATTCCCATAAACAGGGCTATGGTTTCCGGTGGAAGTCCGATGTGAAGTCCCCACAACGGAAGACCAACAAGTCTTGCGGTTCTCAACCCACCGATAATCGCGGAGGTGATACCCAATGTGGCAAGTTTCTTTGACTCTCGTTTTGCCACTCGCCACGTGCTTCCAGGCATGGTTGCTGGGGTGTCTGGCATTTGGTCTGGCTTTACAAATACAAGAAGTAGCGAAGCCAGAGCGCAGAAAATCACCGCATTCCAATAAACGGCTTGAAGATCAATGAGCACAATCAAGCCAGCGCCAATGAGAGGTCCAATAAAGTGACCCGCCCTAAATACACCTCCGAGGATTGAAAGCGCTCGGGCTCGGTGCGAATAGGGAACCGCTTCTGTTAGAAAACTGTGCCTTGCTAATCCAAAGACGGCTACGCTCGCGCCAATCACAAAAATTCCAAAACCCAAACCCCATAAATTGGTTGCAAAGAGCGAAATCATCGAACCAATAGAGGCAACAGCGGCTGCCGCAAGCATCGCCTTTCTCTCGCCGATTCGATTAATCAGCCTCGCCGCTGGGATATCAGCAAACAAAGTTCCAAGCATCACGAGTCCTGTAATGATTCCAGCAGTTGGCAGCGACGCCCCAAGCGCTTGCGCACTAGCTGGAATGATTGGCAGAAGTCCACCCTCGGCTATACCAAAAAGTAAGGATGGGGCGAATACCGGCAGTCCTAGGCTTGACAGCTTGAATGTTTTGGAAGGTGAATTAGGCACTAGACAATTATGCCCCTGACCTAGACTTAGTAAATCATGTCCGAACTTGACCTTGCCGCAGAGATCAAAACCTTAAGGACACTCTTTGGGACTATAAGAGAAGTCATCAATCCAGAGAAGTTGCAGGTTGAAGTTGACTCACTTCGATCTCAGGCCTCTGCTCCAGATCTTTGGCATGATCCAGCAAGAGCTTCAAAAGTGACATCTTCTCTATCCAGGTCGCAAGACAAACTCGACTTACTCGTTTCTGTTGAATCTAGAATCAACGACTTAGTAGTGCTAATTGAAATGGCCAATGATGCCTCCGACGCAGAGAGCAAGACAGAAGCTAAGAAAGAACTAGCTGAGCTTGAAAAGCTAGTGGGTGAGCTAGAAATACAAACCCTACTAAGCGGAGAGTATGACTCCCGAGCTGCCGTAGTTACAATTCGCAGCGGCGCAGGTGGCGACGATGCCACCGACTTCGCCGAGATGCTCATGCGCATGTACTTGAGATATTGCGAACAAAAAGGGTATCCAGTTTCTGTTTTGGACACATCCCATGCAGAAGGAGCTGGAATCAAGTCAGCAACATTTGAAGTTGATGCTCCTTACGCTTTTGGAACTTTGTCAGTTGAGGCTGGAACACACCGGCTAGTGAGAATGAGTCCGTTTAATGCAGCCGGGAAAAGACAAACGTCTTTTGCAGCAGTTGAGATTGTTCCTCTTGTGGAGCAAACAGAGGCAATAGAGATTCCTGATTCTGACATTCGTGTGGATGTCTTTCGATCCAGCGGTCCTGGCGGGCAATCGGTCAACACAACCGATTCGGCGGTTCGTATAACTCACCTTCCAACAGGCACTGTTGTTAGCTGCCAAAACGAGAAGAGCCAAATCCAAAACAAACAAGCTGCCATGCGTGTATTGCAGTCGCGATTGCTTGAGATCCGACGTCGCGAAGAAGAAGCAACTAAAAAGCAGCTAGCTGGGGATGTAAAGGCTTCTTGGGGAGAGCAAATGAGGTCTTATGTGTTAGCTCCCTATCAAATGGTAAAAGACCTGCGTACCGAGTATGAAGAAAACAACCCTCAGTCAGTATTTGATGGAGGACTCGATGGATTTATAGCTGCGGGAATCCGATGGAGAATGCAAACCCAGGCTTAGAATCAGAAATAACATGATTAGCCTTCAAAATATCACGAAAAAATATAAAGGAACTCCGCGTCCTGCTCTAGATCAGGTAAGTCTTGAAATAGAAAAAGGTGAGTTTGTATTCCTGGTCGGATCCTCTGGTTCGGGAAAATCCTCTCTAATGCGGTTGATGCTGCGTGAGGATGTTCCTAATTCAGGTTCCGTTCACGTTCTCGGGGAAAACTTGGTTGGACTACCTGCACGTCGTGTGCCATTTTTTAGAAGAAAACTGGGAGTTGTTTTCCAGGACTTCCGACTACTTCCGAACAAGACGGTATCTGAAAACGTTGCCTTCAGTTTGCAAGTAATTGGAAAGTCAGAAGGCTTTATCCAACAGGCTGTTCCTGATGTTCTTGGAATGGTCGGACTTGCCGAAAAAGCAGATCGTCTTCCAAATGAACTCTCCGGAGGTGAGCAGCAGCGCGTTGCGTTAGCACGTGCGATTGTGAATAAGCCGGCAATCTTGCTTGCGGACGAGCCAACAGGAAACCTTGACCCCACTACCAGTGAGGGAATCATGTCGCTTCTGAATTCAATAAACCTTGCTGGAACTACCGTTGTGATGGCGACCCACGATTTTTCAATTGTTGACCGAATGAAAAAGCGCGTAGTGGAGTTAAGCCACGGACAAGTCGTTCGCGATCAAGTCTCTGGTGGCTACGGGGTTAAGGGGTAAGCATGAGATTAGGATTCATGCTCTCTGAAGTAGCTCAGGGATTAAAGAGAAACCTTGCAATGGTTGTCAGCATCATTCTGGTGACTTTTATTTCACTTACGTTTGTTGGAACAGCATCTTTGCTTCAGCTCCAAATTGGGCAAATGAAGAATTACTGGTATGAGCGAGCTCAAGTAGCGGTTTACCTCTGCACCGAAGTTTCTCCAGAGGCTGCGTGCCCAAGAGGTGCTGCTACTGAGGAAGTCAAAGCGGAGGTTCAGCAGAGACTTGAGTCCACAACCCTCGCACCGTTTATTGAAGAGTATTACTTTGAGGACCACGAACAGGCTTTTGCAAACTTCCAAGAGCAGTTCGCTGGAAATGCAGTAGCTCAATATGTAAAAGCAGAACAGCTCAACGAGACTTTCTGGGTCAACTTGTATGATCCGAACCAGTCACCAATTCTTACTGAGAGTTTTGCCGGTTTGGCTGGCGTTGAAGAGGTTAGAGACCAAAGAAGCTATCTAGATCAGATTTTCAGTATTTTGAATACGGCTTCGCTGGTAGCCATATCAATCGCAGGGCTGATGTTGGTCTCGAGCGTACTTCTAATCTCCACAACAATCAGACTCTCCGCGTTCTCCAGAAGGCGAGAGCTAGGGATAATGAGGCTGGTTGGAGCCAGTAACTTCTCGATTCAACTACCTTTCATCCTTGAAGGAGTTGTTGCTGCGTTGATTGGAAGCGTGCTCGCCGGACTTACAGTTCTGGTGTTAATTCAGTTCTTTGTGCAGGGGTTCCTGGCGGAAAGTCTCCCATTCACTAGCTTTGTTGGGCTTAGCGATGGCATGCTTGTAGTTCCGCTATTAATTGCCGCGGGTGTTTTGCTCGCGGCAGTAGCTTCGGGTCTAGCGATCCGGCGCTATCTCAAAATCTAGGAGTCGATCGTGCCCAGAGAGCGTGGCCAGCAAGTTGTGGCCACCAATCGTAAAGCCCGTCACGACTATCACCTCGAAGATGTCTTTGAAGCTGGCATTGTCCTAACTGGAACTGAAGTGAAGTCGTTGCGGGCCGGTCGCGCATCCCTGGTGGATGGTTACGCGACCATTGATTCTGGCGAAGCTTGGCTCGAAAATGTTCACATCCCTGAATACACTCAGGGCACCTGGAACAACCACTCCACAAGACGCAGGCGCAAACTTTTGATGAACCGAGTTGAAATCGACAAGCTCGTCGGGAAAATCAAAGAGTCCGGCTTCACTCTGGTGCCGCTCTCTCTCTATTTCAAAGATGGTCGCGCAAAGGTTGAAATCGCGCTTGCAAAGGGAAAGAAAGACTACGACAAGCGACAGGCGCTCAAAGAACAACAAGATAAACGTGAGGCAGCCAGGGCCATGTCAACCAAGGGCAAAGATTGGTAGCCGTATCTTTTGTCTGACCCAGTTGATACAATGGTTATCTGACGTAAAGTCAGTTGATAACTAAACATGGGGATGACCGGTTTCGACGGTAGTTGCAGAAACTGAATGAAGCGGGTCGAGAATGCAAAGTCAACTCGTTAATGTCCTTTGCAAACTATAGGTGCCAAATCTAAGAGCACCGACTTCGCCCTAGCTGCATAAGCTAGCCTGAAGTCCGTCAGTCTAAATTTGATTTCGTTTTAGGTCCTGGCGTCATTTAGAAATCTTGCTGAGCAGTTACGCCTTAGGGTTGCTCGGGACTTTCACTCAGGCTGGGCTCGTCGGTTAGATCGCTTCAAGTTATGACCGGGGCCGAGTAAAACAGCATTGAAGCTACACCCGTAGAAGAGTCAGAATCCAAATATCGGACGGGGGTTCAATTCCCCCCATCTCCACATGTTCATAAAGCCCAAGGACTTCCTTGGGCTTTATGCATTAATTGGGCGAATTTTTGAGAATTGAAGTAACCTGAAGCGAAACCAATTTTTACCATCAATCCCGCATGGCGGAATGAAGATCAGGGCCTGAATGTCTAAGCCAATAATTGCTGTAGTTATACCTTCCTATAAGGTTACAAATCACATCGTTCAGACAATCAATGAGATTGGGCCTGAAGTTTCATATATCTACGTTGTTGATGACGCCTGCCCAGACGGTTCCGGAAAATTGGTCGAAAGCAGCGTCAAAGATAAAAGAGTGGAAGTTATCTTTCACACGGAAAATCAAGGCGTTGGCGGAGCAATGGTGACAGGCTACAAAGCAGCTTTGGAGTCAGACGCTCAAATAATCGTGAAGCTAGATGGCGATGGTCAAATGGATCCCGCTTTGATTAAAGACTTGATTGCACCGATTGCATCGGGTCGCGCTGATTACACCAAGGGCGATCGTCTCGATAGCCTTACGGGACTGGCGCAAATGCCTACCATTCGGCTGTTTGGAAATGCTGGGCTCTCACTTTTGACAAAGATATCCACCGGGTACTGGAACATTACAGATCCAACAAACGGATATACCGCGATTCACCGCGACGCACTAAAGGTGCTTCCTCTGGGCATGATAAGCAAGAGATTCTTTTTTGAATCAGACATGCTCTTTAGATTAAGTATCTACCGCGCTGTCGTTTGGGACGTTCCAATGCTTGCAAGGTATGGAAACGAAAAGAGTAACCTCAGTATCTGGAAAACCCTGTGGGAATTCCCTTGGAAGCATTTCAAGAATTTCCACAAAAGACTCTTTTACAACTACTACCTAAGAGACATCTCTGCCGCTTCAATTGAGCTGCCACTGGGAATCATACTTTGGTGGTTCGGGTTACTATCTGGTCTTGATGCTCTTGGTGATTCACTAAGGTCTGGAGTACCCGCAAGCACCGGAACTGTCATGATTTCCGTGGTTCCTCTTATTCTCGGATTCCAACTACTTCTAGCATTTGTGAGCCACGACGTGTCCTCTGTACCAACTAGGCCAAAGCACAGGCAAGAATTTAATTGGTAGTAAACCAGGCTAACCAATGCTAGACACCACAAGTTGGTTACTGCTTAATGGGGCAGCTCTATTTGAGATTATTGGCACGGTTGCCTTCGCACTCTCCGGGCTTATAGAAGCCGCCCGTAAAAAACTTGACCTTGTGGGGATGATTATGGTTTCCGGTCTCGCGGCTTTCGGCGGCGGAACTCTCAGGGACGTCTTGCTTGATCGGAGGCCATTTTTCTGGATTGAAAACTCTATTTGGGTTTGGTTCTTGATTGCAGTTTGTATCGTGGCATTGCTATTTATGAGAGCTAGACATCTAGAACCAACTCAACGGGCCATGCAGTGGCCAGATGCAATTGGGCTCGGTTTTTTTGCAGCCGGAGGAACTCAGCTTGCTCTAACTGCTCAAGTACCGGCAATTATTGCTGTGATCATGGGAGTCGTAACAGCAATATTCGGTGGAGTACTAAGGGACATTGTTGTAAATGAAATACCTAAAGCCTTCAGCGATCACATCCCATATTCGGTAATTGCTTTTACGGGCGGATGGGTCGTTGTGGTACTCAACTATTTGATGGTAGAAGCTTTTGTGGCGGTAGCCATTGGAGCAATCCTTACAATCGTTCTAAGAATCCTCGCGCTATTTTTTGGTTGGCGCCTTCCTTCGTGGAAGGCTTAACGAAACCGGCTTTGCTTGCCGCTCTTTGCAGCGTTGCCAGGAGTAATCCTCCAGTAATGGCTATCAGCAGAACTGTTGTGATGGCTCGACCAAGATCCCAAATAAGCCCACCGGTCAGCATTTGAAACTGTGAGAATCGAATTAGATTCTCAATCAAGCCAGCGTCTGCAAGGTAGGAAACAGAAGAACCGGCTCCAGCTAGGAACGGCCAATTCCACAATGTCATCAGGAACCCATAGCCAAAACTTGCCGGGACGGCGTATGAAATCAAGATAGCGAGTTTGGCATTTTTGGAACGGAACTTTGGAAGTAGCCCAGCCCCAATACCAATCAATCCCGCTGCCATCATCTGAAAAGGTAGCCAGGGACCAACGCCACCGGTAATCAAAGCAGACACCAACAAGGAGCCTGTTCCTAGCAAGAATCCAAAACCGGAACCAAAGACGTATCCAGCGATGATGATGAGAAAAAAAGCAGTTTCAATTCCCGCAGTTCCAGCCCCCAGGAGTCGAATAACCGCATTAAGTGCAATCAAAACTCCGAGTAAGGCAATCTGCTTGGAGCCTATCTCCCCGGTAGCAATTTCCACTAAGACCAGAATCAGCATCACTGGCATTAGCACTATGAAAACTACTTGCGCCACATCTGCCTCGGCTGCGGACTCAGAAGAGATTAGTAACGGCCAGGCAAACATAAGCACCGAACCGACCCCCGCCAAAAGAATACTTAGCTTTGAAATCCACCTGCCTTGAATCGGGATCATCGCCTTCCCCCCTCAATTTGCCCCAAGTGTATGAGTCCATGCTCCATGGTTACTTGGCTTATCTGGGTTGGGTGAGACGATTTAACACCAAGAGCGGTATTGGTATCTTGATTTGAAACAATGTTCCCTTGGTTAATTTCAATTACACGGTCTGCAACCAAGGCTACGAACTCCACGTCGTGCGAGGCTACCAAAACAGCCTTACCCTCGGAGCGAAGAATTCGAATTTGCTTTGCGAGTGACCTCTTTGCTGCGTAGTCTAATCCGCGAGTAGGTTCGTCAAGCAAAACTATGCCGGCCCCTTTTACTAACTGAATAGCTAGCACCAAAGCCAATTGCTGACCTGCCGAGAGGTCACGGGGGTGAATTTTTGGATCTAGCCGCCCAGCCATAGCTTCAAAAATTCTTGAGGTAGCGGGCTCTGTTTGCCTTGCATACTTGTCAGACTCAGCCAATTCGTCTGCAAGAGAATTAAGGAATAGCAAATCTGCAGCTTTTTGAGGAACGAGCGTAATCACGCACAACTTTTCTTCGGCTGATAGAGAGTCTGGGTCACCAAATGCTGTAGTTACCGAGCCTGAGTCCCTTCTTCCTCCACCTTGGATTGCCCATAGTGCAGAGGACTTTCCGGAGCCATTTTTCCCCATGAGCGCCACAACTTCACCAGAGTGAACCCTGAAATTTACATCTGAAACAGCCATCACACCTTCATAGATTACGGATAGACCAGAAACGTCTAGCGCGACATCACCTGTAAGGTCATCATTAGCAATTGGCCGCCATGGTGCAGGTTGCTCTTCCCACTTTTTTCTTGCTTGCTCGACGCTAACTGTTACAGGATTCCAACCGAGTTTGATTGAAATTTCAATTACCGGCGGAACAAGGTGATAGTTCTCAAACTGCTCATATTTTCCCTTGGTTACTAATCCGTCATTAGCAACAACCACCACCGAATCCACTAACTCAATTACTCTTTCAATTCGATGCTCCACAAGAATCACGGTGATGCCGTGATCGTGCGCTAGCGATTTCAAGACCCCAATGATTTCGGCCGCTGCTTCTGGGTCGAGAGCGGAGGTGGGCTCATCTAACAGCAGAATCTTTTGACCCGCAGCTAACGCTGCTGCAATCGCAACCCTTTGCTGTTGCCCTCCAGAGAGCCAACTCAATGGCTTGTCTAGCAGCTCGCTAATTCCCAATAGTGAAGCAACTTGTTCTAGTGACTCAGCCATGCGAGTGCGCTCAAAACCTAGCTGCTCCATTCCATAGACCAACTCCTGCTCTACGGTGTCAGTAACAAAGGAAGACTCAGGTTGCTGGTTTACAAACCCTACTTGCATGGCAAGATCATGTGGCTTTAAGCCAGTCACTTCTTGGCCGTTGATTACAACTGACCCAGATAAAGCACCACCAGTGAAGTGTGGGGCTAATCCATTAAGAATTCTTAGCAGGGTTGATTTGCCGCTACCTGTTGCTCCACAAACCAATGCGAACTCACCAGCACTGAATTCAATCGTCACTCGAGTTAGCGAAGGCCTCTCGGTCTCTAAATATCCAAAAGTCACATCCTTGAGCGCAATCACTGTAACCAACCCCCAGAGGCAGTAACAATTAGCGCCACAGAAATCAATAGCAACAGCCCATCGAGCAATCGGAATTTCTCACGATCAAACCTTGTGCGAATCTGAGACTTGGAGTAAACCCGAACCGTCACGACACTGAAAGCTAAACCCAAAGCGATTACTAGGCCGCCAGTGAATTGGCCCTCACCGACTAAAACTAGGAAACTTCCAATCGACAAAAGAGCAACTGCCCCAAGGGAGCTAAGGCGAGCGATCCAAATCTGGGAGACAGAGAGGTTACCCTTACGACCGAATCCTCTTGCGTCCATGCTGGCAGCCAGGGAAAGAGAGGATTCAATTGCATCTTCTAGCACCGGAATTACAGTTCCTGCCAGTGACCCCAAACCTTTACTGCGCCCCCGGAGGCTTCTAGCTTTTCGAACACGCTGAAGACTCAAAATCATTTGAGGAGCAAGGTTTATGGCAACTGATACAGCGCTAGCGATTTCGTAGAGAACGCTGGGTGTCGACTTTAGTAGTGTTCTGGGATTCGCCAATGAGCTTGCCATTGCGACCGACAAGATGATGGCAGCAAGACGAAGACCTTCAGTTGCGCCATCTAGTAAGGCTGCAAAGCTAACTTCCCCGAACAGTTGAACAGCTGGACCAAATCCTAGGTTTACCGAGAGGCCTGGAAGAAAAAGCGCTGTTGGCTCATCTGGGTTTTGAATGTTGAAAACAACTCGAAATAGCACCCTGGCTACCACGACAAATGATGCAAGAAAGATGTAGAACTTAACCGAACGTGACCAAGGCGCATCCTCCCTAAACAAGTAGATGGCTGCCAGTGCGGCAATGGCAATCAGAATCTGTGAGCCGATGGTTTGACTGACACCTGAAAAAATTGCCATAGCTAAAGCCAGCAACCACCAGCTAAGGGGGCTAGCGCTACTTGCTTTCATCCTGCTATTCATCACATTTCACTGGTTCTGGAATTGGCCTTGGAAGCTGGCCGGCATCCTGCTTTCCGGGACCAATAAACATCCACCCTTCAGCGACGCCGCACTGCGCTTGCCTAGCGGCAGAGCCGACTCCACTTACTTGCCAACCGAGTTCAGCGGTGTAGATAAAGTATCCCCAGCTACCCTCGGAGTATTGTGGTGTGTCAAGACAGTTCTGATCTTCAACAGATGGCTCGTTCTCAATTCGACATGCGAATCCACTTGGGTACTGTTTAGTTCCATCAACTATCAAGCCGGTGGCTCTAAACACTTCCCAGCCCGACCCCTGGAAGTCATTTGCACAACGAATTATTGGCTCACGATCACTGGATTCACCAAAATCAACCACGATAGTGACCCCGTTTTGCTTGCATGATCCTTCAGTGAAATCAACCTCGACGGTTTGTGGCCTGGATTGGGTGATCACATTGTTTTCAAAAGCCCAGGTCAAGACACTGCCAACAACGACTAGCAAAACAAGTGCGCTGAGAACAATAAGTCTTGACCTGGACTGCATTTTGCTATCTTCCTAACAAGCTCAGATAGTTTTTGCCTTCAAGTGCAAGATAGCCCTGAGCTGTAGCAAATCGGTCACCCGCATTTTCCACCCAAGGGGAACCGATACCACCATCGCTTTGTATCAGTTCAATCAAGAATGACTGCATGGGTTCACTTAGCTCACCAGTTGCTGCAGCGTAGGCCATCAGTGCGTATGCTGTGCCATTGACATCGATGGCGTCAAAAGCAACAAAGTGACTTCCATCAACCATGGTCGAATCCAAATAAGCCAGAGCAGCTTCTATTGCAGCTTGATTCCCGCTCGCAACAGAGCCAAGATTTTTGGTGAGCTCTAGAGCCATGATTGCTATGGCTGTGGCATCTGTACTGGAAGCTTCCGTGAACTCTGAAGAGTCAAACCCAAAACCTCCATCCTCTCTTGCTAAAGAAGAAAGCTCGCCGGCGAGCGCTAATGCAAGATCCTTTTTGTCTTGAGAATAAAGACCCAAGATTGCCCATGAGTAGTCAAAAGTACTTGGAGACACGGTATCTAGAGAGCCATCAGGCTTCACTAGTTTTAGCAGCGACTCGATAACTGAGTCAGTTAGTGCTTTGTTATCTGTCGCAGTTACTTTGGAAGCATAAAGGTACTTTCCTGCCAATCCAGGATTGATTTCACCAGTTTCTTCCGAGAACAAATACGACGAGTCTGTTTCTAGAAGAAAACTCTTTGCTTTGGAAATGTCAATTTCGCCTGCAACGCTCAATTGAGAAATTGCTTCTAGAGAGAATCCATATTCAGCTGCTCCTGGTGAGAAGCCTTCAAGATACTCGCCATTCACGAACTGGGAGTTCAGGAATTCAGCTGTTTCCAGATACTGTGCTCTCGACTGAGAGCTATTGAAAATAGCCAGCGCAGCAATGACAGCAACTGCTATCGATGTCGCAATGATGACAAGGGGACTCAAGCCCCCAATTTTCTTGATTTGTTTCATTTTGGTACCTTTCGCATGAGCGAAGTGTGCGCAAAGGCGGGTTCCAAATATTAGAAAAACCCTTGAAAGCATCCTTAGACGCTCAAGGGTTCATCGAGTATATTCTTACCCGACTCCACCCGTAGACCTCGACGGTAAATAAAGGAGTCAATCGTTTTCTAGTGGGCATTCCGACTTGTTGAAAATCAACTCACGGTTGCGGGTCAGCGTCGGATTTTCACCGACTTCCCCCAAAAGAGAACAAAAGCTACAACCAATTTCGATTGCAAGAAGAATCTAGCAGGAAACTTCTAGGGCAGTTGCAACACGCCCTTCAAGGCTGCGTAACCGATAAAGACAACAGCATCTAGCAAGAAGTGGGCTACCACTAAAGGCATGACACGTCCCCATTTCTGGTAGAGGTATCCAAAAACCAAACCCATAACGAAGTTTCCAATAAAGCCACCGAAGCCTTGGTACAGGTGATAGGTCGCCCTAACCAAAGCGCCAATAATGATCTGATTTTTTGAAGAGAAGCCAAGCTTGGCTAAACGGTTGAAAAGGTATCCCACCACCACTACTTCTTCCAGAAGCGCGGCCTTGATAGCGGCAAGAAGGAGAATCGGGACTGTCCACCAATAGCTTTCGAGATCAGCAGGAATCACCTCGGCCGAGATTCCTAACAGACGAGCTGCGTAATAAAGGGCCAGACCAGGCAGTCCAATAACGGCAGCGAGAACTGTGCCGCGGAGAATGTCCCTACCGAAATCTACAAAATCCAAACCCAGCATCTTGAATGGTGATTTGTTTTTTTCCCAAAGCAAGAAAAGCACCAGGGCAACAGGTGCTAGACCAAGCACTATCCCTAAAAATTGATAACTAAAGTCCAGCCACTGTCTTTCGGAGAGGCTTCTATTAATCGTGGCGGATTGACCAGCCAAACCTGTTTCGGAGGTTAGCTTGGCCAACAGGGAAAGGATCGAATAGATCGCGCTGGCGCCAAGGCTCAGGGAAAAAACAACAAGGACTTCAATCCGGGTCCGTCTGAGCTGATCAAGTTCCACGGTAGGTGTCCTTTAGATTGCATTGCCTAGAACCACCTGGGAGCCGGTGCCGGTTGGCAGCTATAAAGAAGTAGAACCACTTTGCAAGCCATGAAGTTGGGGGCTTTCTCATGAACCACCCCAGAAGCCTCCAGCCCCACCCCGGTTGCATTCCAAGAATTGCCGCCGCCGCCAAGTGGGCACCGAGTGGCTCGATTTCTGGCGAGACAAGCCAGATTTGAGACTGGACATCTGAGGCCAAAAGCCCGAAGTTGCTTGGATTTATGCGCTGGTAGGCCACGAAATCAGGAAAAGTAGACAAAGTCCGTATGCCAAAATCCAGACTGAGCCGGCAAAATTGGCAATCTCCGTCATAAATCAGTAATGGTTTTTGAATCACAAACCAAAGCTTAGAACAGTATTTCGTTACCTGATTGTTGCCTTAGCTGCAACGAGAACACTGTTGAAGACGGATACATCGGGTCTAGAATGAAAAAAGTCCCCAAAGCGCTGGAGAAACGTCAGAGTTGTTAGGGTAATTAATATTAGGAGAAAAATGAAGAATCGTAACAGATTGGGCCTAGTTGCCCTTCTGAGCGCGGTCGCAGTAACCCTCAGCGGTTGTGCACTGCCATACCAATCTCAGATTGTAGAAGGAACTGAGGTGACTGTAGCTTTCAACCAATCGTTTGACAACTACAACACAGGCTCTTCTGCAGGAAACGCTACAAAGAACGCCAACATCACTTACATGACCAACTCCGGTTTCCAGTACTACAACAACGTTCCTCAGTTGGTAAAAGACACTGGATACGGAACGTTTGAAAAGATTTCTGATGAACCTCTGACCGTTAAGTACACCATCAACCAGGGTGTTAAGTGGTCTGACGGAACTCAGATTGATGCTGCCGACATGCTATTTGCGTGGGCTGCGTCTTCTGGCAAGTTTGCCGGAACAGCCGCAGAGTTCTCTCCAGCTTCAACCTCTGGCCTTGAGCTAGTGACTCAGACTCCTGAAATTGGATCTGATGGCCGCACAATTACTCTCGTGTACGACGATGCATATGTCGACTGGGAGCTTGCGTTCGGCGTTGGCATGCCAGCTCACGGAACAGTGATGGTTGCTTACCCAGACATCACTGACCCAGCAGAGGCAAAGAAGGCGCTAATCGAAGCCATCCAGAATGAGGATGACGCTTGGCTAGCTCCTGTTGCTAAGAGCTGGAACGAGGACTACCAGTTCACTTCACTTCCGTCGAACCCACTTCAGTACCTATCGAGTGGTCCATACATCATCGAAGAAGTAGTTGAGGACCAGTACATCACTCTAGTTTCGAACCCTGTCTACACGTGGGGTCCGTCACCTAAGTTCGAGCGCATCACTGTTCGCTTCATTGAGGACTTCATCACTCAGCTTCAGGCTCTAGAAAACGGCGAAATTGACATCGCTAGCGGACAGCCAACTGCTGACTCGCTCGAAGTAGCTAAGGGCATAGCCTCCAGCGCTGGTGCAACTATTCACCAGGGTGACGAAGCTACTTATGAGCACATCGACCTAACCTTCAACAACGGAGGCCCATTCGATCCTGCTAGCTACGATGGCGATGCGACTAAGGCACAAAAGGTCCGTCAGGCATTCTTGCTGACAATCCCTCGTGACGAGATCATCGAGAAGATCATCAAGCCGTTGAACCCTAACGCTACTGTCCGTGAGTCTTTCCTTTCCATTCCTGGATCGGATCGCTACAACGCAATTGTTGCCGAGAGCGGTGCCGCTGGCGTTCGCGACTTGGACATCGAGCGCGCGAAGGCTCTACTTGAGGAAGCTGGAGTTTCTACTCCAGTGGATGTCAAGTTCTGGTACCCAACTGGAAACGTTCGTCGTTCACAGGAGCTTGAGCTGATTCAGTTGTCAGCTGCTCTAGCGGGCTTCAACGTTATTGACACTGGCGAGCCAGACTGGATGTTCACTGACCCAACAGTTGAGCCAATCAACCCACACGATGCAATTATTTTCGCGTGGCAGTCAACTAGCTTGGCGGTTGCCGGTTCGGACCAGATTTTTGCGTCCTACACCGACCCGCTAGAGAAGGGTGGTAACTACAACGGTTACGCTAACCCAAAGGTTGACGAACTATTGGCGACACTTAACGTCACAACCGATCTAGAGCAGCAAACAGCAATAATGCTCGAGATCGAACAGAACCTAATCTCTGATGCATACGGAACCATGATCTTCCAGTTCCCTGGATTGACAGTTTCCAGCTCGAAGGTTAGCGGTGTTAGCCCAAGTGCACTATCACCTGGCTACTTCTGGAACTTCTGGGAGTGGACTCCAGTTACTGAGTAACTGGTTCTAGCAAGACTGAAGTCTGGCTGGCAGCTTGGGCTGCCAGCCAGATTTTTTTGCGAAAATGCCTTTACCGTGAGTTGGTAGAGTCTCTACAGGAAAAGATTCAACCAAAGGAGGTCTCTGTGCTGGCTTTTGTCGTCAGAAGATTGTTTGCCACGTTGCTGGTGCTTCTTGCAGCCTCCTTTATTGTTTATGTACTCACGGCCTACTCTGGTGACCCACTTCTGGAGCTTCGCGGATCTAGTGACCCATCTGCTCAAGACAAGATCGCGTACCTTACTAAGGCCTTAGACCTAGACACCCCTCCGGTCCTTAGATACTTTGCCTGGCTAGCTGGAGTTGCTGGCTGTTTTGTGGGTCAGTGCGATTTGGGAATTTCGGTATCGCGTGGCGAGCAACTGGTAACCGACGCACTTGCAGTTGCTATGGTTTCAACAATTCAGCTGCTAACGCTAGCGACTATTGTCGCTATTGTTTTGGGAATCGCAATTGGAATGTCAACTGCTCTTCGTCAATACAGTGGCTATGACTACACGGTCACGTTCATGACATTTGTCTTTTACTCGCTTCCAATTTTCTGGTTCGCTGTGCTTTTGAAAGAATGGGGCGCGATCCGATTCAATCAATTTTTGTACAATCCGGATGTGCCGCTGTGGGGTGTAATTTTGATTGCGATCGCCTCGGGGGCTTTTTGGATGGGTGTCGTAGGAGGAGATGGTAGGCGCAGAGTAAAGGTTCTATCAATCGCTTCACTTGCCACCTTTGCGGTTCTTCAAGGTTTGTTGCTAATTGGTTGGTTCGCGCAACCCTCACTTGGTCCAATCGGTATTGCTCTTGGCGGCGCGCTCGTGTCCGTAATCGTTATTTCGTTAACTACAGGATTCCAGAACCGCGGCATGATTTTTGCGGCGGGTAGTGTTATTGTTTTTTGGCTAATAGCTTGGTACCCACTCCAGTTCTTGTTCTTCTTCATTCCTGAGTTGTGGACACTTCTTGTTCTAGTTCTGCTAGCCGTAGGAGTGGCCTTAGTTTCTGCACGAATTTTCGGCGGAGAAGACCGGAAGCAGGTAGGTCGCGCTGCTGGAATTATCAGCATCTTGACTCTTGGATTTGTGGTCATTGATCGAGTACTACAGGTTTGGTCTGACTATCAGCTGATGATCCCTCAGGAGAAGGGGATAATTTCCACCATAGGTGCCTCAACACCAAATCTGCCCGGAGACATGTGGTTCCAAATGTTGGATAGCTTCGGTCATTTATTGCTCCCGACGGCTGCGCTTTCAATAGGTTCACTAGCTGCATACACGAGATATTCGAGATCAAGTTTGCTTGAAGTTCTGAACCAAGACTACGTTCGAACTGCCCGCGCGAAGGGTTTGGCCGAACGGACGGTAATTATGCGCCACGCCTTTAGAAACGCGATGATTCCGATTGTTACCATCGTCGCATTCGACATCGGTGGGCTAATCGGAGGAGCGATCATTACGGAGCGAATTTTTGCTTGGCAGGGAATGGGTTCGCTATTTAACCTTGGTCTAAATGCGGTCGACCTCAACCTTGTAATGGGTGTATTTCTAATCACTGGACTGGTTGCGGTGGTTTTCAACCTGATTGCTGATGTGGCTTACACCTCCCTCGACCCAAGAATTAGATTGAGCTAGGGAGGATAGATGAGCACTTTAGAAAATCTCCCAAGGCCAGGCGAAATTGGAGTTAGCCAAGGCCAGTTAATTCGGCGTCGCTTTTTCAAACATAAGGGTGCCCTAATGGGCCTCATTGCGATAATCGCAATTACGGTTCTCTCATTTAGTTCCGTAGGAACAATCCTTGGCGGCTCTGGAAAGTTATATGTTGACGACTCTGGAAATTTTGCCATCGATGGCTGGAGAATCCCAGGTTGGTGGAAGTACAACTGGTATGAGAACTACGACCTTGCTACCCCGGGAGGTACCCCAACAGCCAGCTTGTTCCCTTTTGCTATTGGGGACCACCCATTCGGCCAAGACACTCTGGGTAAGGATGTTTTTGCTCGAGTAATGCGCGGAATCCAACAGTCGCTGATTGTAATGTTTGTAATCGCAATACTCACAACAGCTATTGGGGTCCTCATTGGATCAATCGCAGGGTTTTTCCGGGGTTGGATTGATTCTGTTCTGATGCGTCTAACGGACGTCATTATTATCATCCCGGTGCTAATCCTTGGTGCGGTAATTGGAAAGGCCTTCGGTGGCGGAAGCGCCCTTTTCCTTGCCTTCTTCTTAGGCCTGTTTCTATGGACTGGGCTCTCGCGTCTAGTCAGGGCAGAATTCTTGTCCCTGCGGGAACTGGAATTTGTCGATGCGGCGAGGGTAGCGGGGGCAGGACCTTGGCGCATAATCTTCAAGCACATACTCCCGAATGCCATTGGGGTAATAATCGTCAACACGACGCTGTTGATGAGTTCCGCTATTTTGCTCGAATCATCACTTAGTTATCTTGGCTTTGGTATCACAGCCCCAGACATCTCTTTGGGGCAAATCATCTCGGAATATCAAGAGGCGTTCTCTACTCGGCCATGGCTTTTCTGGTGGCCAGGTTTGTTCCTCATCATTATTGCGCTATCCGTTAACTTCATTGGAGATGGCTTGAGAGATGCCTTCGATCCGCGCCAACGTAGGTTCCGCGTAAAGGTGGATGGAATCTTTGCTGGCTTTGAACGTGCCCTTCGCCGAAAGGGGGTTGGCAAGAATGCTAGAGAATAAAACTGAGAATAGCCGCAAGGCTAAGAGTGGCAAAGACAATTACTCGCCAAGCAACCCATCGGGTTTCAACTTTTGGTTTGTCGATGAGTTCGTTCCGGTCCCTAAGAATCTCCCAGTGGCTTCTAATCAAATAGGCAGCTACTCCGGAGTCACTCGAAGTCAGATCACCAGGTCGCACCAACCCTTTTCCAATAAAGCTACTTTCTGGAAGATGCGCGGCGTCAGTTCTACTCGCCATGAATCCAGCGTATCTGGATGGCGCGGGAGCTCCGAAAGCTCTAATCACTCCGAAGTTAGTTTCCAGACTGAGGGAGTATTTTGTGTCAATGCGGTTTATGGAAGACCAATTGATTTCAAAGATTCTAAACACGTTGTCAATTACCACAACGTCAGAATTAATCCTTATGCTTGGATTCCAAAACAACAGCCAAGCGCAATAGCCAAACCACAAGTAAACCCAGGATTTAGTGAAGACCAAGCTCCAGTCGCCAGTCGCCAGTGCTATTACTCCCAAGGCGGAAAGGGCGATGGCAGCAATCGCCATAATGCGACCAGAACTAGAGCGCAGAGTGTGACTATCCATAAAGGAATTCTCACACAACTTGCTTACCCCGAAGGAGAATGCTGCTAATGGCTGAAACAACTGGAGCAATTCTCAAAGTGGAGAATCTGGGCGTTGACTTCTGGGTCGAAGGCGAATGGATTCCTGCTGCCAAGATGCTTTCCTATGAAATTTCTGGTGGCGAGGTGCTCGCTATCGTTGGGGAGTCTGGCTCTGGAAAATCCGCTAGTTCGATGGCGCTGTTGGGACTTACTCCCCAGAATGGACGTGTTTCTGGCAGCGTGAAGTTGGTCGGCGAAGAGCTAATGACTGCAACCCCTAAGCGTCTTCGTGAAATTCGTGGCAGTGGAATTGCAGTAATTTTCCAAGAGCCAATGACGGCTCTAAACCCGGTTTACACAATCGGATTCCAAATCGTGGAAACGCTAAGGGTTCACTTCAACATGACGAATCAGGCCGCCAAGGAACGCGCTATTGAGCTGCTAGAGATGGTGGATTTGCCAGACCCCGTAAAGGTGTTTGATTCATACCCACATCAGCTATCAGGTGGTCAGCGTCAGCGTGCCATGATTGCACAGGCGATTTCTTGTGATCCGAAATTGTTGATTGCTGACGAGCCGACAACTGCACTGGACGTAACAATTCAGGCAGAAATTCTCGATCTTCTCCGGGACCTACACAAGCGCTTGAACTCTGCAATTTTGTTAATCACACATGACATGGGGGTTGTTGCAGACTTGGCGGACCGAGTTTTGGTTATGAAAGATGGTGAAATGGTTGAGCAGGGAACTGCTCGAGACATTTACAAGTCGCCAAAGCACTCTTACACCAAAGAGTTACTGGGCGCGGTCCCGTCGCTAGGTCAAGGTAAGGCCATTGCAGCGAAGGCAACGGCGGATACTCAGCCCGTGCTTGCGTTTAGCAAAGTTTCAATCCAGTACCCTAAGCGCGGAAGGGTTCCTGCGTTTCTGGCTGCTAAAGACATAAATCTCGAAATTCGGCCAGGTGAAGTCTTGGGATTAGTTGGAGAGAGTGGTTCGGGTAAGACCACCGTTGGCCGAGCGGCTGTTGGGTTACTTCCAGTCAAATCTGGCTCGCTTATTGTCGCAGGCAAAGATATCTCCAAGACCAAGAAATCAGAGCTGCAAGAACTGCGTAGCAAGCTTGGAATTGTTTTCCAAGACCCAGGGTCATCGCTAAATCCTCGTTGGTCAATTGCGCAATCTATTGCCGAGCCCCTAGTTTTATCAAAGGCATTTTCCAAAGATC
>JBIIAT010000009.1:0-41537 GCA_044239775.1 Rhodoluna sp. | reverse complement strand
AGTGGCTCTTTGCCCCCTATGACGCTTGCGCTCTGGTCTACAGAGAGCCTGCGTATGCAAAGGCTTCACACACCCAGCGCGGAGAGTACCTCGCCACGCTAAATGAATCTGGACTCTGGAACCCATCGGATTATTCATTTGGATTAACCAGGCGAACAAGAGGCCTTCCACTTTGGTTCTCGCTAGCAACTCACGGCGTTGAAAGGTACCGCGAAGCCATCGAAGCTAACATCGACCTAGCACATGAGGCAGCCAAAATGATTAGAGGGCTAGATTACCTAGATCTAGTTCGAGAGCCAGAATTATCTGTTGTTGTTTTTGAACGCAAGGGCTGGACATTGGCTGACTATGACCACTGGTCCGCGAAACTTCTCAAAGATGAGGTGGGATTCGTTGTTTCTTCTAGTCACCAAGGAAAACCCAACACCCGCTTTGCCATTGTGAATCCGCTAACCTCGATTGAATTGCTATCTCAGATCCTTGAAAGCATGAAGTAAGGAAGCATAACCATGAAGCTAACTGTTGCCACCGCCCCGGAGTCACTTTCAAGAGTGAAGGCTCCCTCGAGGGCACCCCTTCGAGTTGGTCTAGTGCAAACCAAATGGCACAGCGATTCGGCCGAGCACGAGGCTAAGTTGTTTGAAGGCATCAAGCTAGCGGCAGAATCGGGAGCCAAAATTGTTTTCTTGCAGGAACTGACTTTGTCAAGATACCCAGCGGACGCAAAGCCAGAGGGAACCCCTTCAAAGATTGCGGAGGTCATTGAAGGAGGGAAAACTCATCTTTTTGCAGCCAAGGCTGCCAAGGAGCTTGGTGTCATCGTTCACGCATCACTTTATGAAAAAGTGGATTTGGCAGATGGCAGGGGTCTAAACACCGCAATACTGGTTGACAGCCGGGGGCAGATCATAGCCAGGACCCCAAAGCTTCACATTCCAGTAACAGCTGGGTACTACGAAGATAAATACTTTCAGCCAGGACCTTTTGACCCAGACCCCTACCCTGTTTACAGTCTTGACTTAGATGGCATAACTGCCAGCTTTGGCTTGCCAACCTGTTGGGACGAGTGGTTTCCCGAGGTAGCTAGAAACTACTCGCTTCGTGGTGCTGAAATTCTTGCCTACCCAACTGCCATTGGGTCTGAACCAGATCACCCCAATTTTGATACCGAGCCACTGTGGCGTCAAGTCATTGTCTCGCACGGCATAGCTAATGGAACTTTTATGGTCGTTCCAAACCGTTACGGCAATGAAGGTGCGCTGAATTTCTATGGAAGCAGCTTTATCTCTGATCCTTTTGGAAGAGTTCTAGCTCGCGCTGGCCGAGACACTGATGAAGTTTTAGTTGCAGATCTTGACTTAGATCAAAGACGCGACTGGCTAGATTTGTTTCCATTTCTGGCAACCAGAAGACCAGATACATATGGCGCACTTACTAATCCGGTTGCAAATAAGCGCGTCGACTCAGGAGATGGCGAGCAGGGCGGCATTGCAGGGGTAGCAAAATCATGAGGTTAACCATGCCCGCAGAGTGGGAAAAGCACGAGAGAACCTGGATGTCGTGGCCACCGAATAACTATTTGCTTGGTGATAGTTCCGAGGAAGCAGAGCTAACAAGAACAACTTGGGCAAATGTTGCCAACGCAATTGTGAAGTATGAGCCGGTCACTGTTCTGGCCACATCAGATCAAATCGAACTAGCTAGAAACTATTTGCACCCGAGTATAGAAATTGTGGAAGCTGAACTAAATGATGCTTGGCTCAGAGACAACGGGCCAACTTTTTCTAAATCAGAAACTGGAGAACTAGTTGCAGTCAACTGGATCTTCAATGGTTGGGGAAACCAGCCTTGGGCAGAATTTGACAAAGACTCTCAAACCGCGAGTTTCATCGCCAAGCTAGCAGGTTCCAAGGTAATCGAATCTAAGCTCATCAATGAAGGTGGCGGAATCCATGTCAATGGTTCAGGAGTTGTGCTGCTTACAGAAACGGTGCAGTTGGGAGAGGGTCGAAACTCTAGCTGGAGTAAGCAAGAGGTAGAAGCCGAAATTCACGAAAAGCTAGGTACCGACAAGGCGATTTGGATAAAGCGCGGTCTAACAAGGGACTATGACGGGTTTGGCACTAGAGGACACATCGATATGGTGGCTTGTTTTGCAAGTGAAAACGTGATTTTGTACCACGATCAACAGGACCCATCACACCCCGACTTTGATGTTTCCAAAGAAGTGAAGTCAACTCTTGAAGCGGCCGGTAGTTACGAACTAATTGCCATCCCAGCACCAAAGGTTTTGAGCGACGAAGGTGGTTTTGTTGACTACAGCTACATCAATCACTACATCGTCAACGGCGCTGTCATTTTGTGTTCATTTGATGACCCAAACGATGAAGTGGCAAAGTCCATCCTTGAAAAGGTTTACCCAGGACGGGATATAGTTCTGGTTGATGCCAAGCAAATCTTCGCTAATGGTGGCGGTATCCATTGCATTACTCAGCAGCAGCCTGCCTAATTCTGGCCTCTTACAAACAGCTGCTGTGTTGATACCGCGCTATTTTTCTAGTATCCCTAGATGACTGCTAGTGTTGCGACCATGATTTATAACATCCCTCTTGGGCTATTTCGTATTCTGATTGGTTCAGCCCTGCTTGGTTCTGTTGCCTGGCAGGTAACCGATCGGCTAGCAAACAATATCTTTCGCCCCGAAGAGTACTTTGCATACTTCTCTATAGTCACAGCAATTGTTGCTGGTTTGTTTTTGATAACAGCCGGATTTGGTTTGGTTCTCAATCAGGAAGATATCAAATGGATTGAAATTGCCAGGCTCAGCCTGACGGTGGCCATGATCGTAGTCGGTGTTGTTTATCACGCTCTGCTGGCAGACGCTGCCGGGGACGTTAGAGACGGTGATTACGTTTGGCCAGTACTACCAAATGAAATCATTCACACTTACGCACCTATTTTGATTGTGATTGACTATCTGCTTTCTCACAGAGCCTTCCAGGTCAAACTCCGCTCCGCACTCTGGGTTGCAGTGTTTCCTTTGACTTGGTTGGTGTTTTCTGTAATCCGTGGACTAGTAACTAACTGGTGGCCTTACTGGTTTGTTAACCCAAACGAGGAGGGCGGGGTTCCTGGAATGCTGACATACATCGCGGCAATCACGACATTCTTCTTAGTCCTAGGGTTCTTGGTGCTCGGCTCTAAGAAGCTGCTGCAAAAACTACTAGGCGGTAAGTCGGACTAGTTCTTCCCTGATTTGCCAGAGATGGCGCCTTTGGCCATCGACGGAAATACCAGTCCATGCATTGGAAGAACCGCCCACCAGTAAAGCTGGCCAAGCAACCCCTTCGGTGCAAAAGTTGCAGTTTGAGTCAGTACCGTTTCTTGGGTTTCGTGATCTTTTTCGATGCTAAATTCCAGCCAGGCAAGGCCCGGCAGCTTCATTTCAGCTCTTAGCCTCAGAAGGCTTTGAGGAATTAGATCTTCCACTCTCCAAAAATCCACCGCATCGCCAATTCTTAAGTGGTCTGGATCGCGCCTTCCACGTCTCAGGCCAACTCCCCCGACCATCCGGTCCATTAGTCCTCTAAGTTCCCAGGCCCAGCTCGCCGTAGAGTAACCGTTGTTGCCGCCAATGGATTCGATCCTCGACCAAACCTTTTCCAGAGAGTCCGTGCCTCTTACGACTCGAACATCCTTGTATAGCGAACCTCCTGCCCAGTCTGGATCTGTTGACAGCGGCTCGCTAGGTGTTCCAGGAACGGATGCATTAGTCCAACGGGTCTCCACGTTCGCTTCTTTGATTCGAACTAGGGCTAACTTCACCGCAACATCGAAAGAAGTCAGTCCAGCAGTCGGGGGTGGAATCAGTTCATTGATATTTGATGAAGCTGCCACCACTTCGTGCTTTAGGCTCTCAACCAGCCTTCGAGCAAGTCGGTAGGGCACTGGTGTAACCAACCCAACCCAACCGCTTGAAAGCCGAGGAGTCAGAACTGGTATCGGAATTATGATTCGTCGCTTCAGCCCAGCGGCTGCGGCGTAGTGCTGCATCATGTCGGCGTAAGTGAAAATGTCTGGGCCCGCAATGTCAAATACTCCCGAGACTGCAGGGGGTAAGCCGGCAGCTCCAATTAGGTATCTAAGGACATCTCGCACCGCAATTGGCTGGATTCTGTTGTTGACCCACTTAGGAGTTGTCATTATCGGTAAGCGCTCAGTTAGATAGCGCAGCATCTCAAATGAGGCAGAGCCCGAACCAATCACCACTCCAGCCCGGAATTCGATCGTTGGAACACCGGACTTGGCAAGGATGGCTCCGGTATTCATACGAGCACTCATGTGATCAGATAGCTCTTCGGTTCCATTGATGATGCCACCAAGATAAATTATTCGAGATACTTTTGCCTCGGATGCCGCGTCAGCAAAAAGCTGTGCCATATCTAGTTCAGATGCTTCAAAGTCATCCTTGACCAAGAGAGAGTGCAGTAAGTAGTAAGCAACGTCTATGCCGTCAAGTGCTTTTTGCAGTGAGAGCTCGTCGTGAGCATCTCCTTCTACAACCTCAACCTGATTAATCCAGGGGTACTGTGTCAACCGAGAAGCGTTTCTGGCTAGCACTCTCACCCGGTAGCCAAAAGTAAGAAGCTCTCTTATGAGTCTTCCTCCGATGTAGCCGTTGGCCCCTGTAACCAGGCAAAGCGGTGCCAGTCCGTTACTTTTTACAGGTAGCGGTAGCCCTTCAGTGATTTCGGTCATAACCAATTATCGCCTTCTGAAGTGTCGGGTCCAAAACGATACTTTTGGAGATAACCACAAGCAGGCAGCTCCGGCTTCTACCCTGGGATAGAGTGTGAGACGGCTAGTTAGTAGCCCAAGCAATCTAGTAGGCAATAGCTAGAAAAGACCAGAAATCAGGAAAAATTGACAAAAGTTCGCAATCGCTGGGTTGGATTAGTTTTCATCTCGATGGCCATTTCCCTCGTAATCATCGATGGAACAATCGTAAATACCATTTTTCCTTCCATCATCAACGATCTAGGTCTTAGCTCCACTGAGGTTCAGTGGGTTCAAGAAAGCTACGTCTTGGTCTTTGCGTCACTGCTTTTGGTTTGGGGTTCACTCGCTGACAGGTTTGGTCGAAAGCGTCTGCTGAGTATTGGAATTATCATCTTCATTCTCGCTTCGGTTTGGGCGGGGGTTGCGGAGTCTGCGGATGTCTTGATTCTTGCCAGAGTTATCCAAGGCATCGGTGGCGCAATGGTTTTGCCAACTACTTTGTCACTGCTAAACGCAACCTTCCAGGGTAAAGAGCGCGGAATAGCGTTTGCTGTTTGGGGTGCAACTATCGGAGGCATGGTCGCTGTTGGTCCAGTTCTTGGTGGCTGGTTAGCCACGGACTTTAGCTGGCGCTGGGCTTTTGGAATTAACCTGCCCCTTGGAATCATTATTCTGGCAGGACTTGCTTACTACGTATCGGAATCCAAAGCCCCGCAGCGTGCAGGTGGCATTGACTTTGTTGGCGCAGCTATCTCGGTTGTAATGTTTTCCACTTTGGTGTTCGGTTTGATTGAGGGGCGAATTTATGGCTGGTGGGAGATCAATCCAAATAACCAGTTCATGATTGGTGACTTTACTTGGCCCACAACTGGCATTTCTGTAATTCCAGTAGCGCTTCTGATCTTTGTGATCTCAGCGGTGGTATTTGTTCTGTGGGAGCGAAAGCGCGAAGCAGACAAAAAGAATGTGCTTTTGGACTTGGGCTTGTTCAAGATCGGTTCGTTTAGAAACGGTTCGATTGCTGCCCTGATTATTTCCATGGGAGAGTTTGGAATTTTGTTTGCGATTCCGCTTTGGTTGCAGAACGTTCTTGGCCTTAGCCCAATTTCTTCCGGTTTGGTTCTGCTGTGGCTTGCCGCAGGAGCCTTTATGGCATCCGGTGTTGGTGGCGCCCTAAGTGGCAAGCTACCACCAGCGCGTGCGGTCCAGATTGGAGTTGGGCTCGAACTAATTGGAGTGTTAGGGGTGGCCCTGTTTGCCTCCACCGAAGCTGGTTGGGCCATTCTTGCGCCTCTCTTGTTCCTGTATGGAATAGGTATTGGTTTGGCTACCGCTCAACTAACTGGAGTCATCATGGTGGATGTTCCAATGACTAGCACCGGTCAAGCTTCTGGTTCCCAGTCAACTGTTAGACAGGTTGGTTCAGCTCTTGGTGTAGCTGTTCTTGGAACGCTTCTGTTTACCGGCACTCAGGCCTCTATGGAGCAAAGACTTAGCGATTTGGAAGTTCCAACTGCACAGAGCATTGTGTTGGTGGATGCTGTAGTTGACTCGGCCGGTTCAGCCATTCCAGCACTTACTGATGGGCTGGTTGCTCAGCAGGTTCCCAAGGAGTTGGCCGAAGAGATCACAATAGCCGCCGGTGAAGCATTCACTGATGGAGCAAAGTGGGCAGCGTGGTCAGCGGCAGGATTCCTGCTGTTGGGCTTTGCTTCTACTTTCCATCTAGGTTCACAAAAGACCAAAACGAAGCGCAAGTTAGCGAAGAAGAGCTAGCTCACTTATCCGTGAAACTCAGGCGCGAGCCTAGACTGAAGCAATAACCAATACGAAGGGGTATCACTGATGGCACAGAAAAAGCGCTCAGTTACAGAGCAAATCAAAAGGCTAAGAACCTACAACATTGTTGCGGGTTTGCTTCACCTGTTTCAAGCGGTAGCTTTCGGCTACGCCCTATCACTGCTCGATAACCAGGTTTTGTTTGGAACCACCGTTGATTACATGACAGGTCCTCCGGGCTCTCCACTTCCAACCGAGCGTGTCACCTTATTTGAAGTCAATCTAGGAATTGGAGTAGTGGCTTTCTTGGCACTGTCCGCTTTCTTCCACTTCTTGATCTCCTCCCCTCAGTTCTTCGGAAAATACTCCAAAGGCTTGAAGCAAAACCGTAACTACTTCCGTTGGGTTGAGTACTCACTTAGCTCCTCCGTCATGATTTGGCTCATTGCTCAGCTGACTGGAATTTCAGACTTCTCGGCACTTGTGGGAATCTTCGCGGTAAACGCTTCAATGATCTTCTTTGGAGCCCTGCAAGAAAAGTATGAAACTCCTGGAAACGGCCAAGGCTTGCCATTCATCATGGGTTCCATCACTGGAATTGTTCCTTGGCTATTGATTGGTGTTTACACGTTGCAGCCTGGTTCCACAAACGCGGCAGAAGTTCCTGGTTTCGTTATTGGAATCATCGTTTCGCTGTTTGTTTTCTTCAACACCTTTGCCATCAACCAGGCGTTGCAGTATAAGAAGTGGCGCTCCTGGTCGAACTACCTAAAGGGAGAAAGAACTTACATAACCCTTTCTTTGGTAGCCAAGAGCATTCTTGCTTGGCAAGTATTCTCCGGAGCAATCATTCCGGCACTTACCGCATAGAAAAGAAACAGTTTGAAAATCGCTCGACTGCTAGCGAGGGTGGCACTTGGTGCCGCCCTCGTTTATGCAGGAATCGGTCACCTCACTACTTTGCGTCAAGAGTTCCAAGCTCAGGTACCGGTATGGTTGCCGCTTGATCCTGACTTCGTGGTTGTGGCTTCCGGAGTTGTAGAGATCACACTAGGACTTGGGCTCTTTAGCACTGGGCGAATTGCTGCTTACTTCGGTCTTGCAGCCGCGCTTTTCTTCGTTGCCATTTTTCCCGGGAACATCAACCAATATGTCGAAGGCATTGACGCTTTTGGTCTAGATACCGACGAAGCCAGGCTCACCCGCTTGTTTTTCCAACCGCTTTTGGTGATCTGGGCACTATGGTCAACTTCGGCTATTGGGCTGCTCAGAAAGTTGCTCTCTAGATCCAAATAACCCCCTTAGAATTGGGGTCTTATGGATTCCCCTTCTTATTTTTGGTTTCAAACCATTTCAACCGGTGTATTGGTAGCTATCTTGCTAGCCGACTTATTACTTGCCGTCAAAAGACCTCACATACCCTCAACCAAAGAATCAACCGCTTGGGTGGGGTTTTATGCCGGGCTTGCCTTGGTTTTCGCCGCTGTACTTTGGGCACTATTTGGACACCTTCGAGCAACCGAGTTCATAGCAGGTTGGCTCACCGAGTATTCGCTTTCGATTGATAACCTTTTTGTCTTTGTCTTGATCATGTCAAGATTTGCTGTCCCAAAGATGTATCAGCAGCAAGTGCTTATGGTTGGAATCATTATGGCCTTGGTGCTCCGCGGCTTGTTTATTTTGGTTGGAGCCGCTCTTATTGAGCAGTTCAGTTGGATTTTCTACATTTTCGGTGCCTTCTTGCTATACACCGCTTACCACCAGGCTTTTAGGACTCATGAAGATGAAGATCAAACTGAGTCAAAACTGATTCGCATTCTTCGCAAGCGCATCCATGTTTCCGATGACTTTGATGGTGCCAAGCTCACCACTGTGGTAAATGGCCGCAAGGCCTTTACACCAATGCTCGTAGTGTTTGCGGCGATTGCTATGACGGATGTGATGTTTGCTTTCGACTCAATCCCCGCAATCTTTGGTATCACCACTGATCCGTTTATTGTTTTCACAGCAAACCTATTTGCGCTTATGGGGCTTCGTCAGCTCTACTTCTTGTTGGGTGGATTACTCGATCGACTCGAATACTTGAAGTACGGAATCGCATTTATCTTGGCCTTTATTGGTTTCAAGCTCATAACACATGCGATGCATGAGAATGAGCTTCCGTTTATCAATGGTGGCCAGCATATTGAGTGGGCACCAAACATTGACAGCATCACCTCCCTAGTGGTGATTGTTGTTGCAATCGCGGTTTCGGCGGCTGTGAGTGTGATTGCAGCTAGTCAGGAGAACAGCAAAAAGGCAAAGGTTCCAAAATGAGAGAGAAAACCGCAATAGATACCCTGGCTGATAGCTACCTAGCCCAGTTGGCCAAAAACTACCCAAGCTTTGCAACCAGTATTGGACTGCCCTCTGGTGCAGACCAAATGGACGACTACTCCCCGGCTGCCATCGAGCGGGACCTAAAGCTGAATTCGTCCACCCTCGCCGATCTTCAAGCATTGGACCCAGTAGATGACATCGACCAGGTGACCAAGGACGCCCTAAGTCAGCAGCTCATTCTTGACATCGAGCTACACAACGCAGGCTTGCCCTTCCGCGACCTGAATAACCTTGACTCCCCTGCCCAAGGCATCAGGGATGTGTTTGACCTATCCCCCACTGCAACAGTTTCTGACTGGGAAAACTTAGCCTCCAGGATGCGAAAAGTTAAAGACTCCCTCTTCGGTTACCAGCAGACTCTTGCTATTGGATTCGACAAAGGTGATGGCCCAGCAAAGCGTCAGCTCGATGAGGTAATCACCCAAGTTGATCAAATCAATCAGCCAAAAGGTTTCTTTCACGAGTTCGCCAAGGACGCTAAGGCTGACACGAAGCTGCCGACTGAACTTCGCGAACAGCTATTTTCAGCCGCTATCGATGCCACGAATGCCTATGCAGCCTTTGGAGAGTTTCTAAAAAGCATGCTGCCAAAGGCAAGCCAGCAAGATGCCATTGGTCGCGATCGATACCGACTGCTCAGCAAGAGTTTCCTTGGTGCAGAAATTGATCTTGATGAGACTTACCAGTGGGGCATCGAAGAGCTAGCTAGGGTGGTAGCCGAGCAAGAAGCAGTTGCGAACGATATCCTTCCTGGCGCGACAGTGGCTGAAGCTATTGCCCATCTGGAAAATGACCCAGCAACCAAGCTGCACGGCACCGATGCATTGCAGAAGTGGATGCAGCAGCTAAGCGACAAGGCTATTGGGGAGCTTGGAAAGACGCATTTTGATATTTCAGAGCCTCTTAGAAAGCTAGAGTGCATGATTGCCCCGACCAAGCACGGTGGGATTTACTACACCGGACCAAGTGATGACTTCTCCAGACCTGGAAGGATGTGGTGGTCAGTTCCAGAAGGTGTCGAGACTTTCGACACTTGGCGTGAAACCACAAACGTTTACCACGAGGGGGTCCCGGGTCACCACCTGCAGGTTGCCCAAGCCACCTACATCCGCGAAACCCTAAACGACTGGCGTCGCTTAGCTTCTTGGACCTCGGGTCACGGTGAGGGATGGGCGCTTTACGCCGAGCGCCTCATGGATGAGCTTGGTTACCTTGCAACTCCTGCAGATCGTCTTGGGATGCTGGATGGCCAGCGAATGCGAGCTGCTCGAGTCGTGCTGGATATTGGAGTGCACTTAGGTAAGCCAAAACTAGATGGAACTGGCGTTTGGGACTTTGACTACGCTTTGGATTTCATGTCAAAAAACGTAAACATGAGCCCAGAGTTTGTTCGCTTTGAAGTTACAAGGTACTTTGGTTGGCCAGGCCAGGCACCAAGTTACAAAATCGGCCAACGCATTTGGGAGCAAATCCGAGACGACTACAAAACTCGCAAGGGTGCTGATTTTGACATGAAGAAGTTCCACTCAACTGCCTTGAACCTAGGTGGCCTAGGGTTAGACGCACTCAAAGAAGCGATGTCTAGGGCCTAGATCCAACTGCTCGGTGCTACCCTTTTGACATGCGCATATCAAGATGGATTGCAATAACCGCCGGAGTTTTAGTTGTAGTGGTTTCAGGCGGCGCTCTAGCCGCCGGTAACTATGTTTATACCTCTGGGACAGTTGTTCCTTGCGCCATTAACGAAGACGATTTAGCAAATACCCCTGAGAATTTCTACGCACCCGGATCCGGCAACGGGCCTTTCCCAGGAGAAGGTTGGGAGAAGTGGGTTGATTACGACCTGAGTAACTGGTGGCTAACCGACATCAAATACAGCGCGGTAGAGGTACCAGTAAATGAGCAAGTCACTCTTTCTGCTTGGTGGATAGAGCCCGAGGTTTCCAATGGAAAAACAGTTATCGTCACCCACGGTATTGGAACCTCTAGAAGAGATTTCAACGCTTTACTTCCTTCGGCCATGCTCGTGAAAGATGGTTTCAAAGTTTTGTTGGTGGACTCCCGTGACACTGGAGAGTCAACTTGCACCGACGGTCGTCACTCTGCCGGTCAAGAAGAGTCCACCGATTTTGCAGCCGTTGCTGATTGGCTAATCGCGAACAAGGGCATCAGGGCTGAATCTCTAGGAATGTTCGGGGTGTCTGGAGGTGCGGTAGCGACATCACTACTTCCAGCAAAGACGGAGAATGTTTCGGCTTTTGCTATGGAGGGAACAATCTTTGATTTCAACGCAGCGGCAACCAGGGAAGTTGAGTTCCAAGGCTTTCCTGGATTCTTATGGCAATTGGCTTTGATTTCGGCCCAGCTATTTCACGGTGTGAACCTAACCGAGACTTCAGTGATGCAAGGCATCGAAGCGGCTGGAGATCGACCGATGCTCATTCTGCACGGAGATATCGACCAGCGGCTCAACTATCAGTCATCGGTTGATTTCTATAACTACGCCAAGGATCAAGGGTCGGACATAACACTGGAAACCTTTAAGGGCGCCGATCACACCGAGGGTATGCTGACCGAGAGTGAGCGTTACGCTGATGTGCTTTCAGGTTTCTTTGACAGGGCGCTCACCAAGTAGGAAGCAAGCTCGCTAGAGAATTCGAGTGGCGAGAATCTTGTCGATGCGACGGCCATCCATGTCCATGACCTCTAGTTTCCAGTCCTGCAAAACAACGCTGTCGCCAGCTACTGGCATCTTGCCCAGTAGTAACAGGATGAGTCCACTTACGGTGTGGTAGCGACCCTTATCTTGCTCTGGTAACTCATCAATAACAAGGCAGTCCTTGATCTCAGGTATCGAAGTATCTCCTTCGAACAGCCATGAACCATCGTCTCGTTGAACCGGATCGGTAGCTTCTTCACCTTCGGTGACGATTTCACCAATCAAAGTGTCAAAAATGTCCTGAATGGTGACAAGACCCTCGAGGCCACCATACTCATCCACCACAAAGGCGATGTGGGTGCGGGATTCCTTGAACTGATCCAGTAGGTCCATTCCGGTTAGGGTCTCTGGAACATAAAGCGGTGGCTCAAGGTTGTCTTGCAAGCTGAGTTTTTCTCCCCTAGCAACAGTTGATAGTGCCGTCTTGGCACTAAGCACACCAATAATCGAATCTAGCCCTCCATCACACACTGGAATTCTTGACCGCACGGACTGAGCAATCTGGTTAAAGCTTTCTGCTTCTGGGGCATTGATGTCGACAAAGACAATTTCGGATCTTGGAACCATGAGCGATCCTAGTTTTCTGTCATCTAGCCGGAAGACGTTTTTTACTAGTTCTCGTTCTTGATCTTCAATCAAACCGGCTACCGATCCCTCATCCAGGATGGCTTCAATTTCATCCTCGGTAACGGTGGCTTCTTTGTGTTTCCCAACCCCAAAGAGCCTCAGAAGTGTGTTAGTGGTCACGGTCAAGATCACAACAAAAGGCTTTGTCACTTTCGAAAGAATAAGCATTGGGGTGGCCATCACAGCCGCAATTTGCTCTGGATTAGATTGCCCGATTCGCTTAGGGACAAGCTCCCCTACGGTAATTGCGATAAAGGTAACTAGCAGAACAACAAACACTGTTGCCGAAATGTCAGCTACGCCGTCTGGGACTCCAACGCTTTGAAGCCAAATTGCCAACGGCTTAGCAAATATGGACTCTCCGACTATTCCACTGAGAAGACCAATTGAGGTTATTCCAATTTGGATGGTGGAAAGAAACTGGGTTGGGTCTTCGCTGATGCGAATTGCTACCTCAGCAGATTTCTTGCCGCGAGAGGCCATAGCCGAAAGCTTTGCTCGCTTAGATGTAAGAAGAGCAACCTCTGACATGGCAAGAACACCATTTATGAGTATGAGAGAAAACAGCAGGATTATTTCCAAGGACCTGTTTCATTCACCCCAATTACTGTCTAGACGTTGAAATACTATGTTTCCATAAAATTGCCAGATAAAACACCAAAAAACAAGAAAACTTAAGGAGTCTGGCTTAGAAACTGGCTAACTAGCTCTTTACTGGCTTCTTTACTGCGCCGTCTTTGCGCGTTGCGTAAGCAAAAAGCGCTAATCCAGCCACAAGTGCTCCAGCTCCGAGTCCATAGGAAACTACGTCAGCAGCGCGGTTTGCGTCAACAAAAACTCCAACAAAGACCACCGCGATGATTGCTACCACAACGCCAATTAGCTTTGACTTGAGATCATCCAAGTCTCGCACCTGTAACCAAGACGGAACTTCGAGCCTGGTGTCAACAAAGAGTTCGTATAAGCCATAACCGATCACAAGAAGCACAGTTCCAAGCAATATTGCATCCACTGCAGTTAGCACATCAACGATGGTGTCTTTGAGATAAGCGTCATTTAGAACAGCGTCAACTACCACCATCACGATTGAAAGGGACCCTTGAGCCATCAAAAGCAGAGCTCCAATTATCGAAGCTATCGAAGGAACAATAACCGCATAGCGGGTTAATCCAAGAAGTTTGCGCATTTACCCATGGTACTAGCCCGAGGACTAAATCAACCTAAAAGCTATAGAAGGCCAGCGTTACCGCAATACTGAACATCACGACAGCGATCAAGATATCCAGCACTTTCCAGAAAATTGGCTTCGCCATGAACCTCGATGCTGCCTTGGCTCCAAAGCCAATTGAGCTAAACCAGACAAAACTTGACACCACAGCCCCGATGGCAAACCACCACATATCTGCTCCAAACTGGTTCCCAATCGAGCCGAGCAAAATAACGGTGTCCAGATAGACGTGTGGATTCAAAAATGTGAAGCCTAGAACTGACAAGACAACTGTTCTTGCGCTACCGCTTTGCACACCAGAGGCGTCCAGGGACTGAACCTTGAAAGCAGATCTGATGGACTTGATGCCAAACCATGTCAGGTACAAAACACCGAACCAGCGAATTACCTCCAGTAGCCAAGGAAGGCCAGATATAAGAGCGCCAAGGCCTGCAACACCCAAAACAATCAACGCTGCATCTGAAACTGCACATATGGCAACAACAAGGAGAACGTGTTTTCTTGTTAGGCCTTGCCGAATCACGAAGGCGTTTTGTGCTCCAATTGCAATAATCAGGGATAACCCAGTGAAGAAACCAGGTATTGAAGCGAGCATTAGCCCAGTTTACGTGGTGCCCTCGGCAGGAATCGAACCTGCGACCAAGAGATTAGAAGGCTCTTGCTCTATCCACTGAGCTACGAAGGCTAGAAGGTGCATTGCTAAGTCTATCCAAAGAGCCCTTTTATTGCGCGGGGCGTTGGAGAGACTCTAGTTTCTTGGCCTCAAAGTTGCAACCATCGGGCAAACAAATGGGTCTGAGTTTTTACTCAGGCCTACATTGTTTAGATACTTCATGATTACCACATAGCTCGAAAGTAAGTTCATCTCAACTAGTGGCACGGAGTGCTCTTTGCAGTAATCGAGCACGATCTTGTGAGCCCTTTTTAGGTAAGGCCTTGCCATCGAAGGGAACAGGTGGTGTTCAACTTGGTAGTTGAGGCCACCCATGAGGTTATCTGTTAGCCAACTGCCTCTGATGTTTCTGCTAGTAAGCACCTGTCTAGTAAAGAAGTCGATCTTGGCATCTTTTTCAACCAGTGGCATTCCCTTGTGATTTGGAGCAAAAGCTGCTCCCATAAAGAATCCAAAGATCATCATCATGAAAAACCAAAGGGCTATGGCCCAGGCCCAGCCAAACAATATAGCAAAGACAACGTAGGGTGCAATTTGGCGAATCATCATCAAACCAAATTCCAAGAACCTGGTTCCAATCTTGCGCTCTTTGTATTTCAAGCCAGCAAAGCTGTCAACCAATAGATCAAATCCGGTGAACAAAAGAAGCAACGGGAACAAGTAGCCCTGACGCTCGGTGAGCCAGCGCTCTATTCCTTTTTTGGAGTCTCTGGACTCGGGGGTAAAACTAAGGACCCTGATGGCAATATCTGGGTCTTCGCCGATTTGGTTTGGTTTTTGGTGGTGCTTGTTGTGCTTGCGAAGCCAGAACCCATAGCTAAGTCCAGCAAATAGGTTTGCAAGAACCAACCCGGTCCAGTCGTTTGCTTTACTGCTGCGGAAGATTTGTCTGTGCGCTGCCTCGTGGGCAATAAAGCCGTACTGAGCCGAGACAATCCCAAGTAGTCCCACAACCAAGAAGGCTAAAAGTATGAAAACTGTACTTTGATCAACCAGCGCAGAAACGTAACCACCCAGGACCCAAAGAACTGCCGAAATAATGGTGATTGCGATAAGGCGAATAATATAAAAACTTGGCTTCTTTTCAAGTAATCCTGCGTTTCGCACGCGGTGCATAATCTCGGCAAACTGAGTCGGGGCTTGAATGCCAGTCATTACGCTCATTAGCTAAGTGTATGGTGCTATCGAATCTTTTCTGCCTCCAAGACCTGAGTCTGGGGCATTGTCAGGAAATGGTTAGTTGCCCCACTCGCTAGGAGGCCCTAGCCACAACAAAAACGTGAATAAACCAATGACGGAGACAAATAAGGTCAAGACAAGGATCGCCGGGTGGTTGATAAACCACCTAAACAGCTGATCAAATTTGGTTTTATCCAATGGGTTACTTGACTTCTCAGTACGCCAGTCGCCATCTAGAAACTTACGCTTCTCTAAGTACTTTTCAAACGGGACGGTGGCAAAAGGCACAATTGCCAGCATCACCGCGATTGCTCCGCGGAGCAGTGGCCAACGCTGATTCACAGCTACCAATACCGCGGTCGCGGAGTAGCCGATAAAGGCAAAACCGTGGGTGGCCCCAGCAATGAAGAACATATTCGGTGCCAGACCGATTGTTTCCCTTACTACGATTGCGCTGATTAGCACTGCCCAAGTGATCATTTCAATTAGGGCAAAGGTTCCAAATATGGATTTCGGGGTTCCGTTCATCCCTCAAGCCTATTGCCGCAACTTAGGAAAAGTTTGCAGCCAGCAGAACCAGGTAGCTATCTGTTGAAATCGCCCTCGTCATGGCCAGCTTCGAGCTCTCCCCCAGAACCATAGAAAGTGTCTGGGTAGGAAGTATTTGGCGAGTACCCGTCTGGTCCGGAGTGAAAGTCGCCCTCGCTCATCCCTTCGCTTTCAGTAGTCTCGTCAACCGGCGGTTTGTAAACCGACGGATCGTAGGTAAGTATTTTCTTTAGCCAGGTAAATATCCCCATTTATGCTCCCCCAATAGCAGTAGTTAATTACTACCAGAGAAACTAGCTGGACCCTCTGACATTTACCGAGGTGGGTCTAGCCAGGCTAGTGCTTGGCTTTTACGGCCTCGTGAACCTCTAGGGTGAGCTTTTCGATGCGTTTGCTGAGATCGTGGACCTGCTTGGTGAGCTCCAGGTTTTCCTGGTCTATTTGGTAGGTGTGGATAGCAAGATCAGAATTGATCTGGTCTTCTCTTTTGGCTGCGATAAGCAAGATCGCTCCCTGCAAAGCAGCAATACACGAAAGGATGAGATTCAGCAGAATAAAAGGGAATGGATCAAAAGCGCCATCGTTATTGAAATACATCCAGAGCGCTAGAAACCCAAGTGCTCCAAACACAAAGGGCCAAGAGCCCATGGCGTTTCTTAGAACATCCGCTGATCGTTGACCAAAACTTAGCTGGCCCTTTCCGTACTTTGCGGTTGCTGGGTGGTTACTCCATTGGGACATTTGACACTCCTATTTCCTGGGTCGATCTCGTATCAAAGCTAGCCCACTCAGGCAGGACTTGTCCGCGGGTAAGGAAGGTACCAGCAATGCTTTAGATTAGTCTCATGAAATCCATCCCACTGAGGCAAAAACACGCCAATCTCGGCGCTAGCTTCACCGACTTCGGTGGTTGGGAAATGCCCGTTAGATATAGCTCGGATTTAGCCGAGCACGAAGCGGTAAGAACCAAAGCGGGACTGTTTGATATCTCGCACATGGGTGAGCTCTTTATTGAAGGCAAAGATGCCGCTAGTTTTCTTGACTTCGCCCTCGTTGGAGCAGCTTCAGAGATTGCAATTGGTAGAGCCAAGTACTCGCTAATTTGCAATGAAGCAGGCGGGATCATCGATGACTTGATTGTTTATCGCCTTACAGAAACTAGCTACCTGGTGGTAGCAAATGCCTCTAATAAAGATGTAGTGTTTGCAGCTTTCCAAAAGCGGGTAACAGGCTTTGATACCGAGGTAAGAGACGAAAGCGACTTTTGGGTGCTACTTGCTATCCAGGGACCAACTTCCGTTGAGATCCTTGGGGCGATTACTTCCGCCCCGCTTTCAGATTTGAAGTATTACGCAATCTCGGAAGCAGATATCGCTGCCGTTGACTGCTTGCTGGCTCGAACTGGCTACACCGGCGAAGACGGCTTCGAGATTTACATCCCTGTATCCTCGGCAGAAATAGTCTTCGATGCCCTCATGACTGCGGGTTCCAAGTTCGAACTCATGCCCACCGGACTTGCCTGCCGCGACACTCTAAGGCTGGAAGCTGGCATGCCCCTTTATGGTCATGAGATGAATGAAAGCGTGAACCCCTACCAGGCTGGCTTTGGCAAGGTAGTTCGCTTAGACAAGCCCGGGGACTTCGTCGGAAAAGAAGCCCTTACGAAACTGGCAGAGTCTGCTCCTGGCCAAGTACTAGTTGGCCTTGCCGGAGAAGGTAAGCGAGCAGCTAGAGCTGAGTACGAAGTTTTCCAAGAAGGTTCCGGGACTTCCATGGGGGTAATCACATCTGGAGCACTGTCTCCAACCCTCGGCTACCCAGTGGCCATGGCGATGGTTGGGGTCGATTTTGCTGAAATTGGGACCTCAGTTAGCGTTGACATTAGAGGAACCAAGGCACCTTATAAAGTAATAAAACTCCCCTTTTACAAGAGACCAAACAACTAACAAAGCAAAGGAATATGGGCTGATGACTAATCGCGAGAGCCTTCACTACACCAAAGAGCACGAGTGGCTCTCCATCGATGGCGATGTTGCCACCGTTGGAATCACCGAATATGCAGCCGAGAAGCTAGGTGACATCGTGTTTGTTGACCTACCCAAGCTTGGTAGCTCAACTACGTATATGAAAATTTGTGGCGAAATTGAATCCACTAAGAGTGTCGGAGAGCTTTACGCCCCAGTAGATGGTGAAATAGTGGCAGTAAATGACAGCGTCACCGCAACACCAGAACTAGTAAACCAGGACCCTATGGGTGCCGGATGGTTGATCAAGATCAAATTCACAGAACTACCCGCTTTGCTAACCCATGAAGAATACGCTCAACTAACCAACGAGGGGTAACAGCTTACAAATGCTTCCTGAGCACAAAGATTTCAAGTACCGCCACATCGGTCCTACCCCTCAAGAACAATCTGAGATGCTCAAGCAGCTAGGGTACTCATCCCTAGACGAGCTGATGGCAACTGCCCTACCTCAAGCCATTCAATTTAAGGGCGATGGAAAACTTCCTGATCCGTTATCCGAATCAGACACCCTAAAAGCCCTGCGTGCGCACGCAAACAACAACAAGGTCACAACTAGCTTGATCGGTCAGGGTTACTACGGAACCCTGACCCCTTCAGTGATCAAGCGCAACGTTTTAGAAAACCCTTCCTGGTACACCGCGTACACTCCCTACCAGCCGGAAATTTCCCAAGGACGCCTAGAAGCAATCATCAACTTCCAGACCATGGTCAATGACCTAACTGGAATGAAGACCGCTAACGCATCCATGTTGGATGAATCAACTGCTGCTGCTGAGGCCATGCTTCTTTCACGAAGAGGGTCATCGAGTCCAAGCAATGTCTTCTATGTTGACTCTGATTGCTTCCCTCAGACCAAGGCTCTTTTAGAGCACCGAGCAGCTCCGGTTGGAATTGAAATTGCATATTTTGATGCAGCCAAGGGTGCCTCTGGTCTAGCTGGCGAATACTTCGGTGTCCTGGTTCAGTACCCAGGCTCTTCTGGCAACCTAACCGATCTAAAGCCAATTTTTGCTGCAGCCAAAAAAGTCTCTGCGCTTTCGGTTGCTGTTGCAGACCTGCTTGCTCTTTGCCTAATTGAATCTCCAGGAAGTGCTGGCGCTGACATCTCTGTTGGTACCACACAGCGCTTTGGAGTTCCAATGGGCTTTGGCGGTCCACACGCTGGTTACCTAGCAGTTCGCGATGATCTTGAGCGCTCAATGCCAGGAAGGCTGGTTGGAGTATCCCTGGATGCCGATGGTGCACCTGCCTACCGCCTAACTTTGCAAACTCGTGAGCAGCACATTCGCCGCGAGCGAGCAACCTCAAATATCTGTACCGCTCAGGTTCTGCTAGCTGTTATGGCTGGAATGTATGCGGTGTACCACGGTCCAAAGGGCCTTCGTTCTATTGCACTCGATGTCCACCAAAAGACTCTTGCTCTGGCCGAAGCTCTCAAGAAAGCCGGACTAACTGTTTCACCCACTGAGTTCTTCGACACCTTCCAGGTGACTGTTCCAAGTTCTAAAACCGTTTATGAAGCCGCTAGAAAACAAGACATCACGATGCTTGTGTTAGACGACAAAACTGTTGGCGTTTCTATCGATGAAACCATCGATGGAGAAATGCTAAACAAGATTGCAGCCGCCTTTGGCGCTGGCAAGGTGGACTACGTTTTCAACAAGTCTGCTGCCAGCAAACTTGGCTCACTTGCTCGCAAGGATGATTACCTAACCCATCAGGTTTTCAACTCTCACCATTCCGAAACAGCAATGCTTCGTTACCTAAAGCGTCTTGCTGACTACGACTACGCACTGGATCGTGGAATGATCCCACTTGGCTCTTGCACCATGAAGCTGAACTCAACTACCGAAATGGAAGCAGTCACCTGGCCAGAGTTTGGCAACATGCATCCATTTGCTCCCAAAGAAGATGTTGCAGGTTACCTGAACCTAATCGAAGAGCTAACCGGTTGGCTCTGTGATGTAACTGGCTACGATGCAGTTTCCTTGCAACCAAACGCTGGAAGCCAGGGGGAGCTTGCTGGGCTTATGGCCATCCGCGGTTACCACCTATCCCGTGGCGACAGCCAGCGCGAAGTTTGCCTGATTCCTTCTTCTGCCCACGGCACCAACGCAGCATCCGCGATCTTGGCTGGTATGAAAGTAGTGGTCGTGGCTTGCGACGAGCTAGGCAACGTGGACCTAGATGACATCAAGCAAAAGATCGCCGAAGCAGGCGACAAGCTATCTGCTCTGATGGTTACCTACCCATCAACGCACGGCGTTTACGAGGAAGCTATAGCTGACATTTGCGACATGGTTCATGCCGCGGGTGGTCAGGTTTACATCGATGGTGCAAACACCAACGCGGTGGTTGGCTATGCCAAGTTTGGTCTTTTGGGTGGCGACGTCTCGCATCTGAATCTCCACAAAACCTTCTGCATCCCTCACGGTGGTGGAGGTCCTGGAGTTGGTCCAGTAGCAGCCAGAGCTCACCTAGCTCCGTTCTTGCCTGGACACTCACTGGCGCAGATTGAGCTTCCAAACTTTGGTCCTATATCTGGAGCTCCTTTTGGTTCAGCTTCGATCTTGCCTATTTCATGGGCATACATTCGCATGATGGGAAACCAGAGCTTGCGTGATGCAACCTCTGTTGCTGTTTTGTCAGCAAACTACGTTGCCATGAAGCTAAAAGATCACTTCCCGCTGCTTTATACCGGTAACGCTGGCTTGATCGCTCACGAATGCATTATTGACATTCGCGGAATCACAAAAGATACCGGTGTCAGCGTTGACGATGTCGCCAAGCGACTAATTGATTACGGTTTCCACGCGCCAACGATGAGCTTCCCGGTTTCTGGAACGCTGATGATTGAGCCAACCGAGTCAGAGCCAAAGCAAGAAGTTGATCGCTTCATCGATGCAATGATTGCGATCAAGAACGAGATCAACCAGCTTGGTGCCGGCACCTGGAGCCCTGAAGATAACCCACTTCGCCAAGCACCTCACACTGCCAAGATTTTGACCGAAGAGTGGAATCACCCATATTCGCGTGAGTTAGCGGTGTTCCCTGTCAAATCACAGCATTTGTGGAAGTACTGGCCGAAAGTTAGACGAGTTGACTCAGTGTATGGAGACCGCAACTTGGTGTGCTCATGCCCACCACCAGAAGCGTTCGCCTAAGACTTCTTTTTCTTCTTCTTAGAATTTGCAAACGATCTAGCTAAGACAATTCCCAGTCCTGCACCAACCAACTGTGCAATCACAAAAAATGGAACCGACTGAGGTTCGATTCCGGCAAAGCTATCACTAAAGATTCTTCCAACAGTTGCTGCGGGGTTAGCAAATGATGTTGAAGAAGTGAAGAAGTAACCAGCAGCGATCCATGCTGGAGCAGCCACGGCAATTAATTCAGTTCTCTTGGTCCTAATGATATTCAAGATGATAAAGACCAGTCCAGCGGTAGCAACAAGCTCGCCGATGGCAGCTCCTGGGCTAACTCTCACCGTGCTGGAGACCTGGATTGCCTCTGTGCCATACATAACGTTGGCAAGCACTGCACCGACAACTGCCCCAGCTAACTGAACAGCAATGTAAGGAGCAACTCTAGCGACCTTGAATTTCTGGTCAATAGCCAAAGCTATCGAGACAGCAGGGTTGAAGTGACCACCGCTAACTGGTCCTAGGGTGAGAATCACAAGACCAAGAGCTAAGACAGTGGAGATTCCATTTACCAACAAGGCTACGAGTACATCATCCGATAAGTTAGTGGCCATAATTCCAGAGCCAATAACGGCTGCAACCAAAATGGCGGTTCCTAGAAACTCTGCAAACAAAACCTTGAAATTCATAATCTTCCTTACTGTTAGCTATCTGTTGGTCCTCAGACTAGCTCAGCTTGTCCAAAGTTTCGATTAGGAGAGGGCTAATTCATTTGGTAGCGAGGGACTCTGAAAGAATCTGCTTCACCATAGGGACAACTTCGGTTCCTAGAAGTTCAATCGAGGTCATTAGCTTGGAATGAGGCATCGGCCCAGTTGAGTACTTCAAATCAAACCGGTTAGCACCAACTGACTGAAGTGCATAGGCAATTTTCTTAGTTACGGTCTCTGGTGAGCCCACATACAAGCTACCTTGATGCACTTCATTTAGGTAATGATCCTTGGTCATCGGACCCCAGCCGCGCTCTCTACCGATTCGGCCAAAGCTAGATTGATAACTTGGCCACAGCTCCTCGATAGCCTGCTCGTCGGTTTCCGCAACGTGCCCAGGTGAATGAATCGAGATCTCACGGACCTCGTTACCGAAGTTCTCCATCTGCTCGTGATACAACTTGGCATATGGGTAGAACCTTGCAGGGTCTCCCCCAATAATCGCTAGAGCTAGGTTGGCATTTAGCCGTGCTGCCCGAACTACACTCTCTGGTGATCCGCCAACACCGACTCGAAGGGGAATTCGACCACGTTCGGTCTTTGGATAAACCTCTTGATTCACAAGAGGCGGCCTGATTGAACCGGACCAGTTGACCGGTGTTTCTTTGAGCAGCTCAACTAGCATCTCTAGTTTTTGCTCGAACAACTCGGCGTAGTTTGAAAGTTCGTAGCCAAACAGCGGGAAAGATTCGGTAAAAGATCCTCGTCCAGCGGTTATCTCTGCACGACCGTTGGATAAACCATCCAGTGTGGCAAAGCGCTGGTAGACCCGAATTGGATCTTCTGAGGACAAAACCGTGACACCGGATCCCAAGGTGATTTTGCTGGTTTTGGTTGCGATACCGGCAAGTACAGTATCTGGAGCAGTAACCGCGAAGTCGTCGCGGTGGTGCTCACCGATGTTGAAATTGTCGAGACCAACCTGTTCGGCTAGGACCGCCTCATCGACCACGTTTCGAAGGACCTGGCCGGCCGTTTCAGGTTTGCCGTCGTCTTTGAGGGTCATGTCCCCGAAGGTATCTAGCCCGAACCTGATGCTCACTGTTTAGTTTCCTTCTTCTCGTGCACTGCTTAGAGGTAAACCCACAACTGACCGATTTGTTCCCAAACTAATTGTTTGGGCTCTTCCAGTAGTCATCGATTGCCTGCATGGTCTCTGACGGGGTCTCTTCTTGGGCTAAGTGTCCAGATTTGGGGATAACAACCAAACTTGAGCCCTTGATCATGGTTGCGAGCGCCTCGGTGTCTGCTGTTGCCACCACCACGTCAGTATCGCCCGTAATAAGAAGTGTTGGAATGGTTATCTCGGCTAGTCGATCTTTGACGTCAAAAACCCTTGGAGCTCGGTTGAACTCCCAAAAGCCTTCTTCCCACCCGATGATTTCTAGCGGCGCTCTATAACCGGTCTTAATTTCTTCAGTGATCTTGGATTTATCGAACCATGATCGATCTAGTAAGTCCATTCCGCTAGAGGCAATTGAAGAAACCAACAGTGGACCTAAGTGATCTAACTGAGGAATGCTGAAAATCCAATTGAAACCAGAAGGCGATCCACCGGTGGTCAAAATCGCTGGTGATATCAAAATCAAACCAGTTACTGAACCAGGGTTATCCACCACATACTGAGCTGCCTGAGTTCCTCCAGCAGAGTGTCCAACAAGATAGACATCTTGGTTAGCTGCGTACTTTTGAATTAGCTCGTCAAGAATTAGGTCATTGCCAGCTGAACCGTAAGGGTTCTCACCTTTCCAGCTGGTAGGTCTTTCCGTGAAGCCAAAGCCTGGGCGGTCATAGGCTACGACCTCTCCGTAGGCACTTAGTGGCTCCGTGACAAAGCGATATGAAAAGGTGTTGGCGCCAAACCCGTGCAGCAAGATAAACACCGGTGGGTTCTGACAGTCTTTACCCTGCTTGCAGTCAAATTCGGTCACAGCGGTATAAACGTCTATTCCTTGGGCTTTAGCGAAGGTGGCAGATGCTCCCGCTGCCTCTTGATAGGTCTTGGTCCCACTAGTTTCAACAGGGATCAAGAAGGGTACGATTAGCGCCGCCACCAATATTCCGAGCGCAACTCTAGAAATGATCTTCAGGGCTTTTTTCATCCCTCAAGCCTACGCCCGAGCTCCCGCGGGCTGGTAGTTACTGGGAAGTCCCTGAGAGCTTGGGTAAAGCTTTTGCTACCTTGCCCGATAGGTGGTTTGCTTAGTAGGTACAAAAACCCATCACATAATTTAGGGGACATCCTTGTTTAGACTCTCGACCGTATCTTTGGCTAACCGCTCCGTAGTGGGGCTTTTGACCATACTTATTACAGTCGCTGGCTTGATTTCCCTAGGGTCCCTAAAGCAGGAGCTGCTGCCATCTTTCGAGGTGCCCCAGGCTTCTATCGTTACAAGCTACCCAGGAGCTTCTCCGGAGGTTGTCGATGCTCAGGTTTCTTCAATTATCGAAGAAGAGGCTAGGGTTCTAAAAAACTTAGTTAATGTCACATCTACCTCAAGAGCAAACCTGTCCGTTGTTCGAGTGGAGTTTGATTTTGGAGTCACTACTGCGCAGGTGGAAGAAGAACTTAACCGCGTGGTCGCAAATGTCCAGGACTCACTTCCTACTGACGTTGCACCAAGAGTAATCTCGGGATCTTTTGACAGTGTGCCAATCATTGTTTTGTCAGTTGCATCAACCACTGGAGACAACGAAGCCATCTCCGAGGTATTAGAAGATATCGCAGTTCCAATTTTGTCCCAGGTAGCTGGAGTTCAAGAGATAACGGTTGCCGGTGGGAAAAAGAAACAAATCACTCTTGACCAAAAATCTGATGTGCTGGCACAAAATGGCCTCAGTCAACAATCCATCACAGATGCCCTTCGTGCCAATGGATTTATTCTTCCTGCCGGCTCAATCACCGACGACGAAGGTGAGCTACAGATCGAAATTGGAACCAACGTTAACGCTTTAGAAGATTTTGAAAAGCTCCCGTTGATTGCTTCGACAACTTCTTTTGCTCAAGCTCCAGCGGGGCTCACGGGAGCGACGCTCACGCCAAAGATTCTGACTATTGGCGAAGTTGCCACGGTGACCTACGATTACGAACCGGTCAACTCGATTTCCAGAACCAATGGTCTTGACTCGCTTGGTATTCAGGTAACCAAAACTCAAGAAGGTAATACGGTTGCAATTTCCAACGGAGTTGAGTCAAAAATCGAAGAGCTGGTCGAAAAACTTGGTGGCGATGTAGAGATCACCACGGTGTTTGATCAAGGACCCTTTGTTGAAAAGCAGCTAGAAAACCTAACCATTGAAGGCTTATTAGGACTTACATTTGCAATTTTGATTATCTTGCTATTCCTAGCTTCTATTCGCTCTACCCTTGTGACGGCTATTTCCATCCCAACATCGCTTTTGGTTACCTTCATTGGCCTCTGGGTTTCTGGATACAGCTTGAACCTATTTACCCTTAGCGCTCTAACTATCGCTGTTGGACGCGTGGTGGATGACTCAATTGTTGTGATTGAGAACATCAATAGACACTTGTCCTATGGCGAGCCAAAAAAGCGAGCCATCATTGATGCCGTCAAGGAGGTTTCTGGAGCCATCACCTCTGCAACAATCACAACGGTTGCCGTGTTCTTACCGGTAGCCCTAGTTGGTGGAGTAGTCGGAGAGCTGTTTAGGCCCTTTAGCCTTAGCTTCACCATCGCATTGCTAGCGTCCTTGGTTGTGTCCTTGACTATCGTTCCAGTGCTGGCTTACTGGTTCTTGAAAGCTCCGGTAGTTTCCGAAGATGCTGCCATGGAAACGGAGCTGGCTTCTAAACAGCGCATGGAACAAGCTCGCGAACTAGAAGAGGCAAAAGAAAAGCGCAGCTGGCTTCAGCGTGGCTATATTCCAGTTTTGAAAACCACCCAGGCACGCCCAGTTGTGACACTAATTGCTGCAACGGCTGTTTTGGGATTCACCTTCGCACTTGTGCCACAGCTCAAAACTGACTTCATTGGAGATTTTGGAGGCGACACTTTCTCGGTAAGGCAGGAACTTCCAGTCGGTAGCACCTTCGAGCAGCGGGACGATGCAGCCAAGAAAGTTGAAAATCTGATTCTGGACCAAGAAGGTGTTGAGACCGTGCTGGCAACTTACGGTGGTCAAGCTGATGGCCGAGTCAACTTTGGCGGTAACTCAAACGTCACCACAATTCAAGTTTCAATCAAAAAAGGTGCCGATAACCTTGCTATTCAAGAAGCAGTCCAGGCAGAACTAGATTCAAGAACCGACATCGGCGAGGCAGCAATCTCCGCAGGCGGTGGCGGTGGTTTCGGCGGATCTGGAACTATTGACATCAAATTAACTGCAACTAGCGATGAGGCACTATTTGACGCGGTTGACAAAGTTCGAGCAGGAATGATCGAAGTTGAGAACATCTCGGAGATCTCATCTTCGCTATCCGAGCAGCAAAGAACCCTGAAGATTACCGTTGATCGACTGAAGGCAGCAGAAAAGGGACTAACAGAGATTCAAGTTTCGGGACTTGTTGCTGCAACGCTTCGACCAGGATCTATAGGTTCAGTCAACATTGAAAACGAGTCCACGCCTATTTTCATAGTCCAAGAAAGCACCCCTACCACTTTGGATGAGATTCGTGCCATCAAGATTCCAACTCGTTCAGGGGTTATTGAATTGCAAGAGATCGCAGTTATTGAAGAAGTTCAAGCTCCGGTTGCCATCAACAGCGAAAAAGGTGATCGAGTAGCTACCGTTTCGTTGACCCCAGACTCCGATGATCTAGGTGCGGTTACTAGAGCAGTGACCGAAGCCCTGGATAAGGTTGAGGTCCCAATTGGCGCTACAGCAACAATCGGAGGTGTTTCGGCTGATCAAGCCGAGTCCTTCGGTCAGCTTGGCCTAGCTTTGCTTGCCGCTGTTGCCATTGTCTACCTGGTTATGGTTGCAACCTTCAGTAGCTTGGTGCAGCCACTTATCTTGTTGATCTCAATTCCGTTTGCTGCTACCGGAGCACTCGGGCTACTTCTGATTACCGACACCCCACTTGGGGTTCCAGCTCTAATTGGAATGTTGCTACTGGTTGGTGTGGTGGTCACGAATGCAATTGTTCTCATTGATCTAATAAACCAATACCGAAAACAAGGCAAACCAATTCAGCAGTCAATCATGGATGGTTCGAGGCAGCGTCTTCGTCCTATTGTCATGACTGCCCTTGCCACCATCTTTGCCTTGTCCCCACTGGCCCTTGGAATAACTGGTGGAGGATTTATCTCACAGCCGCTGGCAATTGTTGTAATCGGTGGACTTGTGTCTTCAACGGTCCTTACCTTGGTCATCGTTCCAGTTCTTTACTGGCTGATCGAGGGAAGAAAAGAACGTAAGGCACTCAAAGCAGCAGCTAGGTCACATCGATTAGCCAAAGCAGCGCGCTAGGTTCTTGAGTCATGAAATCTATTGAGAATCTAGTCTGGATTGACTGCGAAATGACCGGTCTGGATGTTGAGAAAGACTCCCTGGTTGAAATAGCAGTTTTAATCACTGACTCCGATCTCAAGGTGCTTGATGAGACGGGGCTAAGCGTTGTTATCAAACCCAGAAAAGATTCGTTTGATCTAATGGGTGATTACGTAACCCAGATGCATCAAGAATCAGGGTTGCTTGAATTATTGGATTCAGGGCTTGCGATAGAGCAAGCTGAGGCCAAGATTTTGGACTACGTCAAAAGCTTTGCTCCAGAAGCCGGCACTGCTCCCCTAGCTGGAAACTCCATTGGAACCGATCGCATGTTCCTAAATCGCTACATGCCAAAACTTGATGCTCACCTTCACTACCGCAACGTTGATGTCTCCTCAATCAAGGAACTCACCAGAAGGTGGTACCCAAAGGTTTACTTCCAGCTACCCAAGAAATCGGGTGGGCACCGCGCTCTGGCTGATATCAGAGAGTCGATAGCGGAGCTTCGTTACTATCGCCAAACGGTGTTTGTCGACCAGCCAGGACCGGAATCGGACCAAGCTAAGCAAATAGCCGACCAGCACTAAACGCAATAGAATATAAAAGCTTTGGGTTAGCCCAAAGACATGGTGGGTATAGCTCAGCTGGTAGAGCGCCTGGTTGTGGTCCAGGATGTCGCGGGTTCAAGTCCCGTTACTCACCCCAATTGATGATCTTCCTCAAACAGAGAGCTAGCTTTATCACATGACCTCATTTGTGCTCTCCCCCGAAGTTTCGAAAGCGCTTGATGCTGGCAAGCCGATTGTCGCCCTGGAGTCGACAATCATTTCCCACGGTCTTCCACGACCCAGAAACTTGGAGGCGGCTAAAGAATTCGAAGAGATTCTTCGTTCCAGTGGTGTGGTTCCAGCAACGATTGCCATCCTTGATGGCATCCCTCACATAGGTCTCGATGCCACAGGCATCGACCGAATTGCCAACGAGGATCTTTACAAAGCCAGTGTTCGTGACATTCCAATTCTTGCTGCCAAGAAAGCCTCTGGAGCAACAACCGTTGCCGCCACCGCACACCTAGCATCCCTTGCCGGAATCAGAGTTTTCGCTACTGGAGGCTTAGGAGGGGTTCACCGCGGTGCGATTGACACCTTCGATGAGTCAGCTGATCTTTCAACCCTTGCGGTGACACCTATTACTGTCGTGTCCGCAGGGGTAAAGTCCGTTCTGGACATACCAGCAACTCTGGAAAGACTGGAAACTTTGTCGGTTCCTGTAATTGGTTACAAAACCAACAAGTTCCCTGCTTTTTGGCTCACCGACTCTGGATACACCCTGGACTGGCACCTTGACTCAGCTGCAGAAATTGCAGCTGCCATCAAAGCACAGGATGCACTTGGACACGGCCAAGGAATCGTTGTTGCTAATCCAATTCCAATTCAGAAGCAGTGGGATCCAAAAGAGCACGACCGCGTGCTTGCAATCGCATTTGAGGCTGCCAAGAAAGCTGGGGTTACCGGTAAAGCGGTAACACCATTCTTGCTTGGTTTCATTGTTGAAGAATCTGGTGGCAAGTCACTCGAAGTCAATCTGGATCTGGCAAGAAACAACGTTCGCGTTGCTGGCGAGATTGCAAAAGCTTGGGCGGCAATCCAGTGACCAAAATTTTGGTAATCGGTGATGTCATCGAAGACCTTATTGTGATTCCCGAAGAAAGCATTAGACCAAACACCGATACCAAAGCCAAGATCCAAAAATCTATGGGGGGACAAGCTGCCAATGTTGCCTCTTGGATAGCACACAACGGAGTTTCCGTTAGCTTTGTGGGCTGCGTTGGAAGCGCGGATGTTGTAAAGCTTGAGCAAGATCTAAACACTCAAAAGATCCTGAGTAATTTGCAATCCAGCAGTAAGCCAACTGGTTCACTGGTTGTTTTGGTTGAAGGTCAAAGCCGCTCTATGCTGACCGATCGTGGTGCTAACCAAGACCTCGATTTGGCAAAAATTGACCCGGCTGGATTTGCAGTTGTCTACCTCTCTGGATACAGCTTGCTTGGAAGATCATTCGATGAAGTTTCAGAGTTTGCAACAAGAGTAAAAATCGCCAGATCACTTCTAGCCATTGATCCTGGCTCGTATGGCTTTATTGAAGATCACGGTGTGGACAGCTTTCGGGACCTTATGAAACTTGCCGACATCTGTTTTCCAAATTTAGAAGAGCAAGAACTACTTGGCTTAGATACCTCAAACCAACTGGTTGTAATTACTTCCGGTCACCAAGGAGCCAAGGCAACAATCGGTTCTGGCCAAACCCTGGAAGTTGAAGCCGCGGAATCAAAACTTATTGACCCCACAGGCGCTGGGGATGCTTTTTGCGGGGGGTTCCTGGCTCGATTGATCCAAGAAGCCGACTTTGCTGAATTGGGCAGTGCTTGTATCCAGAGGGCACTAGAGGCTGGTGCCGCCTCTGGGGCCGAAGCAGTTGCCACCATGGGAGCTAGGCCGTCTAAAGGCTCTAGCGAGAGTTGAGAGTTCTCCCCAGCTGGCGGCTCCTAACCTTCAGGGAAAACTTGAAGTTATCCACAGAGTTATGCACCGCCAAAAAGGCCCAGATTTAGCTCTCTGTGGCTCTTTGAATGACAAGCTCTCTCACTCTGGCAGCATCGGCCGATCCGGCCATGGCTTTCATTACGGCACCGATCACTGCCCCTGCGGCCTGAAGCTTTCCTTCACGAATCTTTTCTAAAACATCAGGCTGCTCGGAAAGCACCTTGTCGATGGCTTCAAGGAGCGCGCCATCGTCCGAGACAACTTCGAGTCCTCGGTTCGCAATGATCTCAGAAGGTTCTCCCTCGCCTGCCAACACTCCGGTTAGAACTTCGCGAGCTAATCGGTCGGTGAGTTTGCCTGATTCGACAAGTTCGGCAATTGAAGCTACCTGGGCCGGTGTGATTGAAAGCTCTGTGATGTCTTTGTCTTCGCTGTTTGCAATTCTTGCAATCTCTCCGGTCCACCACTTTCTAGCAGCTTGTGGTTTTGCACCCGCTTTTACTGTCTCATCGATCTCGTCGAGCAAATCTGAGTTAACAACATCGCGGAACTCGAGTTCGCTAAAGCCCCACAGCTCCATAAGTCGCTTGCGACGTATGGCTGGCTTCTCAGGCAAGGTGGCTCGAATCTGTTCGATCCACTCCTTGGAAGGTTGGATTGGAACAAGATCTGGCTCGGGGAAGTAGCGGTAGTCATCGGCGTCAGATTTTGGTCGTCCAGAAGATGTTGCTCCCCGGTCTTCGTGCCAGTGACGGGTTTCTTGAATAATGGCAACGCCTTGTGACAGAAGGTGAGCTTGCCTTTGGATTTCGTATTTGACCGCACGCTCGATACTGCGAAGCGAGTTTACGTTCTTGGTTTCGGTTCGGGTGCCAAGCTCCGCCTCTCCCTTTGGTCGAATAGAAACGTTTGCGTCACAGCGAACGTTTCCTCGTTCCATGCGCGCATCAGATACCCCTAAGTTCTTCACTATCTCTCGAATCGATCGAACATAAGCTGCAGCAAGCTCAGGGGCCTCATCGCCAGCTCCGTAAATCGGTTTGGTCACGATTTCAACCAGTGGAACACCGGCCCTATTGAAATCAACCAGCGAATACTCGGCACCCTGGATTCTTCCGGTGCTACCTCCAACGTGGGTTAGCTTGCCGGCGTCTTCCTCCATGTGAGCTCGCTCAATCTCAACTGTGAAGATTTTGCCCGAGGGAACTTCGATGTCAATCTTGCCTTCAAAAGCAATGGGCTCGTCATACTGCGAGGTTTGAAAGTTTTTTGCAAGATCTGGGTAGAAATAGTTCTTTCTAGCAAATCTTCCAGTAGCGGCGATTTCGCAATCTAGCGCCAGACCAATCTTGATTGAGTTTTCAATGGCCTTGCCGTTCACGGCAGGCATGGCCCCAGGAAAGCCAAGACAGTTAGGGCAGACATTAGTGTTTGGTTCATCTCCAAACACATTGGCGCAACCGCAAAACATCTTGGTGTTGGTGTTTAGCTCCACGTGAACTTCGAGTCCGATTACAACCTCGTAAGCTTCGAGGGCTTTTTGGTAATCCATGAGCTGATCTTTGGCCACTAGTTCACCTGCAGCTCTGGGGCAAAGTCCATCATCTTCTTGGACCATTTGGTTTCAAGAAGTTTTTCTAGTACTGCTCCGACTTTGTATAGCTTGGCGTCTTCACGAGCGGGCGCTAGAAATTGTGCTCCGACTGGCAAGTTGTCCTCTTTGGCCAGACCCACCGGAAGGCTCATGCCAGGAATTCCTGCCAGGTTTGCAGGAATAGTTGCGATGTCATTGAGATACATCGCAAGAGGATCTTCCTGCTTCTCGCCTAGCTTGAACGCCGTTGTTGGAGCAGTTGGGGAAACCAGCACGTCGGCTTTTTCAAATGCTTTCGCAAGGTCAGCTTGGATAAGAGTTCTTACCTTTTGAGCACTGCCGTAGTAAGCGTCGTAATAACCAGAAGAAAGCGCGTAGGTTCCAAGGATTATTCTGCGCTTAACTTCTGGACCAAAACCAGCTTCGCGAGTTGCTGACATTACCTTTTCAACTGTTGCGGCACCTTCTGGCATCACTCTGAGTCCAAAGCGAACTGAGTCAAAACGCGCCAGGTTTGAAGAGGCCTCTGCTGGCTGAATCAAATAGTAAGCAGCTATTGCATACTGAAAGCTTGGGCAGCTGACCTCAACAACCTCAGCGCCAGCTGCAACTAGAAGCTCTAGTGCTTCGTTGAATTTTTCAGATACTCCAGCTTGGAAGCCTTCACCGGTAAGTTCTTTAATGATTCCGATTTTCAGGCCCTTGACTGAATCGTTCTTGGCAGCTTCGGTCATGGAACCCAGGCTCTCAGGTAGCGAGGTAGCATCCATCGGGTCGTGTCCAGCAATCGCATCTTGCAGCATTGCTGCATCCATAACACTTCTAGTTACTGGTCCAACCTGATCTAGCGAAGAACCAAGGGCGATTAATCCGTATCTAGAGACTGCTCCGTAGGTTGGCTTTACACCGACAGTTCCAGTAACGGCAGCTGGGAATCTAATTGATCCTCCGGTATCAGAGCCGATCGCAAGCGGAGCTTGCATTGATGCAACAGCGGAAGATGAACCACCGCCGGAGCCACCTGGAGTTCTGGTTAGATCCCAAGGGTTTAGAGAAGGTCCATAAGCGGAGTTTTCAGTTGAGGAACCCATAGCGAATTCATCCAGGTTGGTCTTGCCAAGAATTGGCATCCTATTCGCAAGAATCTTCTTGACCACAGTGGCATCATATGGCGGCACCCAGCCCTGCAAGATCTTTGATCCAGCGGTTGTCGCAATGCCAATAGTTGCCAGGTTGTCCTTGACCGCGATTGGTACCCCGGCGAGCGCCGGAAGGGATTCACCCTTGGATCTAAGATCGTCAACTTGTTTTGCCTGAGAAAGCGCGAGCTCGTGTGTAACTGTTAGGAAGCTGTTGATCTTCGGGTTGAGCTTGTCGATGTTTTCAAGCTGGGCTTTGGTTAGCTCGACCGAAGAAATCTCTTTTTTTGCCAGCATGCTGGCAAGCTCGGTTGCGGACTTAGTTAGTAGCGACATTTATTCCTCATCCAAAATTGCCGATACCTTGAACCTGCCTGAGTCGCTTTCGGGGGCACCGGATAGTGCCTGGGCTTGAGTAAGAGAGGGGGTGACCACGTCCTCTCGGAACACGTTGGACATGGCAATAGGGTGGCTGGTTGCCTTGATGTCATCGCTGGCGATGGCCCGCACGGTAGCAACTGAATCAACGATTAGGGCCAGTTGGCTAGCAAACTGGGCCACCTCGGCCTCGGTTACCTCAATGCGGGCTAATCCAGCAAGATGCCTGACCAGCTCTGGTGTGATTTCAGTCATTTAAGCCTTCGGATAACTAATCTGGTTAAGTGTTGGCTCAGTAGGCCTTAGGCCATTCTAGCAAGATAGATATTGCTTGATTTTGAGGGTATTTTGGGCACTAAAGTAGAGTCTTAGGCTAAAAACCAATCCCCGAAGTAGAAAAGGTCACTCGAATTGGAAAACTCGGAATTTACAGTCGCGTTCAGGGGCTACGACAAAGATGAGGTGGACACCACATTTGCGTCCATGCGTGAAGAACTCGAGCACGTTCGTGAATACAACTACAAAGCTGCCAGCGAAGTCGAGTTTCTAAAGAGCGAGATCGCTAGCTTGAAGCAGCGCCTAAAGCGCGATTCTGGAACCGGCTACGCCGAACTTGGCGCTCAATTCGAACAGACTCTTCGAGTTGCTGAAGAGCAAGCCAGAAAACTGATGACTGATGCCGGTCAAGATGCACTTCGCGTTCGTGAGACTGCTAAGGCAGAAGCTGAGCAACTAGGCCGCAAGGCTGAAGCTGCAGCCCAGAAACTTCTTTCTGACACCGAAAGCAAAGTAAAAGAGATCCGGCTAGAGGCTGAGCGCCTAAGCGCAGAGACTATTGCGGCAGCAAAGACCCAGGCAGCTGAAGCCGCAGAGAAGACTGTTCACGCTCAGCGCGAAGCCGCTGCAATTCGCTCCGAAGGTGAAAGATTTGCCGCAGAATTGCGTGCCCAGGTTCACCGTGAGACCGAAGAGGCAAGAGCGGTTGCTACCGAACTTTCTCAGCGCACTGCTCAGTCCCGAGTTGAGCTTGAAGCAGAGCTAAAGACCAAGCGTGATGAGAGCGAGCAAGAAGCACTTCGTATGTATGAGGCAGCTGTAAAGCAGGCTCAGCAGGCAACTGAAGAAGCTAACAAGGCCGTAGCCGAGGCATCAAAGCTTACCGCCGAGCTAAACTCCGAAGCAGAAAGAATTTTGCGCGATGCAAAGCTCCAAGCAACCAACCTAACCGAAGACGCTCAGAGAAACGCTGGAAACCTAATCAACCAGTCACGTCGTCGTGCGGAGCTGCTAGCACGTAAGGCCGAGGCCTATGCCAACGCTGTGATTGTTGATGGTCAAGAGCGGCTATCTCGCTGGGAGTCAGAATCGAACGAGATTGAGGACTTCCTGAACACCATGAAGTCGCTTATGTCCACAGAGTCCATGGTGGCCGCTGATGAGACTTTGGTGCAGAGCGAACTTGAAGGAACTTCCAACTCAATCACCGATGGATCCGATTCTGAGGTTGATTACAGCGAGGGCACTAGAGCTAGCTACGAGCCAATTGAAGTCGAATCCTACGAGGACAACAGGAGAGACTAATAAGCCTTAAGGCGCTTTAGAAACTCCGCTTCACTAATTACTTGAACTCCAATAGATTCTGCCTTAACCAATTTCGAACCCGCATTTGCTCCGGCCAACACAAAAGCTGTGTTCTTGGAAACCGATGACGCAGCTTTACCTCCAGCTGCGATGATGGCCTCTTCAGCTTGATCCCTGGAAAGCGACTCTAAAGTTCCCGTAACAACGATACTCATTCCCGAAAAGACTCCGGATTCGCCTTGAGAGATTTCTTGGGTGAAGTTCGCTCCAGCATTTTTCCAGGCGGTCACTATTTCGTTATGCCAATCAACCTGAATCCATTCCTTAATGGTTCGAGCAACAACTTGTCCTACGCCATCAACAGCAGCAAGCTCTTCTTCGCTTGAGGAAAAAACTTTGTCAATCGAACCAAATGAGTTCATTAAAGATCTGGCCGCTACTGGCCCAACGTGTCTAATAGAGAGCGAAACCAATACGCGCCAAGCTGGTTGATTCTTGGCTTTTTCAAGCTCCTCGAGCAACTTTGTTGCAACAGTTGCAGGCGAGCCATCTTTTTTGCGGAAGTACTCAACAACCTTTTCGTTACCTTCCGAGTCCAGCTTGGCAGCTCCTGTGTCTGCGTCAACGACCCGGGACTTGATTGGAAGGAGTTTTTCTAGAGTCAAAGTGAATAGGTCAGCTTCGCTTTTTACTGGAGCTTCTGAGGGTTCGATAGGTTGCGTTAGGGCAACAGCTGTTACAAACCCTAGAGCTTCAATATCCAGAGCGGATCTGGATCCGATGTATGCGATTCGCTCTCGAAGCTGAGCCGGACAGCTTTTTGCGTTTGGGCACCTAAGGTCAACGTCGCCATCCTGAGCTGGAGCGAGCGGGCTTTGACATTCGGGGCACTTCTTGGGCATTACAAATTTCCGCTCCGAACCATCGCGCAGCGCCACAACCGGGCCAAGGATTTCAGGAATTACATCGCCGGCTTTTCTGAGCACAACGGTGTCGCCTATCAAGATACCTTTAGCCGCAACCACCTCTTGGTTGTGTAGGGTTGCAAACTCAACCTCGCTGCCGGCCACTCGAATTGGCTCAAGTGCGGCATAAGGCGTTGCTCTTCCTGTTCGACCTATTGAAACCTTGATATCAAGCAGCTTGGTGTTAACCTGCTCCGGTGGATACTTGTAGGCAATTGCCCACCTTGGGGCTCTGGAAGTAAAGCCCAGGGATTGCTGCCTAGTTAGCTCGTCTACCTTAATCACCACACCGTCGATCTCGTGTTCTAGAGTGTGACGCTTGGCTTGAAAATCTAGAATGTACTTTCTCACGTCGGATTCAAGCTTGTGAACTTGATACCTGGTAGAAGTTGGTAATCCCCAAGCCTTGAGCTGTTTATAGATTTCGGATTGCGTTTTTAGTGAGTCACTATTGAAGGCTCCGGCTCCGTGGACAATCATTTGCAGTGGCCTCGAAGCAGTGACACTGGAATCTTTTTGACGTAGCGAACCAGAAGCCGAGTTTCTAGGGTTTGCAAACGGGGTTTTACCTTGATCAATTAGGGATTGGTTCAACTTGGCAAAGTCCTCAAGGCTGAAAAACACCTCACCACGAACTTCAACGACCTCAGGTATCTCTTTGCCCGATAGCTCGTGGGGAATTCCTTTCACTGTCATTACGTTACGAGTAACGTCTTCGCCGACACTGCCATCACCTCGGGTGGCCGCCGAAACCAGTTTGCCCTTCTCATATCTGAGATTGATGGCAAGGCCATCAATTTTCAACTCGCAAAGAAATGGCCCTCCCCCGGTTTTTTCGAGCCAGCTATCAAGGTCTTCCATAGAGAAGACATTGTCTAGGCTCATCATTTTCTCTAAGTGAACCGAGGGCTGGAAGGTCTGAGAGGCTTCTCCTCCGACACTTTGAGTCGGCGAATCGCCATTGATTAGCTGTGGATACTTTGACTCCAGCTGCTCGAGCTCCCGCATCAGTTTGTCGTAGTCGGCGTCCGAGATCAGCGAGGTATTGGATTGGTAATAAGCGAAGCGGTGTTTGTTGATTAGATCAACTAGCTCGAGAGCTCTTTCTTGTTCTGCCGGGGTCAAACTTGCTCCATTACCGCTGAGGTTGTCTGGTCGATTGTGGTTTGCCCAAGAACTCTAGAACCTAGATAGATAACGGCTGTTTGGCCAGACGAGATGCCACGGATGGGCTCTTGCAACTTAATTCTTAGCTGATCGCCTTCTACTCTCACCTGGCAGGGGTGTGACTCGCCGTGGGCTCTGACTTGTACCTCGGCTTCAAACCAGTGCCCTGCGTTTTCCGGTGCCACTCCGCACCAGGAGTAGTTTTTACCACTTAGCTCGCTAATCAATAATGCGGAGTCTGGTCCCACCACCACAACGTTGTCCTTAGGCCGAATTGAAAGAACATAGCGCGGTTTTCCATCCGCGGCTGGCTTAGAAATGTTCAGACCCTTACGTTGCCCCACGGTGTATCCAACGGCTCCATCGTGAGTCGCAAGCTGCTGCCCGTCTAGATCAACAATTGCGCCCTCTGTTCTTGGGACTTTATCCGACAGCCACTTCCTGGTGTCCCCGTCAGGAATAAAACAAATGTCATAGCTGTCTGGCTTCTTCGCTACCGATAGCTCGCGCTTGTCTGCTTCCGCGCGAACATCCTCTTTGGTGGCAGCTTTGCCTAGTGGAAATAGGGAATGCTTCAGCTGCTGTGCTGTGAGAACGCCAAGCACGTAGGACTGATCCTTGGCCATTGCGGTAGATCTATGAAGCTCAAGATTACCGTAAGGGTCTTTTTCGATAGATGCGTAGTGGCCCGTGCAAAGTGCATCAAAACCCAAGGCCAAGGCCTTTTCCAGAAGTGCCGCAAATTTAATGCGCTCGTTACAACGCATACAAGGATTAGGTGTTCTACCTGCCTGATACTCCTGAATGAAATCATCAACGACTTCTTGCTTGAATCTTTCTGAGAAATCCCAGACGTAAAAAGGTATTCCAATTTTGTTGGCGGAGCGCTGAGCGTCCATGGAGTCTTCAATAGTGCAGCATCCCCTGGATCCTGTTCTTAGAGTTCCTGGCATTCTTGAAAGCGCGAGGTGCACGCCGACAACGTCGTGCCCTAATTCAACAGCTCGCGCCGCAGCCACTGCGGAGTCAACTCCGCCGCTCATTGCCGCTAATACCCTCATTTATTTCCTAGTCAGTCCTGCTTTTTTGGCACCCTCGTAGGCTTTTGGGAAAGCCTTCAAGAATTCATCAATGTCTTCATCAGAAGTATTGTGGCCAAAGGTTATTCGCATGGTTCCCATTGCTTCGTCTGAATCTGCTCCTAGAGACAAAACTACGTGAGATGGCCCACTTACTCCAGCCGTACAGGCTGAGCCTGTTGAAATAGAAACCCCTTCAACATCAAGAAGGAACAGCAGGCTATCTCCCAGGCAGCCAGGAAAACGAAAATGAACATTGTTCGGAAGTCTCGGGGCCTTTGCACTAGAGACAACCGCGTCGCTCGCAATGGCTGTTACCCCAGCAATAACCCGATCGGCAAGTAATTGGTGTTTTTTGGTAAGTGCTTGCTGATCCGAAACAGCCTCAGCGATAGTTAGTGCCAGGGCGGCAGCGGCGGCAGCGTCTGGGGTTCCGGATCGAAGGTTTCGCTCCTGGCCGCCGCCATGGGCGACTGGGGTAATTTTCTGACTCCTTCGAAGAATGAGTGCGCCAGAACCAACTGGACCACCGAGCTTATGTCCGGTAATTGTCATAGCTGCCAAGCCGGACTCAGCAAAGTTAACTGGAATGTGGCCAAGGGCTGCAATTGCATCGGAGTGCACTGGGATTTCATACTTTGTGGCTAGCTCACTAATTCTCGCGATTGGGTGGATAACTCCGATTTCGTTATTGGCCCACATAAGACTCATTAGCGCAACCTGACTAGATCTTTGCTCAAGCACGCTCTCGAGATTGGCTAGGTCCAACACTCCTTGATTATCTGTTGGAACAAGATATACCTCAGCCCCTTGGGAACTGGCTAACCAGCTGACAGCATCTAAAACAGCGTGATGCTCGGCTGCTGCTGAGATTATGAGATTTCTGTTGCTATCAAGTCCATTGACATGCCAATACAGGCCTTTGATTGCGAGGTTGTCACTTTCGGTGCCACCCGATGTGAATATGACCTCATTACGATCACAATTAATCGCGGCCGCTATTTGTTCTCTAGCGGTCTCTAGAATCTGTCGCGATCTTTGGCCGTAACTGTGGACTGAAGATGGATTGCCAATTTCAGCCAGAGTCTTGGTGTAAAGCTCCAAAACGCTGGAGCGAATTGGCGATGATGCTGCATGATCTAGATATACGGTCATCTCATCAACCTAGAACAGCAACAGGCTAAGGCTCTTCCTGGCCCGAACCACCGCTTCGTCTTCATTGCCAACCACCAGAAAAAGTTCGACGAATCGAAGGCGTAGATTTTCTCGATCCTGCTTAGGAGTTTTCTCGAAAACTGCCAACAGTTGATCGAATGCAGCACTTGCCTGACCGGTTGCTATCAGGGCGTCAACTCGATCAAGGACTGTGGCCTGGTCGTCTTTGGTTGATGAAACCAGTGAAGCGAGGTCTTTACCTTCTAGTCGGATAAGTAGATTGACCTGGGCTAAGCCTGCTTCGGCCATCTGGTCATTGGGTTTTTCAACAAGCGCTTTTTCGTAAAGGGACTTTGCCAATGGGTAGTCACCGTGCTCAATTGCTTCGAAGGCTTGTTTGTGAGTGGGGCTTAGTTCTGGCTCTTTCTGAGCATCGGTCACGACTACTGTCCCGGTTAATCCATTTTCTCGACCGACTTCAAGCACTCGGTTGATCACTAATTGAACCTGCTCGACCGGCTGGTCTCCGACAAATAGTGGAGCAGGTTGTCCTTTTAGTAAACCAATCAAGCTTGGAACTTGAGTCAGCTCAAAAGCTTTAGCGAGCTCCGGCGATTTGATTGCATCGACTACTAATGTGAGGATTTTTCCTGCTGCCTGTTCGGTAAGGCTCCTAATTTTTGCCAAGATCGCAGAGCTTGTTGGGTCTGCTTCTTGAACAAACAAAACAAGCACTGGCAATTTGTCAGATAGTGCCAGATAATCTCTGATGGACTCTGCGTTAACTTCAATGGTTAGCGCTGGTACAGGATCGGCGGCAGTCGGAACTGAGGGTTTACCGAATTCAATAGTCATTTACAAAGACCTGATACTCAATAGTGCTTGGGTCGCCCCAAGGAGCTTGATCTTCTCGGTTGAGTCTGAGATTGGCACGTAGAACAGCAGCATGTTCCCATACTGGGTGCTGACACCTTGGGTGCTGACCTCAGAACCTAACAGGAGACGTTCGTTACCAGAAACCGCAACAACAGAGCCTGAGCTATTTGGTCTAATCTCCCAAGTGTCTGTCATCATTAGCGCCACCACAGCTCCCGAGTCCGATGTGGCTAGAGAAATAACGTTTTCATCGGCCAAGACGTGAGTGAATGTGGTAGTCGCTTCTGTTAGCTTTTCCGGTTGAGCTTTTTGGATCGCAGAAATCTCATCGTAGAACTGATCTCCCAGTAGATCAAAGAGGTTGTAAAACTCACTTTCTGCACCCTTGTCCACAACATCACCGTAGGAAGTAGCTAGATCCAGCGGTTTCACTTTGAGTAGCAAAGAATCGGACTCTAGCGGAATCGAGCCCTCTTCTGGCGCTGCCACCTCAGGAAACTCCGCCCCTGGTAGTAGTGCGATGTTATAGGTGAGCTTGTAGGGTTCCCGTGGCGAGAGCTGCTGAATAACAAGAGCTTGCGGTAGCTCATCAGAAGCTCCAGTCACGAGCATAAATGAACGTGGCCAAAGGTCAGTCTTGGAAATAATGTTCAGTGAAATCAAAGTGCTAGAAATCGGCGCCAACAAGGGGACATCGGCGGATTTTGATCGCAACAAATAGTTTGTCTCGCGCAGTGAAAGTGATGGCCCTGCAACTCGGGTTTTAAGTAATTCTGTATCGCCAGACTCATCAGCTTGGGCAACAACGTCTTGAATTTTGCTGAGGATTTTTGAAACCTGAACAATTGTTACTGCAGGACTTATCTCGTCAACTATGGAAACCGGTGCAGACTCGGAAGCAGATGGGATGGGAATTGGAACACCAGAACTTTGGCAACCGGAGAGTGCAAGAACTAATCCAATTGAAAACGGGACAACGGCAATCTTTCTAGCCGCTGACCTTCTGCCACGCTTGGGTAGATCGTAGTTAGTCTTCTTGGGTCGATACCTTGGGCCCTGAGGTGCCTTGGGCACCTTTCTTCTAGGTCCTCTATTCTTGATCATTTTTCTTACCGCAAATATGTTGAACAAGATTGCAATAACGAGAAGCACCAAGCCGCTTCCAAGGAATATATTCGATGTCAAGGTTGCCGGTTCGATCGGCCAGGTTATGACTATGTTGTCAGGAGCTAGGGCGGTTCCATCGCTTGCCACCAAAACTGCTAGGTCATCACCTGCTGGAACTGTCAAAGTGCTAAAGCCCTCCGCCACAGTTTCGCTTTGCCACAAATCCGACCCTGCCGGGTCAGTAAATTCACCGGTACCTGATTTCTCCGAAACGGCCAGTGAATCACCCTCTTGAGTGACTGAGGCGGTTGCGTGGTTACTGTCTCCGACCCAGGAAGACACGTCTGTATCGGCGCCAACAGCAATAAACACTGACCCTTCACCAGAGGCGCTGACAGCGGGATCTCCGGGCATTAGGGCAAGGGCCTCTGGCGGGATAACCAGGTAGGGCTGAATCACCTGACCTTTCAGGCTGACGCTAAAGGTGGCTGGTGGAGCCCATATTGTTCGCTGGGCCAATCCAACCAAAAGTAGCGATATTGAGACGATAAACAAGGCTGTTGCGAGCAAAAAGCGCATGATTATCCATTCCAGCTAAACTATAGAGTCGGGCCCCAAGGGCCCTCCCTATTCTAACCAACAGCGCTGGA
>JBIIAT010000001.1:0-134611 GCA_044239775.1 Rhodoluna sp. | reverse complement strand
GATGGGTTCCAGAGTCCAGATTCATTTAGCGTGGCGAGGTACTCTCCGCGCTGGGTGTGTGAAGCCTTTGCATACGCAGGCTCTCTGTAGACCAGAGCGCAAGCGTCATAGGGGGCAAAGAGCCACTTATGCGGGTCAACAATAAAAGAGTCGGCAAGTTCTGAGCCATCAAATAAGTGACGGTATTTTGGACTCAAAATGCCAGCAAGACCGTAGGCTCCATCGATGTGATACCAGATGTTATTTGCGTTGGCTATTTCACCGATTCCTCGAAGATCGTCAACTATTCCAAAGTTGGTGGTGCCTCCGGTGGCAACAATTGCAAATACGCTGTGTGGCTCTGATGCTGAAAGCGCCTCTTGAACAGAACTAGCAACTAGCTTTCCGTTCTCTTCTGGCTTTGCCAGAATGATTTCGACATCCATAACCTTGGCTGCTGATTTCAGTGAGGAATGGCCTTCTTTAGAGGCAATAAAAGCAAATTTCCCTTCGTAACTGATTCCAGCTTTGGAAAGTTTTTCACGATGAGCATCTCTTGCAGCAACCAGCGCTGAGAGGTTTCCAACAGTTCCACCCTGAGCAAAAACTCCTCCGGCATTTTCCGGCAACCCTACCTCTTTTGCAAGCCAGGACAGTACCTGGTTCTCGGCAAAAATTGCGCCAGCGCCTTCTAACCATGACCCTCCGTATATCGAGCTCGCAGAGACTATTAGGTCAAAAAGACTTGATACCTCAGTCGGCGCATTTGGAATGAAGGACAAAAACCCCGGGTGGTCAGTCGAAATTGTTGCTGGGGCGAGTACATCTTCAAAAAGCTTGAGTGCTGTTTGCCCTCCGATGCCTCGCTCGGTAATGGTTTGCCCAGCTTGTTTGAATATCTCTTCTTCAGATTTAGCTGAGTCCAATGGGGCCGGGCTGTAATCCATTCGGACCTTGACGTATTCGAAAATCGCTTCTCTTAATGCCTTCGTTTGCTCATTGACTTCATGCACGGTTAGCGATTCTTTCTTCGAATGATGGAAACTGAAAAACCAATCACCACGACAGCCCCAAGAAGCCAAGCTGCCCAAGTTCTTTGGTCAGCTATATCTTGGCAGGAAGTAAAGCCTTCTGCGTCTGGAACTACGCAGGTGCCGGTGTCAAAAAAAGCTAACAGCAGTGCGCCGAGCCCAACCAGCGCCACAGTTGCCAGCATTGCAGCGGAGTCATTACGCATCGGCTTCCTTTGATTTAGGGCTCAAGATTTAGCTACCTGAACTTTCAACTTCTCTTACCCTAGAAGTTTGAGCAAGAACTATTCCGGCGATCACCAGCAAACCTCCTAAAGCTTGAAGTCCATCAATTTCCTCATTTAGCCAGGCCCACCCAAAAAAGAAGGCCATGACAGTCTCGGCGGTTGAAAGAACCCCGACTGAGGTAGCCCTAAGGTGTGTTAGGGCCAAGAACGAGAACAGCATTGGCAGAAAAGACCCAAAAACTCCTATCCAGATTAGAAGCATCCATATCGGAAGTTCATATGGGGCTAGGTTCCCAGTTAGCGACACAGTTTTGACAAACAAAGAAGTATCGAAGTTCCACCACGGGGTAACAATCAGCCAAAACAGCGCCGAAACGGACATGCTGTAAAAAAGAGTCGAGAGAGCATCTCTGTTTCTTAGAGTGTGCTCTCCCATTAGAAAGTAAAAACTCAAGAAAAGCGCTGCTGCCACAGCAAACATCACGCCTACTGGGTTCAGCCCTCCGTCCCAGATTCTGGAAACGACGACCAAGCCACCTAGCACCATGACAATGGCAAGCCACAATCTAGGCAGCACCTTTTCCTTGAACAACCAAAGCGAAACTAGCGGAACAATAACAATTGCCGTGTACTCAATTAGAAGCGCAATACCGACCGGCAAGTTTGCAACCGCATTCGAATATGACCACTGCATCAGCGCCACCCCAAAGACGCCAAAAATAACTAGATTTTTCCACTCTTTCGGTTTTACCCTAAAAGCCCTTGGCCTAGTTAGAGCCAGCGCGATTCCAGCACCCAGTGCCGTTGCTAGAGAACGAAAGATCACTAACTCTTCGGGTGAAATGCCAGCGGCCATTGTCACTTTAGAAGTTGACGCATTTAGCCCAAACAGCACAACTCCGGCCAGGGCATAAATTACCCCAAGAACAGGATGTTTGGTCTTCAATTAGCTACTGACCCAAACCATTTTTTGTCGCGTCATCTATGGCGCGAAGCTCATCCATGGTCAGAGGCTGGGCTGTTATGGATTTATAGTTTTGCTCAAGCTGAGCAACACTTGATGCACCAATTAGTGCGCTAGCAACAACCGGTTGCCTAAGCACCCAAGAGATTGCAAGTTGTGCAAGAGTTTGTCCTCTTGATTTCGCCACCTCGTCTAACGCTCTTGCAGTTGTTAGGTACTGTTCGGAGATTCTTTCTCCGGGTAAGGACTTTCCCTTAGATGCCCGGGAAGATTTTGGAACACTGCCCTGAAGATATCGATCCGTAAGTAGACCCTGGGCTAAAGGAGAAAAGACGATTGCTCCAATTCCCAAAGAGCCCAAAGTATCAAACAGGCCCCACTCGGGAGTTTTTTCAAAGATTGAATACTTTGGTTGATGAATCAAGAGTGGTATTCCCATGGAGTCTAAAATTTGCTTGGCTTTGGAAGTTTGCTCAGGGTTGTAATTGGAGATTCCAACATAGAGGGCTTTCCCGCTTCTTACCGCACTAGCTAATGCCCCCATAGTCTCTTCGAGTGGGGTATCTGGATCGAATCGGTGTGAATAAAAGATGTCAACGTAGTCCAAGCCCATTCGATCAAGAGATTGATCCAGGGAGGCTAGGAGATACTTTCGAGATCCCCAGTTACCGTATGGGCCAGGCCACATGTCATAGCCTGCTTTTGTGGAGAGAATTATCTCGTCACGGTACCTATCAAAATCCCGCCTGAAGTGTTCACCAAAGTTTCGCTCGGCTTCACCATAAGGAGGGCCATAGTTGTTTGCTAAATCAAAGTGAGTAATTCCAAGATCGAATGCTCGCCGAAGCACCTTGCGTTGATTTGCGAACGAGTGGTCGGAACCAAAGTTATGCCAAAGTCCTAATGACACCTCGGGAAGCATTAGTCCGGATCGGCCGGTTCGACGGTATTTCATTTGAGAGTATCTCTCAGAGCTGGCTCGAAATTTCATAAATACAAGCCTAAGCTAGTTAGATGATGAGCTTTGTTCTCGGTGGTGGCTGCTTTTGGTGCCTAGATTCCAGCTTTATGCAGTTTCGAGGCGTCAATGACGTTGAGGTCGGCTACAGCGGTGGCCATGTTGAAAACCCCAGCTATGAGGTCGTTTGTGCAGAAGGCACAGGCCATTCAGAGGTTGCCAGGGTAATTTTCGACGAGGACACCATTTCAGCCGATGTGATCCTAGATATCTTTTTTACCCTTCATGATCCAACTCAACTGAATCGTCAAGGAAACGACATCGGAACCAGCTACCGAAGCTGCATGTTCTATGACGGTGCCGATCAAAAAGATCTTTTTGAGCAAGCGCTGGAAAGAGCTAAGCAAGTCTGGGGTGATGCAATAGTTACTGAGCTTCTACCCTTAGAAACTTTCTGGATGGGCGAAACCTACCACCAAGATTTCTTTGCTAAAAACCCAGACCAGGGATACTGCAACATGGTGGTAAAGCCCAAGATGGCCAAGACTGCTAAGGCCTTTGTTTCCTACCTTAAGTAACTTTTCCACAGATTATCCCGCTACCCCCACTAGGTAGTTTCCTTTTGAGATTCTTTTTCTCTGATTAGTTCAGTCAGATTGAAAGAAGGTAGCTATGTCAGATGTATTTTCAGTTCAAGGTTTAGTGGCAACAACCCCCAGGCACCTGGTAACGCAAGAGGGACTGCCCATAACTTCTTTTCGCTTAGCGTCCTCCAAGCGCCGCTTCGATAGATCAAAAAACGCTTGGATCGACGGTGAAACAAACTGGTTCACAATTACGTGTTTCCGGCAACTCGCTATCAACACAGCAAGCTCGGTTTCTAAAGGAGATCGAATTTGCACCTCGGGACGCCTAAAAGTTCGCGACTGGGATAACGGTGAGCGAACCGGTACCTCAGTCGAAATCGAAGCAGATGTAGTCGGTCATGACTTATCTTGGGGCAACTCCGTGTTTACACGAACAGTTTTGGTTCGCGAGGAGCCTGCCGACAGTGAGATCGAAGATAACGAGTTTGACCCTGAGGAATCCAGTTTGGTTGGATCCTCGAGGAAGTAGCAGACCCGGTCAGGCATCTTCCCCCTAAGCGCCTGGTCGCGTGACACCCTTTTTGCCTTTGTGTATGTGATTGTCGGCTCACAATGAGCCACATCATTGTCGGATAAACTTATCCACAGCACTCTTGGCAGAAAGGGTGTCATTTTTTTGACACCACAATTTGAGGGAAAAAATGGCTGAGTTTATTTATCAGATGATCAAGGCGCGAAAAGCGCACGGAGACAAGGTCATCTTGGATGACGTAACCCTTTCCTTTATACCTGGTGCCAAAATTGGTGTTGTTGGCCCTAACGGATCCGGTAAGTCTTCGGTTCTAAAGATCATGGCTGGTCTGGACACTCCTTCCAACGGAGAAGCCCGGCTAAGCGATGGATACACCGTAGGCATTTTGATGCAAGAGCCTAAACTCGACGAATCCAAGACAGTTTTGGGAAACGTGGAAGAAGCTGTCAAGGAAACAAAGGCCAAACTCGACAGGTTCAATGAGATCTCGGCGGAGCTTGCTAATCCAGACGCTGATTACGACACCTTGTTGGAAGAAATGGGAACCCTACAGGAAGCCATCGATCACCTAGATGCTTGGGATTTGGATTCCCAGTTAGAGCAGGCCATGGATGCACTTCGCTGCCCACCGAGTGACACTCCGGTTGGTCATCTTTCTGGTGGAGAGAAGCGCCGAGTTGCGCTGTGTAAATTGCTACTTGAAAAGCCAGACCTACTTTTACTTGACGAGCCAACAAACCATCTTGACGCCGAAAGTGTTTTATGGCTCGAGCAGCACTTGGCAAAGTACCCAGGCGCGGTATTAGCGGTTACACACGATAGGTACTTCCTAGATAATGTCGCGCAGTGGATTTTGGAGCTTGATCGCGGACGCGCCTACCCTTACGAAGGAAACTACTCCACTTACCTGGAGAAAAAGCAAGAGCGTCTAGAGGTGCAAGGAAAGAAAGACGCCAAGTTATCGAAGCGTTTAAAGGACGAGCTTGACTGGGTTCGATCTTCATCGAAAGCGAGGCAAACAAAATCCAAGGCCAGACTTTCCAGATACGAAGAGATGGCAACTGAAGCTGACAAGGCAAGAAAGCTGGACTTCGAAGAGATTCAGATTCCACCAGGCCCAAGGCTTGGAAACGTAGTTCTAGAAGCCAAGAACTTGCAAAAGAATTTTGGTGACAGAAGTCTGATTGCTAATTTGTCCTTCTCGCTTCCTCGAAACGGCATCGTTGGAGTTATCGGCCCAAACGGCGTTGGTAAATCAACGCTATTTAAGATGATTGTTGGCGAAGAAACCCTTGATGGTGGAGAGCTCCAAATTGGTGAGACGGTAAAGATCTCTTACGTTGACCAGTCTCGGGGTGGCATAGACCCAGACAAGAGTCTTTGGGAGTTGGTTTCTGGCGGTCTGGACTACATTCACGTAGGTCAAGTTGAGATGCCATCACGCGCCTACGTCGCGGCCTTTGGATTCAAAGGACCAGATCAGCAAAAAGCTGCCGGAGTCTTGTCAGGCGGTGAGCGCAACAGGCTAAACCTCGCTTTGACCTTGAAGCAGGGTGGAAACCTATTGTTACTGGATGAGCCAACAAACGATCTAGATGTTGAGACCTTAGGTTCTCTAGAAAACGCACTACTGGAGTTTCCTGGCTGTGCTGTGGTGATCACTCACGATAGATGGTTCCTAGACCGCGTGGCTACTCACATCCTTGCCTACGAAGGAACAGACGAGAGTCCAGATAAGTGGTATTGGTTTGAAGGAAACTTCGAAGCCTATGAGGCTAACAAGATTGAGCGATTGGGTCCAGAAGCTGCGAAGCCGCACCGCTCTACTTACCGAAGATTGACAAGAGACTAGCTACCTTACTTTCTGGAACACGGACCATTCCTTCTTGGGCAACTGTTGCTAGCAAAACGCCTTCGCGACTAAAGATCTTTCCAATGGCCAAACCCCTGCTGTTTTGCGCAGCGGGGGACTCTTGAACATAAAGCATCCACTGGTCAACTTTGGCTGGTGCGTGAAACCACATAGCGTGATCTAGGCTGGCAGTTTTCAATCCTGGCTTAGCCCAAGAAATCTTGTGTCGACGGTAGATGCTCTCCAAAAGCGTAAAGTCAGACGCGTAAGCAAGAGCTGCTTGATGCAGCGGTGCAGAGTCCGGTAACTCTCCGATTGCTTTGAGCCAAACTGCTTGGTGAGCCACCGGCTCACCTTTAACTTCAAAGTATATTGGTGATTGCACGTGGCGCAAATCAAACGGTCTGGCTTTAGCCCAATACTGAGCAACCGGGTGAGGAATACCACCCAGAACTTCAGCGGCAGAGGGCAGATCTTCTGGCTGCTTCAAGCCTTCCGGCATTTGTTCGTGGTGGGTAAGTCCTGGACTCTCAGTTTGGAACGACGAGATCATGGAAAAAATAGGTTCGCCTTTTTGGTAAGCCTGAACTCTTCGGGTTGAAAATGACTTACCGTCTCTGAGCCGGTCAACCGAAAAAGTTATTGGGAAATCAATGTCTCCAGGTCTTAGAAAGTAACCATGCAGCGAATGAAGAATTCTGGCTGGGTCTACTGTTCTGGTTGCCGCGACTGTGCACTGCGCAAGAACCTGGCCTCCGAAGACTCTGCCATGGGGCATCCACTGCGATGGTCCAATGAAGATGTCCTCCTTGGTTCTAGCCCCACCGGCATCTTTGATGTCCAGAGCCAGTAGCAGATCGGCAAGTGGATCTTTTGGAGGCGGAACCTTCGTCATCTTGGGTTTCCTTACTTTGCTAGTTCGCTATCAGGGTAAGTTTAGTTCTGAAATGAAAAATGACTTCCAGCTTCTAGACCAACAAACCGCTCTAGATCTAAGAACCTTTCTAACTCGGGCCAAGAAAATGGACCCCAAGGGAGTTGCGCGTCTTCGGGCTTTCGGCGCTTTATTGACGGTGTACGTGGCTCCATTGTTTACCGCAAACATCCTGGATGATGGCCCAACTGTCCTGGGCCTTCGCACCATGGAGCTAAAGCAAGAAGCAGAGATAAACGTTCTTGTTCCAATCCAGGCTGTTTTGGATCGAATTGCATTTGAGCTAGAGAAACCTGAAGCAGAACAGAGTTTCGTTTTCAGCTTAGAGTCTTCCGAGCGGGTCCCTTGGGCCGGAGTTTCCCCGCCTCGAACAGGTTGGGTGGAAGCCACGAGCTTGCCAGAATACATGCTCACTGGAGTTGCCAGAAAAGGGATCACCGAGGTCGCAGAAACAATACCCGAGTCAGTCGGCGGACCAATTGCAGCGCGGATTCGGTCAGAGGTTTGGGGAAGGGCCATCGACCTTGATTCCAAAATCCCTGCGGGGGCAGCTTTTGCTGCTGCCGGTCTTGGATTCCTTACCGAAGGTGAAATGGTTCCGGTCTTTCATTCCCAGGGTTGGGTCAGGCTTTCTTCCCATTTTGGCCACGTTTTAGCTAAAGAAGCTAAGCACTTCTAATCTTCGAATGTGTTGAGCATCGAAGTTGCAGCTCGATCTAGATATCCCCACAGCTGCGCTTGATGAAGTGGAGCTAAATTCAGGGAGTCACAAGCGACCTTCATATGCTGTAGCCATCTTTCGCGAGCCAGCGGATTTATCTTAAATGGCTGATGACGTTGTTTGAGTCTTGGGTGGCCACGGATTTCTTGATAGGTTTGCGGACCACCCCAGTACTGTTCCAGAAACATTCTTAGTCGCTCGGCGGCAGGCCCCAAGTCTTGCTCTGGATACATCGGCCTCAGAACATCATCTGAAGCGACACCTTCGTAGAACTTTTCAACTAGCTTTCTGAAGGTCTCTGTGCCACCGACTAACTCAAACAAGTTTCCCTCAACGGCTTCTCCAGATAGCCCTTTGATTCGAACTACCTCAACGCGGTTTGCGTCTTCGAATTCTCCAGACATCTAGTTCTTTGCGTCCCTTTGCTGAGCGCTAAGCGCTCTTTCGACATTTGCCAAGTTCTCAATCAAAATTCTCCGAAGCGCTGGCTTGCTTTGTATATCAGGCTCTGCAAGAAAAGCTTTGGTTTCTGAAACCAGAGCTGCGTTAGCAAGGGCTAAGGGATAGAGATTAACAAGAAGATATTCGGCCATGTGATACGTCTTTTCTTCCCAGATTTTCAAGACGTTGGCAAAGTATTGAGCGACAAATACCTGAAGCACCTCAGGATTCAATACTCGTCCAAATGCCAAACTTGCTGAATTAACCAAAGCGCTAGAAAGCTCATCCGTAGCGACCAGTTTGGTGAACATCGCCTGCTTTGAATAGTTATCCGGCAGTGCGGCAACAGCGGCAACGTGATACTTCTGACCGTTAGCTGTGTTATCGGCTGCTAGCTCCTGATCGAGTTGTTCTATCGACATCTTTCCACCAACCGCCAAAGCGGTAACAAGTTCCCAGCGCAAATCGGTATCGATTGCCAAAGAGGCAAGCTTGGTTTCGCCGTGCAGCAAGTCCGACACAGTAGCTAGCTGCCTCTCGCTTCTAGCAAACTGGGCAAAGAACTTTACAAACTGCAACTGCGCGTCTGAGCCTGCTTTGGAGTTTTGAGCCAGAGCCCATAATCCATCGGCAAGCGCGAGCTGCTCAGTAGAACGGTTCGGTTCAGCTACGTATAGGTTCGCAACTGTCAGAAGTTGTCTCAGAATGGTCAACATAGTTGTTGACTCAGTTTCAAATTCAATGTGGCGAAGGGCCAATTTGATAAAGTCGCGAGGTGAGGTCTCGCCATCACGGGTGGCATCCCAAGCAGATCCCCAAACCAAGGCACGAGCTAGCGGGTCTTCAATCGATGACAATTTGTCAAGAGCAAAGCTCCAGGAGGCTTCATCCATGCGTATCTTTGCGTAAGTTAAGTCGTCATCGTTTAGCAAGATCAGGGCTGGGCGCTTTTTGCCAGCAAGTTCTGGAACCTGAGTTTTGGCTCCTTCAACATCCAGCTCGATTCGATCCGTTCGAACAATTTTGCCATTTTGTTCTTCGTAGAGCCCAATAGCAATGCGATGCGGTCGTAGGTAGGGGTAGTCATCTATTGCTGATTGCAAAATGGCGAATGATTCAATCATTCCGTCTTTTTCAACAATCTCTGGTCGCAAAGTGTTGACACCTGCAGTCTCCAGCCAAAGCTTGGACCACTGGCTCAGATCTCTGCCGCTTTGGTTCTCAAGCTCTTTTAGTAAGTCTTTCAGCTCCGTGTTCTGAAAAGCATGTTTTTTGAAATAGTCAGAGACTCCGCGCATAAATGGTTCCTGACCAACCCAAGCAACAAGTTGCTTGAGAACCGAGGCTCCCTTGGCGTAGGTGATTCCGTCGAAGTTCACCTGAACATCTTCTAGATCGTTGATCTCGGCAACTATTGGATGCGTGGATGGCAGTTGGTCCTGGCGGTAAGCCCAGGACTTTTCTAGTGAGGCAAATGTGGCCCAGGCTCCGTGCCACTCGGTTGCTTCTTGGGTAGCCAAAGTAGACATGTATTCGGCAAAGGATTCATTTAGCCACAGATCGCTCCACCAACGCATTGTTACTAGATCGCCAAACCACATGTGAGCTAGCTCATGCAAGATTGTCACTACTCGGCGCTCTTTCACGGCATCGGTTACTTTTGAGCGGAAAACATAGGTTTCGGTAAAAGTTACCGCTCCAGCATTTTCCATTGCTCCCGCGTTGAATTCGGGAACAAAGAGCTGGTCATACTTTTCAAACGGATACGGGTAGTCAAACTGCTGTTCAAAAAACTCAAAGCCCTGCTTGGTCTTTTCAAACACGTATTCAGCGTCCAAGAACTCAAATAATGACTTGCGGCAAAATACACCCAGTGGAATGGTTTTGCCAGAGGATGAAACCAGCTGGTCATTTACTTCAACATAAGGCCCTGCCACCAGGGCGGTTATGTAGCTAGAGATTCTAGGTGTTGGCTCAAAGTTCCAAACCGAAACGTCTTCTCTTAGGTCATTAGCTGCTGGGGTGGGGGAGTTCGAAACAATCTTCCAGTAGCTGGGGGCGGTGATGTTGAACTGGAAAGTGGCCTTTAGGTCGGGTTGCTCAAAAACGGCAAACATGCGGCGAGAATCTGGCACCTCAAACTGTGTATATAGGTATACCTCCTGATCTACTGGATCCACAAAACGGTGCAAGCCCTCACCGGTGTTGGTGTACTTACCCTGCGCCACAACAACCAGCTCATTCTCCGCTGCAATGGAAGGTAGCTGGATGCGAATGCCGTCTGATACAACGGCTGGATCCAAAACCTCGCCATTTAGCACCACGGAATGAACAGAATTTGTTATGGCGTCGATGAAGGTAGAAATACCTGGAGTCTTGGAAGTGAAGCGGACCCTGGTGGTAGAACCGAAGAACTCGGCGCCTTGGGTGAGATCGATTTCAACCTGGTAGCTCTGAACTTCCAAGGCGGCCGCCCGCTCTTGGGCTTCGATTCTTGTTAGGTTTTCGCCTGGCATCGGTTCTTCTTTCTAGTGACTGTTCATCCCAAAGCCTAACTGGGGGATAGCAGGGTGTGAAACAATGACAGTGTGATCAATCCAGTAATGGCCATAGGGGGCTCAGCAGAGGCATCGCAGACCCTCGCAGAGATTGGCGCGCTGTTGGTTGGACTTGGAGTAATTGCCTTCGTTGCTGCAAGGCTCAAATTCTCTGTGGTCCCTTTCTATTTGATCGTGGGCCTTGCGGTTGGTCAAGGTGGCTTCGGTCTCGTTAATCTGAGCTCCGATTTTCTAGCGATCGGTGCTCAAATTGGAGCGATTTTACTTCTTCTATTGCTGGGGCTGGAATACTCTGCACCGGATCTAGCAAAGGCGTTCAAGGAGAGAAAATCTGCAGGAATCTTTGACATCGCAGCAAACTTTATACCTGGAGCATTTCTCGCACTGGCTTTTGGCTGGGGGCCACTGGCCGCATTGGTAGTGGGAGGAATCGCGTACGTTTCATCTTCCGGAATTGCCTCAGAGTTACTTCGTGAAACCGGTTGGCGCAGATCTGAGCTATCCAAGCGAGTGGTTGCAATCTTGGTTTTTGAAGATCTGGCTCTGGCTCCATATCTTCCCTTGCTATCTTCGCTAGTGCTTGGCCTCTCGGCTGCCGCGGGTCTAGTGTCAGTTTCGGTTGCATTAATTGTCACAGGCGTCATTCTGATCATTTCCTATCGAGGCAACACCAAATGGTCCAGAGTATTGAACCCCGATGTTCCATCTGGCTTGCTCTTGACAGTTTTTGGATCAGCTTTGCTGGCCGCCGGCGTTGCGGATCTTGCAGGATTTTCGGGAGCTGTAGCTGCGTTTCTTGTTGGACTACTACTTACCGGTGAAGTTGCTAACACGGTCCGCGGACGCCTCGGTTCATTGAGGGATCTGTTCGCGGCTATATTCTTCTTGTTCTTTGGTCTGGCCACAAACTTTAATGATTTACTGCAAGTACTTCCAGCTGTTTTGTTATTCGTGGTTCTTGGCGTTGCAGGAAAATTTGCGGTTGGTTGGTGGATTGCCAAGGATATGGTCGACAAGCTCAGCTGGATTAGAGCGGGTGCATTCTTGACCCCAAGGGGTGAGTTTTCGATGGTTATTGCAGCTTTGGCGGCACCTGCCGTACTTTCTGTAAATCTGCAAGCCCTGACACTTAGTTACGTGACCCTTACAGCTGTAATTGGCTCTATTTCCTTGAGATTTCTTCGTAGCGGTTTCGATAAGTAGATTAGGTAATTATGAGAATCCATATCGCCACTGACCACGCTGGGTTAGAAACTAGTCACTACCTAATCAAGGAACTGACTAACCTCGGCCATGAAGTCTTTGATCACGGACCGCAGTCATTTGATCCACTTGATGATTACCCGGCATTTTGCATCAATGCAGCCCTGGCTGTTCAACGAGATCTCCAAGCCGAAGTATCCGCTCTAGGAATAGTTCTTGGAGGTTCTGGAAACGGTGAACAAATCGCTGCCAACAAAGTCAAAGGCATTAGAGCGGCGCTGGTTTGGAACAAAGAGATTGCACAACTGGCTAGGCAGCATAACGACGCTAACGTGATCGCGGTTGGTGCCAGACAGCACAGCAAGGAAGAAGTTCTTGAGCTAATCAAGGTTTTCATCGCTGAACCATTCAGTATGGATGAAAGACATGAGCGCAGAATCGGAAAGATTGGACTCTACGAGCAAATAGGGGAAATCAGCTAGTAAATGGTTTTCAGATTCTGCTCGCTTACAAGGACCTTTTGCCCTGAGCAGGTGAGAATCTAATGCCCGAGGGTCATTCTGTTCACAGAACCGCAAACAAGTTTGCTGAATTGTTTGCCGATTCAAAGTTGAAGATATCTTCCCCGCAAGGAAGATTCGCCGAGCAAGCCTCTCTAGTTTCTGGGAGGAAGCTAATTGATTCGAGCGCTATTGGTAAGCAGTTGTTTCTCGGTTTTGATAACAAGCTGACCATTCGGGTTCATTTGGGAATTTATGGCAAGTGGAACTTCTACAACGTTCCAATCAGTAAAGCTCTAGACGTGTGGGGTCAGGTCCGCGCAAGATTTGGCTCAAGTACCGCCTCAGCAGATCTTCGAGGGCCAACGGTTTGCGAGGTTATTGATTCAAGTGAGGTTTTGGCCGTGCTCAATCGACTCGGCCCCGATCCGCTAAGAGCTGATCCTTCCGGGAAAGAAGCCTTTCGCTTTGTTTCGAAAGTGAAGGCATCAATTACCCCTATTGGCTCATTGTTGATGAATCAAGCCGTTATAAGCGGTATCGGTAACGTGTATCGAGCGGAACTGTTGTTCAGATCTGGCATAAGCCCGCATCGACCAGGAAACCAAGTTTCAGAACAAGCGCTGTTAGCGATTTGGGATGACGCAGTAACTTTGATGAAAATTGGCGTAAAGACAGGCTTGATGCTAACTCGTGATGATTTCCTTAAGGCAAAAGTGCCTATTGAAGACCGTTACTACGTTTATAAACGCGAAGGTTTGCCATGTAGAAACTGCGGCAAGAAAGTAAAGCTCGAGCTCTTCCATGGCCGCAAGCTCTATTGGTGTAATAGCTGTCAGAGGTAATTGGAGGGAGTGACGGGAATCGAACCCGCGCCATCAGTTTGGAAAACTGAGGCTCTACCATTGAGCTACACTCCCGAAAAGCCGTTCGCTACCTCACTATTGTATGGGATAGACTGACCGAGGTTGTTTATGGAAATTTTTCCAAAAACTACCGGGGTGTAGCGTAGTGGCTAGCGCGCCTGCTTTGGGAGCAGGATATCGCAGGTTCGAGTCCTGTCACCCCGACAAACAAAGACCCGTATTTGTTTACCCCTTTTATGGGGGCTCATTTCCAGGAGAACAACTTGAAAACTAGCGTTGAACGAGTAAACCCCACCCGCGTCAAGCTCAACATCGAAGTAACCCCCGAAGAGTTCAAGCCTTCGCTCGATCATGCTTATGAGCACATTGCTCAGCAGGTAAATGTTCCTGGATTCCGCAAAGGAAAAATCCCTGCCACTTTGCTTGACCAAAGAGTTGGCCGCCCAGCAATCTTGGCTCACGCAATCAACGATGGCCTCGATGGCATCTATAAGAAAGCGCTCGAAGAAAGCAAGCTGCGCCCACTAGGCCAGCCAAAAGCTGATGTTATCTCGAGTCCTGATGAGAACACTTTCCTGGGCAATCTGGTTGTTGAAATTGAAGTAGAGGTCAGACCTGAGATAAAACTGCCTGGCTACCGTGGCCTAAAGGTTGAAGTTGACAACATTAAAGTCGGTGGCAAAGAAATTGAGGATGAGCTAAACGCACTTCGCGCCAGATTTGGAACTCTCAAGACCGTTGAACGTGCTGCAAAAAAGGGTGACTTTGTATCAATTGATCTAACCGCAACAATCGATGGCAAGGAAATTGACTCTGCGGAGAATATTTCCTACGAAGTTGGTTCGGGCAATTTACTTGACGGAATTGATGAAGCAATTGACACCTTGACCGCCGAGGAAACCACCACATTTCGTTCGAACCTTGTGGGCGGAGATATGGCCGGCAAAGAAGCAGAAGTTAGCGTTAAGGTAAACGCAGTTAAGGAACGTGAGCTTCCAGTTGCCGATGACGCGTTTGCTCAAATGGCTAGTCAGTTTGACACACTTGAAGAACTCAAAAAAGACATTGAAGTTCAGATTGCCAAAGCCAAGAGTTACTCACAGGGAATTCAGGCAAGAGACTTGCTGACCGAACAGTTACTGAAGATTATTGACGTGCCAGTTTCTAAAGAAATGATCGAATCGGATGTCAACAGGCATCTTGAGGGTGAAGGCAGGCTTCAAGATGACAAGCACCGCGCGGAAGTGACTTTGGAATCTGAAAAATCCTTTAAGGTGCAGATGATTTTGGATGCGATTGCTGAAGGCGAGGGTGTCAAAGTTGGCGAGCAGGAGCTAATGCAGTACCTAATGATGAGTAGCCAAAACTACGGCATGGATCCAAACGAATTTGTTGAGACAATTAGCAAAAATGGTCAAGTCCCAGCTTTTGTTGGGGAGGTTGCGAGGCGCAAGGCGCTGTCGATCGTTTTATCTGAAGCCATAGTGACCGATAAGGCCAAAAACCCCGTTGATTTGGGGGAGTTCCTAAAAAGTGACAACGAGGCATCAGACTCCCACGCCGGTCACGATCACGACTAAGACACAGCCTTTATTGCCCTAGGCGAACAAGCCTGATTCCGGGTTCTTTTCCAAGTATCTTGGTCTAGCAGTAGTAATCAAGCATTGGAGTAGTGAATCAAATGGCAGATAAGGCAATGGAGAAGTTTTCCACCGTTGACCGCCTCTTAAAGGATCGAATCGTCTGGCTCGGCAGTGAAGTGCGCGATGACATGGCAAATGACATCTGCGCAAAGATATTGCTTCTTGCAGCAGAAGATTCCACAAAGGACATCTACCTCTATATCAATTCACCGGGCGGTTCAATTACTGCCGGAATGGCAATCTACGACACCATGCAGTATGTGCCAAACGACATTGTGACTGTAGGAATTGGAATGGCCGCATCAATGGGTCAGTTCCTTCTGTCTTCCGGAACCAAGGGCAAGAGATATGCCACCCCAAACACCCGGGTGCTACTCCATCAGCCTGCCGGTGGTTTTGGTGGAACCGCCGCAGACATTCAAACTCAGGCAGAACTAATCATGTCGATGAAGCGTCAACTTGCACAGATCACTGCAGACCAAACCGGAAAGACCGTTGAGCAAGTTATGGAAGATGGCGATCGTGATCGCTGGTTTACCGCTCAGGAAGCTTTGGATTACGGATTCATTGACCACATTCAGGCATCAGCTGGCGCAGCCACTGGTGTTGGAACCAAGTAGGAAGTAGTGCAATTGCCTAAGAATCTTTCACACTTATCGCCAGAGGCTAGGTACATTCTTCCTAGCTTTGAGGAGCGAACCTCCTATGGGTTCAAGCGCCAGGACCCTTACAACAAACTCTTTGAAGACCGCATCGTATTTCTTGGGGTCCAAGTTGATGACGCCTCAGCAGATGATGTCATGGCCCAGCTTCTTGTTTTGGAAAGCCAAGACCCAGATCGTGACATCACTATGTATATCAATTCACCCGGCGGATCCTTCACAGCGATGACCGCAATTTATGACACGATGCAGTACATCAGACCGCACATTCAAACTGTTTGCTTAGGTCAGGCGGCTTCAGCTGCTGCGGTTTTGCTTGCAGCTGGATCTCCAGGCAAGCGTCTAGCTTTGCCTAACGCGAGAATTTTGATTCACCAACCTGCAACCGGTGACTCGGGTCGAGGTCAGGCGTCTGACATCGAGATTCAGGCCAAAGAAATCATGCGGTTGCGCGAGTGGCTCGAAGAAACTCTTTCCAAGCACTCCAACAAGTCAGTTGCTGAAGTAAACAAAGACATCGACCGCGACAAGATCTTGACTGCGGATGAGGCTCTGACCTACGGATTAATTGACCAGGTGCTTACTTCTCGTAAGAACCCGCTACCTGCCAAGTAAATACCTGGGGGAACCTAACCTCGATTGTCGTGGATCGGTAATAGGGTTTAATCCATGACAAAACTTAGCGAATCAGGCGACCTGCTGAAGTGCTCATTCTGCGGAAAGAGCCAGAAGCAGGTTAGAAAGCTGATCGCGGGCCCAGGCGTTTACATTTGTGATGAGTGCATTGAGCTTTGCAACGAAATCATTGAAGAAGAACTTGGTGCTGCAACAGCCAAAGAAATTGAAGACATAACTCTTCCAAAGCCAAAAGAAATTTACGGCTACTTGGATGAGTATGTAATTGGTCAAGACAAAGCCAAGAAAGTTCTCTCAGTTGCTGTTTACAACCATTACAAGAGAATTAGATCTGTTGGCACTCTAACGGCTGCAGGTAAAGAGCACGACGCAATTGAAATCGCTAAATCCAACATCTTAATGATTGGCCCAACCGGTTGCGGAAAGACCTACCTGGCCCAAACACTTGCAAAGAGACTAAATGTCCCGTTCGCGGTAGCAGATGCAACTGCCCTAACCGAAGCGGGATATGTCGGTGAAGACGTCGAAAATATCTTGCTCAAGCTACTGCAGGCTGCAGATTTTGACGTGAAACGTGCGGAACAGGGAATTATCTACATCGACGAAATCGACAAAATTTCTAGAAAAGCTGAGAACCCCTCAATCACTCGAGATGTATCAGGTGAAGGTGTTCAGCAGGCTTTGCTAAAGATTCTCGAGGGAACCATAGCCTCGGTGCCTCCTCAGGGTGGCAGAAAGCACCCACAGCAAGAATTCATTCAAATTGATACCACCAACGTCCTGTTTATTGTTGCCGGTGCCTTTGCCGGTCTCGAGGAAATAATCTCCAACCGATCCGGTAAGCGAGGCATCGGTTTTGGAAACGAAGTTCAATCTCATGGAGTCGACCCAGACATCTTTAACGACGTTCAATCCGAAGATCTTAGAAAATTTGGTTTGATTCCAGAGTTCATTGGAAGACTTCCAGTAATTGCCACCGTAGAGCCGCTTGACCGTGTTGCCTTGATGGATATTTTGACCGTTCCAAAAAATGCCCTCACCAAGCAGTACCAGAGAATGTTTGAACTCGATGGGTTTGAGTTGGAGTTTGACAAGCCAGCCCTTGAGCTCATGGCAGACATGGCAATAGAGCGAGAAACTGGCGCTAGGGGACTTAGGGCTATCTTGGAAACTGTTCTGGGTCCGATAATGTTTGAAATTCCAACGATGGAACACCAGGGACTAGTAAAAATCACCAAGGATGTTGTTCTCGGCGTCAAAGAAGCTTCAATTACTCCATTTAAGAAACAAGCTCAAGAAAAATCCGCCTAATAAATGAGCCGCGTTCAGCCTCCTAAGCCTGAACTGAAAGCACCCATAATCGCAGGGTTTGTGGCCTCTGTTTCTGGTTCGGCTGCGACTTTTGGGATTGCAATTGCTGGCTTGGTTGCGATGGGTGCAACGAGAGAGCAAACCTTTACAGCTTTATTCGTGCTGCTATTTGGTTACGGGTTACTTTCGACGGTATTGAGCTATCGCTACAAGATGCCAATCTCAATTGTTTGGTCTACACCCGGCGCAGCATTTCTCGCAGCCTCCGCTGGGCTTGGTCTCGAGTTCGATCAAGCCGTAGGTGGATTCTTACTCTCTGGGTTTCTTCTAACAGTGACTGGGCTGTGGCCAGCTCTTTCCAGACTGGTTCACAGGATACCTCCTAGCATTGCTAGTGCCATGCTTGCAGGTGTCTTGTTTGTTTTTGTGATCAATACCGTTAGAGCCGCTGTCGACTATCCGTTTCTTGTGATTCCTTTTGTTCTTGTTTGGTTTGTGTTGAACCGAATCGCCACAGTTTGGGCAACACCGGTTGCAATTGTTTTGGCTTTCTTGCTGGTGAATGTCGATCTGGGTTTGGATTGGCTTTCCAGCGCCCGACTATTTCCAAGCTTTGAGATTGTGATTCCGACCTTTGACATAATTGCTATTATCTCTATCGGTGTTCCTTTGTATCTAATTACGATGGCGAGCCAAAATATTCCAGGCATGGCAATAATGAAGGGCTTTGGCTTCCAGGTTCCAGTTCGACCAGTAATCACATCAACAGGGGTTGCAACTATGATTGCTTCGTTCTTTGGTGGCTTCGGAATGAACCTCGCAGCAATTACAGCTGCCATCAACGCCAACGAGCAAGCGGCCAAAGACCCAGCCCGTAGATGGCTGGCCTCGTTTGTTGGCGGATTGGTTTATTGGTTGTTTGCAATAGGTGCAGGCTTCTTTGCTGCCTTCGTTCTGGCTGTTCCTTCAGAATTATTGCTTGCTGTGGTGGGACTTGCTTTGCTCCCAAGCTTTATAGCTTCGATTGGCGCTTCCTTAGAGCATCGAAGTACAAGGTTGCCAGCAGCAATTACGTTCATCGTAGGTGCTGCCGGCATTTCAGTTTTTGGCATTGGCGGAGCGTTCTGGGCCTTAGTGGCTGGGATGCTGGTGCTGGCTTGGGAGCGGATTCCGCTTTCTAGAGCAACCCGCGGCGAGTAAGTAATGGCTCTATCTGAGGGTCCTGACCCCGGAAGTTTCTAAACATATCCATTGAGTCAATCGAACCGCCCCGAGATAGCAACTCGCTCCTAAACCGTTCCCCGTTTTGTCGTGTCAGGCCACCGTTTTTCTTGAACCAGTTCACAGTGTCGGCGTCCAGCACTTCTGACCAGATGTATCCGTAGTACCCCGCATCGTATCCGCCCGAGAAAACGTGTGAAAAGTATCCGCTCTTATAGCGAACCGGCACTGGATCAAAATCCAACCCATAGTTCTTGATTGCCTGAGCCTCAAATTCAGCCACATCAGTAATTTCCCGGCCTGCTACCTCATGCCAGGCAAGATCCAGAATCGCCGCAGCGAGATAAGAGGTTGTTTCAAACCCCTCATTGAAAGTTTCGGAGGCCTGAAGACTTGATATCCATTCTGCTGGCAGAACCTCACCGGTTTCGTGATGCTTGGCGTAGTTTTGAACCACCTCAGGCCACAGCATCCACATTTCATTTACTTGAGATGGGAATTCCACGAAGTCACGCTCCACATTGGTACCGGAGAATCTTGGGTATGTGACATCCGAGAGCAACCCGTGCAATGCGTGCCCAAACTCGTGAAACAGTGTGCTGGTTTCATCGAAAGTGAGTAGTGCTGGCTCCCCGGCTCTAGGCTTGGGGATATTCAAGTTGTTTACAACAACGGGTTTCCGATTCAGAAGCTTAGATTGATCAACTAGGTTATTCATCCAAGCACCACCGTGTTTCGAATCTCTGGTGAAGAAGTCTCCGATAAACAAACCAAGCTTCGAGCCGTCTTCGTTGAAAACCTCAAACACTCTGGCCTCTTCGTGGTAAGCCTTCAAGTCCTTTCGTTCTTCGAATCTGATACCAAAGAGCTTCTCGGCCGCGAAGAAAACCCCATCGAAAAGGACCTTTTCTAGTTCGAAGTATGGCTTCATCAAAGACGTATCAAGGTTGTATTTTTCTTTGCGAACCTTCTCGGTGTAATAGGCCCAGTCCCAGCTTTTCAGTTGCGCGTTTGCGGAATCCTTTTGTAACGCAGTTTCTAGATCTTTGGCCTCTGCCTTAGCATTTGCTACTGCCGCCGGAGCAATACGACGAAGCATTTTGTGAGCATTTTCTGGAGTTCCAGCTGTCTGGTCCGAGAGCACATACGCCGCGTGATTCGCAAACCCCAATAGCTTGGCGCGCTCAGCTCTGATTTTTACTATCTGCTTGATTAGGTCTTGGTTATCAAAGTCTCCACCCGAGGTTGATTTAGACATGCTTGCCCGCATGATTTTCTCGCGCAACTCTCTATTTTCAAGTGAGGCTAACCAGGGGTGTCCTGTGTAGTTGACCATGTTGATGAGGTACTTGCCATCCAGACCACGCTCCTTTGCTGCCTGAGTTGCAATGTCGATTTCTGATTCCGATAGTCCAGCGAGCATTGCAACATCATCAACAACAACACCTAAACGATTAGCTTCTGCGAGGGCATTCTGATCGAATTTGGTTTGCAGCTCTGAGAGTTTCTCGTTGTAGCTTTTTAGGCTCTCACGATCTTCTGGGCTTAGCTTGGCCCCGGCGTGCACAAAGTCCCGATGGTATCTCTCTACTAGCCAGACCGATTCGCTATCCAGGCCTAGTTGATCACGATTTTTGTAGAGAGTTTCGATCCGAGTAAACAGGGCTGGGTTTAGCTTGATTGCGTCTTCGTGACCTGCAAGCTTGGGTGCAATCTCGGATTCAATATTGTCGATTGTGGGGTTGGTGTCCGCTGACGACTTGTTGTAGAAGACTAAGAGCATTCGCTCCAGCATTTTTCCAGACCGCTCTAAAGCGACCACGGTGTTATCAAAAGTGACATCTGGCTGTGAGGTAATTGCTTCAATTTCCGCTAGCTGCTGCTCGCAACCGGCATAGAAAGCCGGAAGGTAGTCCTCATCGCTAATCTTGGCAAAATCCGGCAATTCATATTCAAGTGTTGATCGATCTTGAAATGGATTTGACCTAGTCATTTCGGACCTTTCTTATTGGCCAGGCTTGAAAGAAACTCCGGAGATTGCGAGGGATTCAGAAGCTTTGTAATTGATCTCGTCGATCTTTCCAACTGATTTCAAATCCGACTCGATGTGCTTTAGCGACTCAATATCCGCTTCGCTAGCTTCAATTGTGAGGCTGCTTATCTCAGCCTTCATTGAGAGCTTCTCGTCAGACTTTGCCTTCCGAATTCCAATGAGGGCCTGTGAAGCAAGGGTCAGAAGCTTGGCGTTCTGGTTTCCACTGGAGGCAGATAGATCATCAGATACTGGCCAAACACTTCGGTGGACACTACCTTCTTGCCACCAGCTCCAAGCCTCTTCGGTAGCAAAAGGGATAAATGGCGCTAGCAACTTGGTAATTGCCAGCAAAGCTATGCGCAGCGCGCTAACGGCAGATGCTTGCCCTACCGGGTCAGTGTTTTGACCATAGGCACGTTCTTTGACGAGCTCCAGGTAATCGTCGGTGAAGTTCCAGAAGAATGATTCGGTTAGCTCTAGAGCCTTGGTGTGGTCGTAGCTTTCAAAAGCCTTGGTTGCACCGGTTACAACTTCAGCAAGAGCTGCGAGCATGGCCTTATCAATGGCCTGGGTAACTTCAACTTTGTTACCGGCTAGTTCAAAAGAAAGAACGAACTTTGCCGCGTTTAGAACCTTAATCGCAAGACGTCTGCCAACTTTCATCTGACCGATGTCAAAGGCGGCATCTGTTCCAAGCCTCGCGGCTGCGGCCCAGTATCTGACAGCGTCGGAGCCGTGCTCATCCAGCAAGTCATTTGGAACGACAACGTTGCCTTTGGATTTAGACATCTTTTTGCGGTCTGGATCAAGAATCCAACCGGATAGCGCTGCATCACTCCAAGGTAGTTGCTTTTCTTCTTGGAAAGATCGGAGCACAGTGGAAAAAAGCCAGGTGCGAATAATGTCTTGACCCTGGGGACGCAAACTAAAAGGGAAGACTTTGGCGTACTTTTCAGGATCGGAGATCCAGCCACCGGCGAGCTGAGGTGTCAGAGAAGATGTTGCCCACGTATCTAGGATGTCGACTTCTCCAATAAATCCGTTTGGTTTGCCGCGCTGATCTTCCGTGAATCCCTCTGGGCATTGGCTAGTCGGGTCTACCGGGAGGGCTGATTCCGGGGGAGTGATGATTTTGTCGTAGTCGGGGTTGCCATCAGCATCGAGGGTGTACCAAACCGGGATAGGAACACCAAAGAAGCGTTGTCTGGAAACTAGCCAGTCACCGGTTAGACCATTGACCCAGTTCTCGAAACGAACCCGCATAAAGTCAGGGTGAAACTTGAGGTCCTTTCCCAATGCGATTAGCTGATCGCGAAGTGCTTCGTCGCGGCCGCCATTTCTTAGGTACCACTGCCTAGTGGAGACAATTTCAAGTGGCTTATCGCCTTTTTCAAAGAATTTGACAGGGTGAGTAATTGGCTTTGCTTCACCGATCATGTCGCCTGAATCAGTCAATAGCTCAACAATTCGCTGCCTTGCGGAGAACACTGTTTTACCGGCTAGTTCGGCAAACACCTCAAGAGCTTTGGGGTCTTTGATTACATCTGGAGCTTCGCTAAGTATTCTTCCGTCCCAGCCCAGGATGGCACGGTTTGGAAGATCTAATTCTCTCCACCAGATAACGTCCGTGACATCACCAAAGGTACAGATCATCGCAATTCCAGACCCCTTGTCCTTTTGAGCAAGACGATGTGCAACAACTGGAACCTCAACACCAAAAAGCGGGGTGGTAGCGCTCTTGCCAAAAAACTTCTGGTATCTCTCGTCGTCAGGGTGAGCTACTAGGGCAACACACGCAGGGATTAGCTCTGGTCTTGTAGTTTCGATAAAGATCTTGCCCTCGGGCCCATCGAATCCGATGCGGTGATAGGCGCCAGGCTGATCACGGTCTTCTAACTCTGCCTGGGCAACTGCTGTTCTAAAAGTCACGTCCCAAAGCGTTGGCGCCATGGCCTGATAAGCCTCACCGCGTGAGAGGTTATTTAGAAATGCCTTTTGAGAAACTGCCTGCGCATCCGGGGAAATAGTCTGATAGGTCTGTGACCAGTCAATGGATAGTCCCAGCTGGCGCCAAAGAGCCTCGAAGTATTTCTCGTCTTCTAGGGTGAGCCGTTCGCACAGCTCGATGAAGTTCCTTCTGGAGATTGGCACTTGATCGGCGGCTTTACTTGACTTACCGTCGCCACCTTCGAATGGTGGCTTGAAATCATTGACGTAGGCAAGACTTGGGTCGCAGCGCACGCCATAGAAGTTTTGAACCCGTCTTTCTGTGGGTAATCCGTTGTCATCCCAGCCCATTGGGTAATACACCTCTTTACCGATCATGCGCTGGTACCTGGCAATCAGATCGGTATGGGTGTAGCTAAAGACGTGACCCACATGCAAAGATCCAGAGACGGTGGGAGGGGGAGTATCGATTGAGAAGATTTGTGATTTTGAAGCGGACTTATCGAAACTGTAAGTCTTGGAGCTATCCCAGCTAGCTCCCCACTTTTGCTCTAGACCCTCAACTCCCACTTTGTCTGGAGTGGTGGCAGCACGGGCGTAGCTATCAGCATTGCCTCGGGCATTATTCATAGCTAAAGTCTCCAAAAAACGGGTTAGATACAGGTTAACATTGATAGAGATTACCGAAGACAACGCCAAGAAAGCCCAGAATGTATCCCCTTAACTCGGACGGCAAGGCAGTTGGCGTAACCCCTAGCCCTAGTTTTCCTGAAATTGAACGGCAAATTCTCAACTATTGGGACAAGGACGGTACTTTCCAAGCCTCGATTGACCAGAGAAAAGCAGAATCTGCCGAAGAATTCGTCTTTTATGACGGACCTCCCTTTGCCAATGGACTGCCTCACTACGGTCACTTGCTTACGGGCTACACCAAAGACCTGGTTCCAAGGTTCAAAACCATGCAGGGGTTCCGTGTTGAGCGACGCTTTGGCTGGGACACTCACGGGCTTCCTGCAGAGGTAGAAGCTGAGCGCCAGCTCGGTATCTCTGGAAGACCGGAGATTGAGAAGTATGGCGTAGACAAATTCAACGCCTACTGTAAGACATCGGTACTGAAGTACACCCAGGACTGGAAAAGCTACGTTACTAGGCAAGCTCGTTGGGTTGATTTCGAGAACGACTACAAAACTTTGGACACTAATTACACAGAGAGCGTTATCTGGGCGTTCAAGGAGCTATACAAAAAAGGTTTGATTTACGAGGGTTTCAAAGTTTTGGCCTACTGCTGGAGATGCGAGACGCCGCTATCAAATCACGAGCTTCGCATGGACGACGAGGTCTACAAAACCCGTCAGGATCAATCGGTTACAGTAACTTTCCCAATCGTTGGGGGTGCTTTTGACAAGACGCGCATATTGGCTTGGACAACAACTCCATGGACTCTACCTACCAACTTCGCGCTCGCAGTCGGTCCGGAAATTGAGTACGCGATTGTTGCGGCAGGAAAAGCTGGCGCCGCTGATGGCGGGGATTCAACAGCAAAGTATCTTATTGCGGCTTCTTTGTTGGGAAACTACGCGAAAGATCTAGGTTACGAAACAGCCGAGGATGCACTAGCGGCAATTGAGACCAAAATCTTAGGAAAAGATCTTGCTGGCACCCGTTACGAGCGAATCTTTGATTATTACGCAGATGCCACAAAGTTTGATACCGAGAACGCTTGGCAGGTTCTTGTTGGCGACTACGTAGCCGACAACGAAGGAACTGGAATTGTTCACCAGGCGCCGGCATATGGTGAAGACGACCAGAAGCTATGTGAGCTTGCGGGCATACCGGTTTATGTCTCCATTAACGAACGAGGTCAGTTCAATTCAGTGATTACTGATTTTGAGGGCCAGCATGTTTTCGATGCCAATAAACCAATTACTCAAAAGCTAAAAACCGAAGGCAGGCTGCTAAGACAAGCTAGCTACGATCATCCTTACCCGCACTGCTACCGATGCAAGAATCCACTGATTTACAAAGCAGTTTCTTCTTGGTTTGTGGAAACCACCAAGGTGAAAGATCGCATGCTCGAACTCAATCAGGAAATTGACTGGACTCCTTCTCATACCAAAGAGGGCTCGTTTGGTAAGTGGCTAGAGAACGTTCGTGACTGGGCAATTAGCCGAAACCGCTTCTGGGGAGCTCCTATTCCAGTGTGGAAATCAGATGACCCAAACTACCCTCGGATTGATGTTTATGGCTCTCTTGAAGAACTAGCCAAAGACTTTGGAAAAGAGCCAACAGATTTTCACCGGCCATATATCGATGAACTAGTCAGACCAAACCCGGACGACCCAACTGGTAAGTCGATGATGAGAAGAGTGCCAGAAGTTTTGGACTGCTGGTTCGAATCTGGGTCAATGCCATTTGCTCAGGTTCATTACCCATTCGAAAATCGCGATTGGTTTGATACTCACAACCCAGGTGACTTCATCGTCGAGTATGTCGGGCAAACCCGCGGTTGGTTCTACACCCTTCATGTATTAGCAACCGCATTGTTTGACAGACCTGCATTCAAGTCCGCCATCTCACACGGCATTGTTTTAGGAAATGATGGACAGAAAATGTCCAAGTCCCTAAGAAACTATCCGGACGTGTCAGAGGTCTTCGATCGTGATGGTTCTGATGCAATGCGGTGGTTTCTAATGTCCAGCACAATCCTTAGAGGTGGAAACCTAGTTGTTACCGAGCAGGGAATTCGCGAAGGCGTCCGTCAGGTTCTATTGCCACTTTGGAACACGTGGTATTTCTTCAGTTTGTACGCCAACGCATCAAACTACCAAGCAAAGTATCGGGTGGATAGCAAAGATGTCCTCGATCGCTACCTGATTTCCAAGACCAAGGATTTGATTACTGGCGTTGAGGCAGACTTGAACGTTTACGATTCCTACTCGGCTTCAGCAAAGCTAAGGGACTTTTGTGACGTATTGACTAACTGGTATGTCAGGAGATCTCGTGACAGATTTTGGCAAGGCAACCAAGACGCCTTCGACACCCTTTACACCGTTCTGGAAATTGTGACCCGCGTTGCTGCACCACTTCTTCCAATGGTGTCAGAGCAGATTTGGCGCGGACTAACTGGAGGCAGGAGCGTTCACTTAGAGAGCTGGCCCGACGCCTCCAGCCTGAATTACGATGCAGATTTAGTTCAGTCCATGGACCAGGTACGCGCTGTTAGCTCGGTGGCACTAAGTCTTAGAAAAACCAATTCGCTCAGAGTTCGATTACCGCTTTCGAAGTTGACCGTTGTGACCCCAGGAGCCAAGGGGCTCCAAGAATTTGCTGAAATAATCGCGGAAGAGTTGAATGTCAAGAAAGTTGAACTTGTCGAGCTTGCCGTTGAATCCACTAGGGATTTCGGAGTTGAACAACAGCTAACAGTGAATTCTCGTGCATTAGGTCCAAGACTTGGCAAGCAGGTCCAAGAGATTATCACAGCGGCTAAGTCCGGAAACTGGGAGCAGGTCAAGGGCAAGGTTGTTGTAAACGGCGTTGAGCTAATAGATGGAGAATTTGAACTAAACCTTATTGCCAAAGACGAATCTAGCGCTGAGAAACTTATTGGAATATTGCCAGCCGGTGGCTTTGTGATCTTGAACCGCGTAGTAACACCTGAGCTGGAAGCAGAAGGTCTGGCAAGAGATGTAGTTCGCGCGGTTCAGCAGGCTAGAAAAGACGCTGATCTGGATGTGTCCGATCGCATCGCAACTACCTTGCTTGCGACCAAGGATGTGCTGGACGCAGTTATAGCCCACGAGGAGCTAGTCAAGAACGAGACTCTAACTTTAGAAATCACTTACGAAGAGTCGGCTTCACTTTCTAACGCAGTTGCAGTTGGTGACAATCAGCAGGTTCAGATTTCGGTAGTCAAGCTTTGAGCGCAGCAGTTCACGACGAAAAATACTGGGAAACGAAAGCTGCTTTTGTTTTAGAAGAGCTGATGAAGCGGGTCCCTGAAAACAAGATCAGGCCCAGACTCGAGCCCACTAGAAGGGCCGTTGAGCTACTTGGTGACCCACAACGGTCCTATCGAGTCATTCACATCACCGGAACAAATGGCAAAACCTCTACAACGAGATTTATCGAACGCATCTTGCGTGAGCACGGCCTGAGAACTGGCAGATTCACCTCACCGCACCTTTTGAAATTTACCGAGCGCATGGCAATAGACGGTGAACCGGTAAGCGATGAGGTTCTTTATGGTGTCTATCTCGATATCGAGCCAGTTTTGGAAATGGTGGACCAGGAGCTAGCAGCAGCGTCAGAGGCCCCCCTAACATTTTTTGAGGCGCTGTCAGTTCTTGGCTTTGCAGTCTTTTCTGACGCTCCAGTAGATGTTCTCGTGTTGGAAGTTGGAATGGGTGGAGCTTGGGATTCCACGAATGTTGCAGATGGTGATGTAGCGGTATTTACCCCAATTGGGCTTGATCACATGGACAGACTCGGAAACACGATTTCTGAGATAGCCGAAACCAAGTCGGGAATAATCAAAAAAGATGCCCTGGTAGTTTCCTCAGACCAAGTAGTCGACGCGCTTGAAGTGTTACAGCGAGTATCTGGGGAGAGAGCAGAAGACCTTTTCTTGTTAGGAAAGAATTTTTCGGTAAAGTCCTACGAGCCAACACCAACGGGCCAACGCGTTGTTGTCTCTGGCCTGGCAGGAACTTACGGGCCTTATGAGGCTCCAGTGTTTGGTATTCACCAAAGCGCAAACCTCGCGGTTGCAATCGCAGCAGTTGAAGCGTTTTTGGGTGGAGGAAAACTACCAATTGCTGATGATGTATTGAGATCGGCGGTTGCCGACCTCTCCTCACCGGGAAGGCTCCAACTAGTTCGTACCGAGCCACCTATTTTGCTTGATGGAGCTCACAATCCAGCCGGCGCCAAGACACTTTCGCTTTCATTGAAGTCGGAATTCTCAGATAAGCCACTCGTTGGTTTATTGGCTGTGCTTTCGGACAAGGACGTTAAGGGTTTGCTTTCCGAGCTATCTGATTGCTTCCACAGTGTTGTTGTTACAGCATCTTCTTCAAACAGATGCCTAGAAATTGATGCGCTTCATGAGGTAGCTCGGGAAAATCTTGACGCCAGAACGGAGTCGGTTTCTGGGACCCGAGCCGCGTTAGAGCGTGCCCGAACTATAGCCACTGAAATTGATGGCATGGTTGTAGTTACAGGATCAATTTCACTAGTGGGGGATGTCCTACAGATCCTTCAGGAGGAAAGCGATGCGGAATAGAACCACACGAGCAACCCTGGGTTCACTGGTTATGGTTTTTGAATCGGTTGTAGTTTTTTTCGCCACCTTGGTTGGGTTTGGTCTTCAGGTTCACCCGGACCCGGCAGTAATCTGGGGCGTTGGAGTTGGCTTGTCCGTAATCTTGATGCTGTTCCCGGCTGTTCTCGGAAAACCAGGAACCTACCCGATGGGCTGGGTTCTGCAGATAGTTGTTGTCTTGCTGGGTATCTGGGTTCCGCTGATGTACTTGCTAGGGACTATATTTTTGGGAATGTGGGGCTGGGCGATGATCGCAGGTGCCACAATTGACAGAGCAAGGGCTGCCAGGGCAAAACTTGATGCCCAAGATTTAGGAAGTGATTAGTAGATGTCTAAGGAACAGACTTTGGTTTTGATCAAACCCGATGGTGTTGCCAGATCTCTAACTGGGGAAATACTGCGCCGCATCGAAGAAAAAGGCTACCTCGTCACTGGAATCAAGATGTTGCAAGCCACTGAACAGCAGCTAGCCGAACACTACGCAGAGCACGAAGGTAAACCTTTTTACGCACCGCTAATCGAGTTCATGTCATCAGGACCCATTGTTGCAATCCGCGTTGAGGGCAATCGGGTAATTGAAGGTTTCCGAGCTCTTGCTGGAGCAACTGATCCCACAGCTGCAGCCCCTGGAACAATTCGAGGGGACCTAGGTCGCGACTGGGGCGAAAAAGTACAGAAGAATTTGGTTCATGGTTCAGATTCAGTTGAATCCGCAAACCGCGAACTCGGAATCTGGTTTAGCTAAAACAAGCTTGGCCAGAGGCTCCAAAACTTCCAGATAATAGTGACGACTAGCCCGAAGAACGTAGCCAAAGTGAATAGCCAATGCCAGTCATAAGAAGCTACAAAGAAATCCACAGTTTTTAGCGGCACCGGAACGATTCCCTCTCTGGCAGCAAAGAGGATATGTTTCCAAAACATCGGGATCATTCCCGCCCAAGCAACCATGCAGTAAGGGCACAGCGCTCCAATCTCAAAAAGGCTCTGACTAAACAACCAAAGAACAAAAATGAATCCACCAGTCATTCCAGCGGTGAATATTTGCCAGAACCACTTGGCAAACTTAGCGCCTGCCAATATTGCGAATCCGACAAGTACTGGTGCGAAGAATGCCGCGAGACCGATTAGGGGGTTTGGAAAACCCAACAAAGAAGCCTGCCAAGTCAGCATCACTGATTTACAGGAAATGAAAGGACTTACGTCACAGCTCAAAACTGCATCCGGATTGGAAGCAACCCTAATTCGCTCAACCGTAAGAGCCAGGGCAGCCACCCAACCTACCGCTCCACCAGAGATCAACATCCAGGCAAGAGAAACCGGAGCTCCAATAAGGCTCTGTTCTGGGGATTTTTGACTCATGGAATCAAGTATTCCACGACATATCTGAGCTTTTGCCATTTTGATGTCATACTTATTGATAAGTGAACTAGAGCCACAACCTCTATTCACTGAAGGTTTATAGAGCATTAGGTTCCAAGGCTTAAGACCCATCGGGCAGCTGGCAGGACGTCGTGACAGCAATGACTCTCAACCAACAAGGTTTAGTCAGTAACAGAAGTTGCTGATAAGAAATTTACAGCCGAATTTTGGCAAAGTGTTTGGGCTTTTGCCAATCGGCAGCTTGGAGAGCACCTTAAATGGTGAAAGATAAAGACAATTCAGCTAAGCCTGAAAAGGACTCAAAGAAAACATCAAAGAAACTGGCAGCGCCACAAAAGAGCGCTCCAACTAAGAAGGCTGCAGCCGAAGCGCCTAAGGGAAACAAGTCTGATGCTTCGAAGCCAGACAAAAAAGCCAGTAGCAAGCCAGTAGTTTCCGTTAGTGCAACGTCGCTAATCTTTCAGGCCCCAGATCTACCAGCTGTTGAGCCCAGGAAAAGATCCAACAACAAGAAACACTCCGAACCGGAATCCGAATCACACCTTCGCCGCCGTTCCCGTCGCAGAGCCGGCGAGCCAATTGACGTTGGGTCTGACCAGCCCAATGTAACGGTCAAAGTAAGAACTCCGCGAGCTCCAAAAGAACCAAGCACCGAACCCCAGAGACTCAAGGGCTCAACCAGACTAGAGGCCAAAAAACAGCGTCGTCGCGATGGACGAGACTCTGGAAGACGTCGTCAGACAATCACCGAAACAGAGTTCTTGGCCCGTCGTGAATCGGTTGATCGCATGATGCTCGTTAGATCAAAAGACGCCAAGATTCAACTGTGTGTTGTTGAAGACAAAGTCCTTGTTGAGCACTACGTTGCTCAAACACAAGACGGTTCGCTAATTGGAAATGTTTACCTAGGCAAGGTTCAAAACGTTTTGCCATCCATGGAAGCAGCTTTTGTTGACATCGGACGGGGCCGAAACGCTGTTTTGTATTCCGGTGAGGTTAACTGGGACGCTGATGGGCTGGAAGGCCAACCTAGAAAGATTGAGCTAGCTCTCAAGTCCGGGGACACCATATTGGTTCAAGTCACCAAGGATTCGGTTGGGCAAAAAGGTGCTCGCCTAACCTCTCAGGTTTCCCTTCCTGGAAGATATGTCGTTTATGTTCCAAATGGCAACATGAATGGAATTTCTAGAAAGCTTCCAGACTCAGAGCGAGTTCGACTCAAGAAAATCCTGAAAGACATAATTCCCGAAGAAGCAAGCGTGATCGTAAGAACCGCGGCAGAAGGTGCCACTGAAGAGCAGCTGACCCTGGATGTTCAGAGACTACAAGCCCAATGGGACAGTATTCAAAAGAAGCTCAAGAAGGCTGTTCCACCGATGCTGTTGCATTCAGAGCCGGATCTGCTAGTAAAAATAGTTCGAGATGTTTTCAACGAAGACTTCCAAAAGATGATCATCTCTGGAGACGACGCCAAAGCCGTAATCTCGGAGTATTTAGAGTCTGTTGCACCAGATCTTATGGACCGCGTTGAAGGTTACACCGATAAACAGGACCTATTCGACCGCTATCGAGTGGGAGAGCAAATAGACAAGGCGCTAGAGCGCAAGGTTTACTTGCCCTCAGGAGGGTCGCTTGTAATTGACCGCACTGAAGCCATGACGGTTATTGATGTCAACACCGGAAAATTCATTGGCTCAGGTGGAAACCTGGAAGAAACAGTGACCAAGAATAACCTTGAGGCCGCCGAAGAAATTGTTAGGCAGCTTAGGCTTCGAGACGTCGGCGGAATCATTGTTGTTGACTTTATTGATATGGTTTTGGAATCGAACCGAGACCTGGTCTCCCGAAGGCTAATTGAATGCCTTGGAAGAGACCGCACAAAGCATCAAGTAGCTGAGGTAACATCGCTTGGCTTGGTGCAGATGACCAGAAAGAAACTCGGAATTGGGCTTTTGGAATCATTCAGCGAACCTTGCGAGGCTTGCGCTTCTCGAGGAGTTATTGTTCACCACGACCCAATCATCAGATCTCGCTCTAGCACAGAGGGCAAGTCCGAGAAAAAGCGCAAGGGTCACATGGACGTTGCCAACGTTGTTACCCCCGAGCGCGCTGTTGAAATCAACTCGGTTATGGCAAAGATTGCAGCTTCTACCCTTGGCAAAGGCCAGGGTCCTGAAGGACAGAAAGCTTCCAAAGATAAGGACGCCAAGAATTCCGGCCTGAAGTCAATTTTGGACTCCCTTCCTGAGCCAAAGCCTCAAGTCAAGGCAAAACCTAGGCGGGCAACCAGCTCAGGTTCGGTTGACCCACAGCCCAAGACCCCAGTAGAATAGGGATTTGTTGCTCTGGTAGCAGCTTCCCAAACTTAGAAAAAGGTTAATCAAGTGGTGTACGCAGTAGTTCGCGCAGGCGGCCGTCAGGAAAAAGTGTCCGTGGGCACAATTGTGACTCTTGACCGCGTCAAGGCAGATTCAGCTGGCAAGATTCAGCTTCCGGCTTTGCTGTTGGTAGATGGAGACAAAGTTACCTTCGACGCCAAAACCCTTGCCGATGTAAAGGTAACCGCCGAGGTTATGAACGATCTTCGTGGACCAAAAATCATCATTCAGAAGTACAAGAACAAGACTGGTTACAAAAAGCGCCAGGGTCACCGTTCAGAGTTGACTCGCGTCAAAGTACTAGAGATCAAGTAAAGGACTAAAAGCTCATGGCATCCAAAAAAGGCGTTAGCTCAACCAGAAACGGTAGAGACTCAAATGCTCAACGCTTGGGCGTAAAGCGTTACGCAGGCCAGGAAGTCAATGCAGGCGAGATTCTGGTTCGTCAGCGTGGAACACACTTTCACCCGGGTAAGAACGTAGGCAAGGGCAAAGACGATACTTTGTTCGCGCTAGCCACAGGTGCCGTGCACTTTGGTACTAAGGGTGGCCGCCGAGTAGTAAACATCGTTGAGGCTGCATAAGTCTAGAACGACAAGAGTTTTACTAAAGGCGAGCCAGAGGCTCGCCTTTAGTTATTTGTAAGGAGGGAAAACTGATGGTCTCATTCGTAGATCAAGTTACCCTTCACTTGCGCGCTGGAAATGGTGGCAAGGGTTGCGTTTCCGTGAAGCGCGAGAAATTCAAGCCACTGGGCGGTCCTGATGGAGCCGACGGCGGTCATGGTGGTTCCATATCTTTAATCGCAGACCCAAACACCACAACCTTGCTTGACTACCATTTTCATCCACACAGAGCCGCCGGAGATGGAGCTGCTGGTGCCGGAGATTTTCGAAATGGTGCTCAAGGTGAAGATCTAAAGATGCCAGTTCCGGTGGGAACTATTGTCAAAAAGCCAAACGGCGAAGTGATTGCAGACCTTGACGAGCCGGATATGGAGCTTGTAGTTGCCGAAGGAGGAGTCGGGGGATTAGGCAACGCAGCCCTTTCTAGCGCCAAGCGCAAAGCTCCTGGCTTTGCACTGCTTGGAGTACCCGGTTGGTCAGGCGATGTTGTACTGGAACTCAAAACCGTGGCTGACATCGCGCTGGTGGGTTACCCAAGTGCCGGAAAGTCATCACTGATTGCTGCTGTGTCTGCGGCAAGACCAAAGATTGCGGAATATCCATTTACAACATTGCACCCAAACCTTGGCGTTGTTCAAGCAGGGGAAACTAGATTCACGATTGCTGATGTACCAGGACTAATTGAGGGTGCCAGCGAAGGAAAAGGACTCGGCCTTGAGTTTTTGCGACACGTGGAACGTTGCTCCGCTCTACTTCACGTAATCGATTGCGCAACTCTCGAACCCAACAGAGATCCCGTTTCCGACCTCGATAAGGTTCTCAAAGAGCTAGAGGCATACCAGGTACCAGTTGGCCAGCAGCCATTGAATTCAAGGCCTGCCCTAATCGCACTCAACAAGGTAGATATTCCAGACGCCAAAGAGTTAGCCGCCTTCATTCGCCCAGAACTTGAATCAAGGGGATATGAGGTCTTTGAAGTTTCTGCTGCTTCGCACGCTGGCTTAAAAGAACTCAAATACGCGATGGCAAAACTTGTTGAAAGCTCAAGACTTGAAAAAATTAACGTACCCAGTAAGCCAAGAATAACTCTTATGCAGGCTAGGAAAGAAGATTCTAAATTCACCATTACCCGCGAAGAGTCAGGCCTTCAGGAGTTCTTTAGAATCTTGGGCACCAAACCTGAAAGATGGGTTGCTCAAACTGAATTTGGAAACGAAGAAGCAGTGGGGTATCTAGCTGATCGACTTGCAAAGCTTGGTATCGAAGCTGCCCTCTACAAATCAGGAGCAGTTTCAGGATCGACAGTAGTAATTGGGCCGGGAGATGGAATCATCTTCGACTGGGAGCCTACGATTTCGTCAACCGCCGAACTGCTAGTTAGTCCTCGTGGAACAGACCCAAGGTTCGGTCCCCTAAATGAAAGACGCACTACTGCAGAGCGGAGAAAACGCTACCAAGAAATGATGGACGCTAGAACAGTGCTACGTGATCAGATGGAACAGGACCGAATCTCTGGTGCATGGAGCACCCCTTCCCCAGACAAGGAGAGCTAGATGTCTAACGATGAAAGCTGGGTAGGGAGCGCAAAAAGAGTTGTAGTAAAGATTGGTTCAACTTCGGTGACTGGCGAAAACGAGGGAAAGATTGACCACCTTGTCGACGCTCTTGCCAGCGCCATGAAATCGGGCACCGAAGTAGTCCTAGTATCTTCAGGTGCAATTGCCACAGGAATGCCACTATTCAAGTTTGATAATAAACCCACCGACCTCGACACTTTTCAGGCTCTTGCAGCTGTAGGGCAGTTTCGCCTTATTTCCAAGTATCAGACGTCTCTTGAGAGATTCGGAATTGTTGCCGGTCAGGTGCTGCTTACAGTTCCAGATATCGACAACGAAGAGAGTCGAAGTAACGCTCGAAAGGCCCTGGAGAGACTATTTGAGCTAAAGGCGCTTCCTATTGTTAACGAGAACGACACTGTGGCAACTACGGAAATTAGGTTTGGAGATAATGATCACCTTGCAGCAATGGTGTCAATTCTGATTAATGCAGATGCACTAGTTCTGCTAAGTGATGTTCCAGGAATCTATGACAGGCCTCCTACTAAATCTGAAGCACAGCTAATCTCGTATGTACCTTTCGAAATGGATCTTGGTGAATTGGAGATTGGTGGGACCAATACTGGTGTTGGAACCGGGGGTGCGATCACAAAAGTAGCGGCTGCCCGAAGTTGTACAGAGGCCGGAATTGCTGTTGTGGTTACACACGCTGACAGCGTAGGTGCACTGCTGAGTGGGAAAAATGTCGGTACATACTTTGAGCCTCGTCCACACATTAGTAAGTCGCAGGATTAGGCTCGTCTCATGAGTGCATTACAACGAATGCAACTGGCTAAAGAGGCCAGCCTTGGCTTGGCAAGCGCATCGACTGCTTCTAAAAATTCAGCGCTCCAGGCAATTGCTGAACTCCTTGTTGCTCGCACCCCTGAGATCCTGGCCGCTAACGTTATTGACCTAGAGCAGGGTGTGAAATCAAACTTAGCCACAGGTTTACAAGATCGACTCAGGCTGAGTAAGGAAAGAATTCAGGCACTTGCCGATTCCATCCAAGATGTCATTTCGTTACCTGATCCAATAGGCGAAGTTGTTCAAGCAAAAACTCTTTCGAATGGGTTAGCTCTAACTCAGGTAAGAGTTCCCTTTGGTGTTATCGGTGTCATTTATGAAGCGAGACCGAATGTAACGATAGACATTAGTGTGTTGGCGATAAAGTCAGGCAACGCAGTCGTACTTCGCGGCGGCACTGCGGCCGAGAACACGAACATAGCCCTAGCCAAAATCCTCAAAGACGCATTGGCGAGCTCTAGCCTCAGCCCCGAGCTAGTTCAGACTGTGGATGACTTTGGCAGGGCTGGAGCAACTGAAATGATGGCTGCACGCGGTCTAATTGATGTTCTGATACCAAGGGGTAGCGCAAGTTTGATCAGTGCCGTTGTTGAAGGTGCAAAAGTGCCGGTGATTCAAACTGGCGACGGAGTGACTCATGTGTTTATTGACGAGTCCGCGAACCCAAACTGGGCAGACGAGATTGTCTTTAACTCCAAAGTACAGCGACCGGCCACCTGCAACGCACTCGAAACATTGCTGGTACACGCAGCCGTCGCGGAATCAGTTCTTCCGAGCATTCTTGAAAGATTGGTGGGAGCCGGGGTCAAAATCCACGCTGATGAAGCGACCATGAGAATTTTCCCGAACAGTACCCCAGCCACTGAAGAGGATTGGCATGCCGAGTATTACTCCCTAGATCTGGCTGTCAGGGTGGTTGCTTCTTTGGACGAAGCTCTCAGTCACATAAAGAGTTACTCAACTCATCACACCGAGTCGATAATCACCGGTGACGAAGAACACGCGAACCGATTCTTAGCTGAAGTGGATTCGGCGGTAGTTATGGTCAACGCCTCTACCAGATTCACAGACGGTGGGCAGTTTGGCTTTGGAAGTGAGGTTGGAATCTCAACTCAAAAGCTTCACGCCCGTGGCCCGATGGGCCTTAGAGAGCTAACGAGCACGAAATGGCTTGTTAGAGGTGCCGGTCAAACCCGAGCCTAGGTTATTCTAAGAACAAGAGTTATGAGGAGACTGTTTTGCTAGCTATTTTACTTTCCGAAACCGACGGCCCGTTTATCGCCCACAGCGAGCTACCTATGCCCGCAATTGTTTATGGAATTATTGCAATGTCAACCTTTCTAGTTTTAGCATTGATTGTTTTTTCTTACCGAGACGTTGCTAATCGCCACGACCACAAACAGTCAAGTTCGCAAGGTCACTAGGCCGCAAATTTCTTTATGCCAAAAATTCGACTGGGAGTAATGGGTGGCACTTTTGACCCCATTCATAACGGTCACTTGGTGGCAGCCAGTGAAGTGGCTGCTGCTCTAAATCTGGATCAAGTGGTGTTCGTTCCCACTGGCGCTCCGACTCAAAAACCCGAGGTCACCGGTGGTGAGCACAGATATCTCATGACAGTTATCGCCACCGCCGCTAACCCGAGATTTATGGTTTCTCGAGTTGACATAGATCGCGACAAGCCAACCTACACAGTAGACACTCTTACAGACCTGAAGACAACCTACCCAGACGCCGAACTATTCTTTATCACCGGCAGTGATGCAATTGCTCAAATCTTGGCATGGAAAGAAGTTCAGAGACTTTGGGATTTAGCTCATTTTGTTGCAGTAAGCCGTCCTGGCCATGCGTTGCAGATTCCTGACGTTCCCGTTGGAACAGTGACGGTTGTTGAGGTGCCAGCTCTTTCTATTAGCTCGACTGATTGCAGGAGCAGAGTTCTCAAGGGTGAGCCCATTTGGTACCTAGTCCCTGATGGCGTCGTTCAGTACATTGGTAAGCATGGTTTGTATAAGGCGCGCTCATGAGCGATAGCCCTACCTTCCAGTCGCGCAGAGAGCGTAGAGCTGCGGAGTCAAATCCTGATTCAGTCATTGCGCCCGCTGCGGTTGTTGCTCCAGACAACAGCAGCACAGACTTTTTCTTCCCTGAGATTGTCCAGAACAGCCAACCGGCGCTGGTTCCGGCTGACAAACCTCAAGTCTTTAAATCTCGCAGAGAGTTACGGGATCTAGATTCGCTCAGGCAGTCAGTACCAGCGGTAAAGGCACCGTTATTTGACGATCACACCTTGACTGGGCCAATTTCGCAAGTTAGCACCCCAGAGATCTTTCTAGACCCTATAACTGCCTCAAACTTTGGTTCATCCTCCAACCTAGGTACTGAGCCGGTTACCGCGTCGATAATTTTAGAAAGCGTTCCGGATTTGTTGGGCGGAGAGATTTTGCTTTCTGGATCCGGAGCCAAAGTAACAACTGGTTCAATCCAGGTACCGAGCATCGATCCGACAACCGGAAGTATTTCGATAATCCTTGAAAGTCAGCAGGCCGATGAGGCTCTAACGGAAGACAGCATGAACTCTTTTGTGTCTTCTGTTGCGCCGGTTCGGGCGGCGGGCATTGCTAAGACCCGCGCCAAGGTAGTGGAGATGAATTTGGTGACTCGAAAGGGTCAAGGACAGGTGTATGCAGTGATGTCAACGGCGGTACTGATGGTAACCGTTGGCGCTGTTACATTGGCGGCCTTTATGCTTGGGGTTTTTGACTAGATGGGACTTCGTGAGCGCCACAGCTAGAGCTATTGAAATTGCCCAACTCGCCGCTGAATCAGCAGTCGAAAAAATTGCCGAGAACGTTGTTGCACTTGATGTATCGTCTCACATGCCCTTGACCGACATCTTTGTAATCGCCTCTGGGCGAAATGAGCGGCAGGTTGTTGCAATCTCAGATGGGATAGAGCAAAAGCTATTGGAGTCTGGAATAAAGCTGTTACGCCGTGAGGGAAAAGCTGGTGGTCGATGGATTTTGCTTGACTTTGGTGAGATTGTTTGTCACATCATGCACGAGGAAGACCGCGTCTACTATTCGCTCGAGAGAATTTGGCGTGATTGCCCAGAAGTGCCGCTTCCGGCTGTTTCTGCCGCCAAGAGTTTGAGCTAAACTAACAAGGTTGTATAAGAGGGCCTGTGGCGCAGCTGGTAGCGCACCTGCATGGCATGCAGGGGGTCAGGGGTTCAAATCCCCTCAGGTCCACCCTCAAATCTCAAGGCTCAGCTAACTTTCAGCAATTCGGCTTAGAATTTAGTTGTTACAACAATAGACAAAAGGAGAACAACTTGTCCCACAACCCAGTGTTTAACCGCTCAATGCAAACCGGATTACAGGCTGCCCGTGAGGTTCCTCAGGAGCTTGTTGACGCCGAGTTTTCAAAGATTGCCGCCAAAAATGAGCCAATGACTGTTGAGGGAACAGCTGGCAAGGTAGCAGCAATCTTCGTTGTGTTGCTGATTACAGCTGCTGCTACTTGGTTCTTCCAGCCGCTTCAGGATCTTTGGATGCCAGCAATGCTTGTCGGTCTTGGCCTTGCGTTGTGGATCACTTTTTCTAAGAAGGTAATGCCTGGAGTTATCGTTGCTTACGCAGCCGTAGAGGGTGTTTTCTTGGGTGGTATCTCAGCCTTGTTTGAAAGTATGTACCCAGGTATCGTCCAGTCCGCAGTTTTGGCAACTTTGACCACCGCTGGTGCGATGTTTGCCGCTTACCGCTTTGGTTGGATCAAGGTTGACGCTAGGTTCACCAGAATCATGACCTTTGCAATCGTTGGGTATCTGATTTTTGCTGTCATCAACCTTGGGTTTGTTTTGGTAACTGGCGGTGCCGGTGTTTATGGCTCTGCTTTTGGATGGCTTGCTGGTTTGGTCGGAGCAGGTCTTGCCGCTTTCACACTGAATCTTGATTTTGAGACCATCATGGTTGGAGCTAGGGATAAGTGGCCAGTAGATATGGAATGGCGCGCAGCCTTTGGTCTTGCCGTAACTCTTATCTGGCTCTACGTTGAAATTCTTCGCTTGTTGTCAATTTTCAACCGCGACTAAATTCTCCTTAAGGTATTGCTTCCAGAGTTGATTTAGGTCCCAGGCGTTTTCAGCCATTACTGAAACTCCTTTGACTCCAGTTCTTCTGGTTTTACCTGATACCAGCATGAGCTTGGTGTTGAAAAGTACATGACTTGATCGCTCCTGGGCCTGATCAAAAAATGTCGCATCCGAACATCCTGTTCCGTCATCAAGGGTTATAAAGACAACTCTTTTTCCAGATCGCATTGGGGGAGACTGGGTCGCAACCCTCACTCCGGCAACCAGGACATCGGTTTTGGACCTAAGCCCAACAAGTTCACTGGCTCTAACTACACCCATTTGATCTAACATCGGCTGATACTTAGCCAGCTGATGGTCCGTGACATCCATTCCCAATAGATCCATTTCGCTTTCTAATTGGAGCTCCCTGGTGAATTCGGGGTTACCTTTAGGCATCAAATCAATCAAGTCAAAATCCAGCATGGGCTGATCTTTGGTAAGTTTTGGTCTTGATTTCAAGGCGCTTAGCTGCCTAACTCTTTCGAGCACATCTCCTCGAGTGTGATCTTGGCTGTTAGATCCAAGTTGATCCAGGGCACCGATTAGCGCAAGGTTCTTAGCGGTGGCCCTTCCAGGGTTAGCTCGCAAATAGAAATCTGCTAGGTCCTTATAGGGAGCATTTTCGATAATGCGACTAATTTCTGCACCGGATATGCCATAAAGATCAGTGAGTGCCATGCGTATTGCTATTCCATCGGTTGTTTTCTCAACCAGGTATTCGTCCTTGGATTTATTCACATCAACACCAAGAATTTTCACCCCAAGTCTTCTGGCCTCGGCTAGCAGCAAGCGCTTTGGATACATCCCTGGATCGTGGGTAAATAGACCAGCTAGAAACTCAGTTGGGTAGTGGGTTTTCAGCCAAGCGCTTTGGTATGTAGGCAGCGCAAAGGCTGCCCCGTGGGCCTTGCAGAAGCCAAAGCTTCCAAAGCCATCAAGCACGCTCCAGATGCGATCTACAACAACTCTCGAGTAGCCGCGTTTTGTAGCATTTTCCTTAAAGAACTTCTCAACAAACCCCCTGTCTTTTTCAAGGGATCTTCTAAGTTCATCGGCCTTGGCTAGTGAGCAGCCGGTCATGACGTTCAAAATCTTGAGCAGTTGCTCGTGGAAGATAACAACTCCGTGGGTGGATTTAAGAATTGGTTCAAGATCCGGGTGTATGAAATCGGGCTTGATAAACCCATGTCTGCCATCTAGGTAAGGGGAGATCATGTTTCCTTTCATAGGCCCTGGTCTAAATAGCGAAATCTGAATCGTCAGGTCGTTGAACTGAGTGGGTTGGTGCTTTCCGGTTAGCTCTCTTTGGCCTGGACTTTCAATTTGGAACACACCAAGGGTGTTAGTGGTTCTTATTTGCTTGAAGGTCTCCGCATCGTCTCTTGGGATGGCATCTAGATCGATACTCTTTTGAGAAACTCGCTCTATTTCCCTAATTGCGTAGGCCATGCTCGATTGCATACGAACCCCAAGAATGTCTAGCTTTAGCATTCCCATCGGGTCCATGTCGTCTTTATCAAACTGACTCATCGGAAGCCCGAGGCCACTTGGCTCGACCGGAGTGTGAGATAGCAGTTGTTCGTTACCGAGTATTACTCCGCAGGGGTGCATCGAGATGTGCCTTGGGAGCCTATCGAGCCTTTCGGTGACATCAACTAACAGATTTAGCCTGCGGTCAGTTTCTAACTGGGCAGCAAGCTGCTTAAGCTCTGGCTTTTTGCCCAGCATTCCACGAAAGTCCCTAGCGCTAAAGCGCCAGATGCTTTTTGCTATCTCATCAATCTGGTCTGGCTCAAAACCAAGTGCTAGACCGCCGTCTCTCACGGCACCTCTTCCGCGATAGGTGGATTGCATCGAAAGTAGTGTGACCCTATTGCCGCCGTAGCGCTTAAATATTTCCCTGTAGATCTCATGCCTTCTGGCTGATTCAACATCGATATCGATATCTGGAAGGCTGGAGCGCTCGGTGCTTAGAAACCTTTCAAACAGTAACTCGTGCTCGATTGGATCAACACTGGATATGCCAAGTAGGTAATTAACCATTGAGCCAGCACCCGAACCACGAGCTGCTGTTCTGATTCTCATATCCCTAATCATTTGGGTAACATCGGCAACGGTTAGAAAGTAGGTAGCAAAACCTAGCTTGTTGATGGTTATTAGTTCTTGGTGCAATCGGTGCCTAATTGGCAATAGCTTGTCTTCAGTCTTATTTGGATATCGCCATTCGATTCCGTTGTGAGCTTTTTGCCACAGCACTTCAAATGGGTTTCCTTCGATACCAAGAGCTGACTTCTCGGGAGTTTTAGGTTTGGACCAGCCGCAGTCCGATACTGGATCTAGCATTAGCTGTTTGGCTAAAGCCTCGGTATCGGAAAGTAGCTCCAGCGCTAACTCTTTACTCTCTGCTACCTCAAGAGCTAGCTTTTCCATCAAGCTTGCCGGTTTTAGCCAGGCTTGGGCATTGGGCTGGGCATCAAATAGTCCAAGCGCCTCTAGATGCCTTGCGGCATCTAGAACATCTCCTGTTAGGGCATCATCTGGCTCAAGATACCTGACCGCGTTGGTTAGTACCGGTGTAATGCCAAATGTTTTAGCAAGTTGGAGCATTCTTTTAGCCTGCATGGTGGAGTAGTTAGTTCCTGGTTCAGTCAGGTGTGAAACTATTTCAACCGCAAGTGCTGATTTGTAAGGAAGTAGTTCTTGCCACCCCAGAAGCTTCTTGGCAGCCTCGGTAGCGTTAGCAAATATTGTTGCCTGACCAAAATCAGAATCGGGGCCAAGCAATATGGTGCAGTTGGCCTTGTTTTCTGTTGCCATTAACGCAGCTAAATCTTTTTGAGAAATAGCCACTTCTTTTTTGCTTTTTTTCTGTGCGGCAGAAATGATTCTGCAAAGAGCTGCCCAGCCAGCGCCATTGTTATTACCCCTGGCAATAATTGTTACGGTCCCTTTATTTTGAACACTTAGTCGAACTCCGACTATTGGTTGAATGTTTTGCTTTAGGCAAGCACCGATGTGCTTTACAGCACCATAGAGACCATTTAGATCCGTTATCGCGAGCGCATCAAAACCTAGACTGCTTGCTGCTTTGGCAAGCTCGTCAGGCTTAGCCGTTCCAAAATGAAACGAGTAAGCAGAGGATACGTTTAGGTGAGTAAATGACATTGCTATCCAAATATTCGAAGTAGCTGCCAGCTGTTAGTTGCTTCGGTGTGGATTAGTTCGAACTGAGCAGGGGAGGCATTTTCCTTGCTGGCACTTAGTCGCCACATCTCAAGCTCTAAAACCCCGGCACCGATACCGCGCTGGGCCCTGGCAGATTCGTCCCACCAGTTCTTTCTGGAAAACCAACGAACTGGTTTAGTGATCACTTGATAGCTACCATTTCGCCAGCTAAAGCCCACCGGTTCCCCGGCTTGGTTAGTTGCTACCTGGATTGACTCGTCTACCCTGATCATTTGCTTGCCCCATGATGTCCTAATTATTCGAACAAGTGTTCGAATAATTAGTGTATGGGTATCAGCCGACAATCAAAAATCGGCCTATCCAGGGCCCAAATTAGGCCTTTGGAGAGTCCTCGGCAATCATCTTGTCGGCAGCCTTGGAGATCTTCTTCTTGGCAAAGTGGATCAAGACAATGAACAGGGCGATGATTCCCACAAAGATAAAAGCGCCAAATTTGAAGTTTGAGGCCACCTGTTCGTAGCTGGCCCTGGCGATGTAGCCAATTGCAACGTAGACAGTAGCCCAGACGAAGCAGGCGGCAAAGGTCCAGGAGATAAAGGTTTTGTATCTCATCTTGGCTGCTCCAGCAACAACTGGCACCAGCGAGTGCAGCACCGGCAGGAACCTAGAGATTGCTACGGCTGGCCCACCTTGTTTCTCGACGAAGATATCAGCTCGTTGCCAATTCTCTTCACCAAAGCGCTGACCTAGCTTGGAGGCCCTGATTCGATCACCAAAGAGTCTTCCAATAAAAAAGCCAATAGTCTCGCCAATCAAGGAGCCGAGTAAAACAGCCCCAATGAGCCAAAAGAAATCCGGGAGATCAACCACACCGGTTGATGCCACAAGCACAACGGTGTCCCCAGGCATGATCAGGCCAATAAATAACGAAGTCTCGAGCATGATTGCGACTCCAGCAGCAACATTTCGCCAAACAGGATCAACGCCTTGGACTAAGGCCAGCAACCAGTCGAGAGCTTCGTTCACGCTGTTAATCCTGCCACAGAAACGTTGGAATTTACTGTGTGGCTCTAGCCAACCTGAGTGCTAAGAAGCTTTAATCGCTTAGTAAATGGCTCCAACTGCGCTGAAGTAGGTAGCTCATCGGCGAATCCCACCCAGGAAGTAACCGGAACAATTCCATTTAGAGAACTAAGCGCCCAAATAGGAAACTTCACTAAATCCTCCGGCTTGATGTTCTCAACCCTGGTTTCAATGCCCATTTGACTGGCTAACTGAAAAAGATCTTGCCTTGTTATTGAAGGCAGCCAATTGGTTTGATCATCCGAGGAACAAAGCACATTACCGCGCCACCAGACCAAGGCGCTAAGTGCACCTTCAGCAACGAATCCCCCTGAGTCGGTAATCACCGCTTCGCCAGCACCGTTCATGTTGGCGTGACGTCTTAGCTGCTGGCAAAGCGAAAGGTCAGGACCTTTCACAAGCGGTGCTTGCCTGGGATCAGCGTCTGGGTATTGCCATAACACCAGTGACTCAATTTGCTCTGGCGCCCTACGAAGCCTTAGGTGCAACCTGTCCGAAGGCTCTTGCTCGCCGTGATATTCAATCCTTGGAAACCATCTACCCTCACGAGGGGTAAGGCGCTTTACTTCAGCAAAGAAACCTGCCAAAAGTGATTGCTGCGAAGGATCTTCGGCGATTACCCAGTTAGCGAATCGATCGAAGTGAGCCTGCAAGGATCTCACAGCGCCATCTTCAACCAACCAGGAATCAGCAACTTTGAGCTGAACTTCGGGACTTGAAACAATCAGAGGTTTAAGTTCTGCATTTTCCAGGCGGTAAAAATCCCCCAGAACACTCATCCATTACTCCTATAGGCGTTGGTCTAATCTATAGAGTACGAGCTTTTATAACCCCCAAAACCAATCTCACACAAGGTGGCCATTTTGCGTCTAGAGCTAGCAAAGCTAAGAGGCTTTGTGAACCCAGCGGATGTCTTCTTGTCTATCCACAGACAAGACCCAAACAGCTTCTGGCTTGATAGATCAACCCACCCTGATGAGCCGGTATCCATAATCGGCTCAGCGGGTTCAATTCTCAAGTTGGGGCAGGACCCTCTAGGAGAAATTTCCAACTATCTGGCCAAGCTGAAGCTCTCCATAGCTAGCGTCCCAGAACAAGAGATTCCCTTTAGCTTCAGGCCGGGGTTAGTTGGATACCTTGGCTACGAGATGCTCTCTGGCGCTCGCGATAGTCAGTCCATTGAACCGGTTGCCGAGTTGATGGTCGTTGATAGAGCCATGGTTTTTGATCACCGTGATAGACACATGTATTTCATTGGATTGTTTGAGACCGAGGCGGAGTTTAACAACTGGCACCGAGCAGCGCTGTTGCGCCTGACCTTGGTTGGCGGCGAGTTGGCTTCTTACACCCAACTAACCAAAGAACCCAAGATTATTTCTAGCAAGCTTCGACATTCGCCAGAAAAGTACCTTGAGCTAATCGGCCAATGCAAAGATCACATCGCCTCAGGCGATGTTTATCAGCTTTGTTTGACGAATCAGATTCTGATTGAACACGACGCTGATCCACTTAAGACCTTTTTGACTCTCAGGGAAAAAAACCCAGCTCCTTACGGAAGTTACATCAAAATCGGCAAACGTGAGATTGTCAGCTCTTCACCCGAGCAATTCCTGAAGGTTACCACTGAGGGGAAAATATCGAGCAAACCCATCAAGGGAACCAGGCCAAGATCTCTAGTTCCAGTCGAGGACGAGTTGCTTGCCAAAGAACTAAGAGAAAACCAAAAAGAGCAGGCAGAAAATCTCATGATTGTCGACCTGATGAGAAATGATTTAGGAAGAGTATGTGAACCCGGGTCAGTGGTCGTGGACAAACTCTTTGACGTTGAATCTTACGCAACAGTTCATCAACTAGTTAGCACCGTGTCTGGAACTTTACAGCAAGGTCAAAATGCAGTTACCGCGCTAAAGGCTTGCTTTCCAGCGGGGTCAATGACTGGAGCTCCGAAGATTAGAGCGATGGAGATTCTTGAGCAGCTAGAAGCTGGCCCACGCGGTGCATATTCTGGCGCCATTGGATATCTAGGTTTTGACGGCTCAGCCGATTTGGGTATGACCATCAGAACATTGGTGTTTGAAGGAAGTCTTGCCAGTCTGGGCGTGGGTGGGGGAATCACCATTGACTCCAATCCAGATCAGGAACTGCAAGAAACTATGCTCAAAGCAGACGCACTTCTTAGAACCCTTGGAGGCAAAACTTGGAGTCATTAGCTTTAGTTGTCACCAGCATCTTTTTCGGTCTAATCGCTATATGCCTTGTTGGGCCTGTGCTGGCAATTTTGTTTCGAATGAAAAAGATTGGCAAGTCTTGGGTGGTAGGTTTCCTCGCAGTACTGGGAGGGTTAACTTTGTTGGCTTGGCAGGGAAATCCAGCTTTAGGTACGATCCCTCTTTTTGCTTTAACAATCACCGTGGCTATTGCCTTTTGGCCCACAGCAAACAAGTAATACTTTGCTTGGCTCTTGGTAGCCTTTACTAGCAAGTTCGTAAATCAGCAGGAGTATTAGAGTGTCGACCGAGTCAGAGCAGTATGACGCTAAGGCGTTAGCCGATAAGTGGCTGCCTGTTTGGGACGAGCTAAAGCCATTTGACTCTGGAAAAAAAGACGACAAAAGACCCAAGAAGTACGTTCTGGACATGTTTCCTTACCCCTCTGGGGATCTACACATGGGTCACGCCGAGGCCTACGCTCTTGGAGACGTTATTGCTAGGTATTGGATTCAGCAGGGCTACAACGTCATGCACCCAATAGGTTGGGACTCTTTTGGTTTGCCGGCAGAAAACGCAGCAATCAAAAGAGGCCTAGATCCAAGAGATTGGACCTACGACAACATCGCCCAGCAAAAAGCTTCCATGCGCAGATACGCTTGCAGCTTCGACTGGGATCGGGTTCTTATTACTTCCGACCCGGAGTATTACAAGTGGAACCAGTGGCTGTTTTTAGAGTTTTACAAAAAAGGTTTGGCATATCGCAAAAACTCCAACGTGAACTGGTGCCCTTCTTGCCAGACTGTTCTTGCAAACGAGCAGGTAGTCCAAGGTCTTTGTGAGCGGTGCGACACTGCCGTTACCAAAAAAGCCCTTACGCAGTGGTATTTCAAGGTCACTGACTACGCCGACAGATTGCTTGACGACCTTGAAACTTTAGAGGGCGCCTGGCCTCAAAAAGTTCTTTCCATGCAACGCAACTGGATTGGTAGATCTTTTGGTGCGGTAGTCAAATTTGACATTGAATCAAGAGCTGAGCCAATTGAGGTTTACACCACGAGACCCGACACTTTATTTGGTGCAACATTCATGGTGGTAGCAGCAGACTCTGATTTGGCAGCAGAACTTGCAGCTGGCTGTAGTCCTGAGGTGCGCATGAGGTTCCAGGACTTTTTGGAAGCTACTAAGAAAACTAACGACATCGAGCGTTTGGCAACAGATAGACCAAAAAACGGTGTAGACCTAGGCAGGTTCGCAGTCAATCCAGTCAATGGTGAGCGTATTCCAATTTGGGTGGCGGATTATGTGTTGGCTGACTATGGAACCGGTGCAATCATGGCGGTGCCAGCTCACGATCAGAGGGATCTAGATTTCGCCAAGACAAACGGTTTGCCTGTGCAGGTGGTAGTTGATACCGGAGAGCCAGATCCATCCGAGTCCGGAGTAGCAACAACCGGTGATGGGGTTTTGGTGAACTCGAGAGATCTCAATGGCTTGAACAAGGCTGACGCCATCAAGAAAATCACCGCAACATTGGAAACAGCAGGGACAGGTAAAACTGCCAAGAATTTCCGCCTACGAGACTGGTTGATTTCCAGGCAGCGGTACTGGGGAACCCCATTCCCGATTTTTTACTGCGACGCTTGTGGTGAAGTTCCCGTTCCTGAATCTGAGCTTCCCGTAAAGCTTCCAGACTCCAAAGGGTTAGACCTTTCCCCAAAGGGGACATCACCGCTTGGAGCAGCATCTGATTGGGTGAATGTGCCATGCCCAAAGTGCGCCGGCCCCGCCAAGCGCGATACCGACACTATGGACACCTTCGTTGACTCCTCTTGGTATTTCCTTAGATTCTTATCGCCTCAATCAACCACCGAAGCTTTCTCCAAATCAGAGGCCAAGCAGTGGGCACCGGTTGATCAATACGTTGGTGGAGTCACTCACGCGATATTGCATTTGTTGTATGCACGCTTTTTCACCAAAGCGCTGCATGACTTGGGTCATCTAGAATTCGAAGAACCATTTACTAGATTGCTAAATCAGGGCATGGTTCAGATGAACGGTTCTGCGATGAGCAAGTCCCGTGGCAACCTAGTTCGTTTGTCAGAACAGCTAGACGAGCACGGAGTTGATGCCGTGCGACTAACAATGGCATTTGCCGGCCCACCAGAGGACGACATTGACTGGGCCGATGTCTCGCCGGCAGCAAGCTCAAAGTTTTTAGCCCGTGCTTGGCGATGCGCTGGCGAAGTTGAAAGTGACCCCGGAATTGATTTTGCCTCAGGGAATGTTGAGCTTCGAAGAGCAACTCATCTTTTCTTGCAACAGTTCCCAGAACAGATTGAATCATTTAAGTTCAATGTTGGTGTTGCCAAAATCATGGAGCTTGTTAACGCTTTACGTAAAGCTATTGATGGAAAGCCTGGCCCTAAGGACCCTGCCGTTCGCGAAGCAGCAGAGACGGTAGCCAAGGCGCTTAGCTTGTTTGCCCCCTACACAGCGGAGGACATGTGGCAACTACTTGGCTTCCAGCCAGGAGTCGCTCTTGCTGGATTCAAAAAGCCGGAACCAGCACTGCTTGTGAAAACGAGCTTGATCGCAGTTGTGCAAATAGATGGAAAGCTACGCGACAAGTTTGAAGTCTCTCCTGAAATCTCCGAATCTGATCTGGAGAGGATGGCGATGGCTTCAGCAGTGGTAAAAAAGGCACTCGAGGGTAAGACCATCAAGAACGTTATTGTCCGGGCACCAAAGCTTGTAAACATCGCCACTTCTTAGCTTTTACACAGATTCGCTCGGGGCTATCTCTGTAGGACTGAGTCAAAACAGCCTGAGTTGGTCCGCCACCGGTAGGTAGGCTTGGAGGGTGGGCAAAGCAAAACAGGTTAACTGGCGTAGTGCAAAAGCAGCTCCAGTAGTTTTTGTGTCAGGGCCTGAACAGTATCTGGCCGATCGAGCGATTCGTTCAATTCGTGAGCAACTAAGAAAAGATAACGCGAGTCTTGAGATTCATGAAATTGAGGCTTCGGAGTACCTTCCAGGTCAATTAGCTGCCGTTTCTAGTCCTTCGCTATTTATGGACACACGATTGGTGATCATCAGCGGGATTGAGAAATGTACCGACGCATTCATTGAAGAAGGACTGGCAGTTCTTGAGGCACCTAGCACTGACACGACCTTGATACTGCGTCACAACTCATCTAGCGTCAGGGGAAAAAGGTTAGTGGACGCAATTCGCGCTAGCGACCAAGCAGTTGAGATTGCCTGTCTTGAAATCAAGAAGGAGACCGAAAGAGTGGCCTTTATCCAAGCTGAGCTTTCGGTAGACGGAAGAAAAGTTAGCGCAGGGGCAGTCAGGGCTTTATCTGATGCTTTTGCGGATGACCTTGCAGAATTGGCTGCTGCCTGCACACAGTTGTTGTCCGACCAATCCACGAATATCGACGAAGCAACAGTCGACAAGTATTACGGTGGAAGAGTCGAAACCAATGCTTTCAAAGTTGCGGATGCAGCCTTGTCGGGACAAGCTGCACAGGCATTAGCTTTACTTCGACACGCACTTGCCACCGGAGCTGACCCGGTACCAGTTGTGGCCGCTTTTTCGATGAAGATTCGATTAATGGCAAAGGTTTATGGCAATAAGTATGCAAGTGCTTCCACCGTAGGAGCTCAGCCCTGGCAGATCGAAAGAGCAAGAAAAGATCTTGCAGGCTGGAGCGAGGATGGCTTAGCCGAGGCAGTTATGGCAGTTGCCAGCACGGATGCCGCCGTTAAAGGATTTGAAAGAGATCCCATTTATGCACTGGAGAAACTGGTTTTGCTACTTGCCAACAGAGGACAAAAAAACACCGAGGCCAGATGACCTCGGTGTATTTATAAATTCTTGGTTACTTTAGGCCAGCAACCTTCTTAGCAAGTGCCGACTTTCGGTTAGCTGCCTGGGATTTGTGAATTACTCCCTTTGAAACAGCCTTGTCCAGCTTGCGGCTGGCAGTTGCCAGAGCAGCAGCAGCGGTAGCTTTATCCCCTGAAGCGGTTGCCTCGCGGGAAGCACGCACGACAGTCTTGAGCTCACTTTTAACGGCTCGGTTTCGCTCGGTAGCCTTGATGTTGGTGCCGATGCGCTTGATTTGAGACTTGATATTTGCCATTTATTTTTCTTTCGTTTTGGGGAAACCCAACTTTGCCAAGCTTACTAGCTAGGAGTTGGCTTAGGCAACTGGTTCTTGGGTCCTTGCTAGCTAACTGCTTGGGCCATTGGCTTATGGGACAATAGAGCGAAGCCCCACCCTTCATAATCTTTAGGAATATACGCCCTTGACGCCACGCGCCAAATCCATGCTGGAACCGTCCAAGACGGACCCTGGGTCGATTCGCAATTTTTGCATTATCGCCCACATCGATCACGGCAAGTCAACTCTGGCCGATCGCATGCTTCAGCTAACCGGGGTAGTGGATGACCGATCAATGAGGGCTCAGTATTTAGATCGCATGGACATTGAGCGCGAACGAGGCATAACCATCAAATCCCAGGCGGTTCGAATGCCGTGGGAGTTTGGCGGAAAAGTGTTTGCTCTAAACATGATTGACACCCCAGGCCACGTCGATTTCACTTATGAGGTTTCTAGGTCACTAGCTGCCTGCGAGGGAGCGATTTTGCTAGTAGATGCTGCCCAGGGCATCGAAGCACAAACTCTTGCCAATTTGTATTTAGCAATGGAGAACGAACTAACCATCATTCCTGTGCTGAACAAGATCGACCTGCCAGCCGCGCAACCAGAAAAGTATGCCGAAGAGCTAGCTTCACTGATTGGGGGTAACCCAGCCGATTGCCTGAGAGTCTCCGGAAAAACCGGCATTGGCGTCTCGGAATTATTGGATAAGATCATTGATTTAGTTCCAGCTCCAGTTGGCGATCCAAACGCTCCAGCAAGGGCCATGATTTTCGATTCGGTTTACGACAGTTACCGCGGAGTTGTTACCTATGTTCGAATGATTGATGGCAAGCTTTCTCCGCGCGAGAAAATTCAGATGATGTCTACTCGTGCCGTGCATGAGCTACTTGAGATCGGGGTCAGCTCACCAGAGCCAGAACCCACCAATGGTCTTGGAGTTGGTGAGGTGGGTTACCTAATCACCGGGGTAAAGGATGTTCGTCAGTCTAAAGTTGGCGACACTGTTACTACCGTTGTAAAGCCCGCAAGTCAGGCTCTGGTTGGATACTCCGAACCGCTTCCGATGGTTTTTTCTGGAGTGTATCCAATTGATGGATCAGATTACCCGGTCCTTCGCGAGGCGTTAGATCGACTCAAGCTTTCTGATGCAGCGCTAGTGTACGAGCCTGAAACATCGGTGGCCTTGGGATTTGGTTTTCGCTGCGGCTTTCTAGGACTTTTGCACCTAGAGATTGTTACGGAACGCCTTGAAAGAGAATTTGGTCTAGACCTAATAGCGACAGCACCCTCGGTTGTCTATCAAGTGACACTAGAAGATGGAAAAGAAGTAACAGTTACCAACCCAAGTGAATTTCCTGGTGGAAAAATCAAGAAAGTTCTTGAGCCCATGGTGAAGGCAACAATCTTGTCTCCCAAAGATTACGTTGGAACAATAATGGAGCTTTGTCAATCAAGACGTGGTGTGATGATTGACATGCAATATTTCGGCGAAGATCGGGTGCAGCTTAGATATACATTGCCTCTAGCGGAGATTGTCTTCGATTTCTTTGATCAGCTAAAGAGCAAAACTCAAGGCTATGGATCCTTGGATTACGAGGAAGTTGGACTTGCTGAGGGAGATCTAGTCAAAGTTGATCTACTGCTCCAGGGTGAACAGGTAGATGCATTTAGTGCCATCGTTCATAAGGACAAGGCATACGCCTACGGAGTAATGATCACAGGAAAGCTCCGCGAGCTTATTCCACGCCAACAGTTTGAGGTTCCAATTCAGGCAGCTATTGGAGCAAGAATCATAGCCAGGGAGTCTATTCGCGCTATGCGCAAAGATGTTCTGGCAAAGTGCTATGGAGGAGACATCTCCCGTAAGCGCAAGCTTCTTGAAAAGCAAAAAGAGGGAAAAAAGCGCATGAAGATGGTTGGAAGAGTTGAAGTTCCCCAGGAGGCGTTTATCGCCGCTTTATCCTCTGACGGCGAAAAAAAGGGCGAAAAGAAAAGCAAGTAATTGGCGCACTCACTTTCCTTAGAAACCAAAGCGCCAGAAAATGGCCTATTTTCAGAGCATGAGTTGCTCGGATCAAGTAACAGAACTTTTCATGCCTACGTTCACATACCTTTTTGTACGACCCGGTGTGGTTACTGTGACTTCAACACTTATACGGCCCTAGAGCTTGGCACCTTGAAGCAAAGCGATTATGCGAAATCGCTGATATCGGAAATTGTCTTTTCAGGCCAGGCCCTAAATATTTCGAAAGCGCCAAATCGCAAACTAACCACCGTGTTTTTTGGCGGCGGAACTCCAACCTTACTTCCGGCCTCAGATCTAATTTCCATGTTGAACGCCTTGGAAGCGGAGTTTGGATTCGAGAAGGAAGCAGAGATAACCTTCGAGGCTAACCCAGATACCGTGACGGAGGAAAAGCTTGGGCTGCTTAGAGAATCTGGGTTCAATAGAGTCTCAATTGGAATGCAATCCGCAGTTGATGAAGTGCTCGCTGTTCTAGACAGAACTCACAATCCGGATAATGTTGCCGCTGCCATTGCAATTGCAAAAGAGCTAGGTTTTCAAACCTCGTTGGATCTAATCTATGGAGCACCATCTGAAACTTTGCCTCAGTGGGAGCGATCAATAAGGCAGGCAATTGATTTAGACCCCGGCCACATATCTGCCTATTCGTTGATTGTCGAGCCTGGAACAAAAATTGCGCGTCAGATTGCATCTGGAGAGCTTCCGGAGCCAGACGAGGATTTGCAGGCAGAAAAATACGAGTTGACTGATTCTCTTTTAGCTGAGGCCGGATACCAATGGTATGAAATCAGCAACTGGGCCAAATCAAGTGAATTGCAATCAGGTCATAACCTCGCTTACTGGAGCAGTCAGGACTGGTGGGGCTATGGACCTGGAGCACACTCACACCTTGGTTCAGTGCGCTGGTGGAACCAGAAACACCCCCTGACTTACGCTTCAAAGCTAGAGCAGTTTGTGTCTCCAGCATCCGGAAGAGAGCTGCTCGATGCTTCATCCTCCACCTTGGAGCGAGTCCTTTTAGAATCAAGAACTGCTTCCGGAATGAGCCTTGCCGATCTAAAGATCTTGAACTCTGGATCTGAGCAGGTTATTTCGGAACTGATTGCAGATGGCTTAATTGACGGGCGAAGCGCACTTAGTGGTCAGCTGCAACTTACTATCCGTGGACGACTGCTTGCGGACGCGGTGGTTCGCAAGCTAACAGCCTGACTATTTGCATCAACTTGCAGGTAATATTGGCACTCAGGACCATTGAGTGCTAAAGAGTAGGTGATTGAGCTTGATTTCGGAAAGACCCCTGGAAGTTCTCAAGGCCATCGTCTCGGACTACATTCAATCTCGAGAGCCGGTTGGATCAAAATCACTGGTCGAGCGCCACGCTTTCGGCGTATCAGCGGCCACTATTCGAAACGACATGGCAATTCTTGAAGAAGAAGAGTTAATTGCTGCTCCACACACTTCAAGCGGCCGTGTGCCCACCGACAAGGGGTATCGCATGTTTGTCGACAGGCTCAGTGAAGTTAAGCCAATAAGCAATGCCGAACGGGCAGCGATTGAAGGTTTCCTATCCAAGAGTTCTGATTTGGATGAAACCCTCGGGCATACCGTGAGGTTGCTTTCCCAGCTTACGAATCAGGTCGCACTGGTTCAGTATCCAAGTCTTGGAAGAGCATCAGTGAGGCATGTTGAACTCATCGCGATAGACGAGAAGAAGCTTCTGCTGATGCTAATTTCCGATTCTGGTCGAATCCAGCAACAAGTAGTTGACGTGCCCGGTGGTTACGATCTGTTGGCAATCGAGAAGCTAAGAAATTTGCTAAATGATTCAGTTGCCGGAAAGCCACTTGCAATGGTGTCTGAATTGATGAAGGCATTGAAATCAAAGCAATCCGCTGGTGACCAAAAAGTCACCGAGAAAATCATTAGTGAATTGATCTTATTGGTTGAAGCTAACAACCAAGAAAAAGTGCTTTTGGCTGGAACATCAAATTTGGCCAGACGAGAGCAGGATTTTCCTGGCAGCATTTCTCCTGTTCTAGAAGCTATTGAAGAGCAGGTGGTTTTACTGAAGCTGATTTCTGGTATGCAGGCAGATCAGCACGGAGTGTCCTTGAGTATCGGACGCGAAAACAGTATCGATGCATTATCGAATGCTTCGATTGTTGTTTCTGGCTATGAAAGCTCGGGTAGTGAGATTGCCAAGGTTGGAGTAATTGGTCCAACCAGAATGGACTACTCCTCAAACATAGGAGCTGTTCGCGCCGTTGCGAGATATCTCACACAATCCCTCGGAGGCTCTTAGAACTTGTCAGATCACTATGAGGTGCTTGGAATATCAAAAAATGCCTCTACCGAAGAAATCAAGAAGGCTTACCGTAAGTTAGCCCGCGAGCTTCACCCTGATGTCAACGATTCTCAGGAGGCTCAGGAGAGATTCAAGCTGGTAACTCACGCCTATGAGGTTCTAGGAGATGATCAAGCAAGGCGCCGGTATGACATGGGCGGAGAAACCCAAGGCTTTGGCTTTGGGGACATTTTTGAAACATTCTTTGGCGGTGGTGGGCAGCGTGGTCCAAGATCAAGAGCAGAGCGAGGCCAAGATGCGCTGTTGCGTGTGGAGCTAAATTTTGACGAGGCCATATTCGGAGTGGAAAAATCCATTCCAGTTGACACTGCAGTTCTATGCGACACCTGTAACGGTAGTTGCGCCAAACCAGGCACCAGCCCTAGATTGTGTGACATTTGCCAAGGAAGCGGACAAGTACAAACTCAAGTTCGCTCTTTACTAGGGGCGATGGTTACCTCAAGCCCATGTGGCTCATGTCGCGGATATGGTCATGTAATCCCTGAGCCATGCCTGGATTGCCGCGGCCAGGGAAGAGTTCGAGCGCGCCGCGATATCGAACTCAAGATTCCAGCTGGAGTTGAAGACGGAATCCGTCTTCAACTGGCAGGTTCTGGAGAAGTTGGATTTGGCGGAGGACCTAGTGGGGATCTCTATGTAGATATTTCTATTGCACCACATCAGTTTTTTGGACGGTCAGCAGATGATTTGACCTGCGAGCTGGAGCTACCGTTACACGAAGCAGTTCTTGGAACTTTGGTCAAGGTGAAGACTTTCGATGGTGAAATTGACATTCAGATTCCTGCGGGTGCGCAAAGTGGGGAGACAGTAACTGTCAAAGGAAAAGGCTTTGGCAGATTGCGCCAATCCGGCCGAGGCGATTTGGTAGTTACTCTGTCTGTCAAAATTCCTACCAAATTGGACTCCAAGCAGAAGGAGCTATTTAGGACTCTTGCTGGAATAAGAAAGTCCGACAGCGCGGGACTAGTTCCAAGAAAATCTGGATCGTTCCAGGGAAGACGCCGTGGTTGAGCCACTCTTTATTTCTCCAATATCTTCCGATGTTTCCGTCGGATCTAAGGTAAAGATTTCAGGACCCGAAGCAAAACACGCTCTTTCTGTCAAGCGAATGCAACCAGGTGAGGCAATAGCAGTCAGCGACGGGCAAGGCACCAAGCTGCGTGGAAAAGTTACCTTGGTGACCAAGGAGTTTTTGGAACTAGAAGTATCCGCAATTGAACAGCTAGAGCGCCCAAAACCTTCCTTGACATTGATTCAAGCGCTGGCCAAAGGAGACAGAGATGAGCTCGCAGTCCAGGCCTGCACCGAACTAGGGATCGATAATGTGATTCCTTGGCAAGCAGAGCGTTCTGTTTCAATCTGGAAACACGATAAGAAAATCAAAGGTCAGCTCCGCTGGCAATCAATTGCAACCGAAGCCGCCAAACAGTCGCTTCGAGCCTTCATACCCAAAGTAGAACCAGTTCTTGGAACCGAGGAACTACTAGCCAGGCTCAAGAGCTTCGACATTTGCCTTGTTTTGGACCCAACAGCCAAGACTTCAATTACTAGCGTGGAGCTTTCTGGCAACGACTCTATTGCCCTAGTGGTTGGCCCTGAAGGCGGAATCTCTGATAAGGAGCTTCAAGCTATGCACGGTGCCGGAGGAGCTTTGGTTAGCTTAGGAAGTGGAATCCTCAGAACTTCCACAGCAGGTGTAGCCGTGGTTTCTTACATTCAAGCGAAGCTGGGAAATTGGAGCTAGAGCTAGCTAAAACTAGACTGAATACTATGACCGAAGCATCCTGCATCTTTTGCAAAATCGTATCTGGGGACATTTCCTCTGACTTGATTGCCGAAACTGCGAACCTAATCGCGTTCAAGGACATTGCACCACTTTCCAAAGTGCACCTGCTGGTTATCCCAAAAAAGCATTACCGAGATGTTGCTGAGCTGTCAGCCACAAATCCAGCACAGCTTTCTGAGTTGATGAGCTTGGCGGTCAAGCTTGCCGGTGAATACACCAATGGATCATTTAAGCTTCAGTTCAATACCGGAGCAGAAGCTGGCCAAACCATATTTCATGCCCACGCTCATGTTCTTTCCGAAAACCCTAAGGATGGCTCTTGACCACCTTCGAATCAAAAGATTCAAAAACGATTGTCATCGAAATTTCTGGGGTAGACCCGATTTTCGTGTTTGGCCCTGAAGACAAACTGCTTAGAACAATCGAGGAGAGTTTTCCGGATGTTCGGTTTACTGCTCGCGGAAACGAAGTGGAGATTTCTGGGCCGAAAACTTCGGTGGCTCTTGCTGAACAAAGGCTGACTCAGATCATAACTGCGGTAACCTCCGGAAGAGAGGTAACGCCAGCAGATCTTCGAAGAACAGAGCCCGACCTGTTGTCTCAAAGCATTCTGAGTTCCCGAGGAAAGTCAATCCGTCCAAAAACTTCTGGGCAAAAAGAGTACGTCGAATCCATCGACAAAAACACGATTGTTTTTGGAATTGGACCTGCTGGAACAGGTAAGACCTACCTCGCGATGGCCAAGGCGGTTCAGGCCCTTCAAAGAAAAGAAGTATCTCGAATAATTTTGACCAGGCCAGCTGTCGAGGCCGGTGAAAGGCTTGGGTTCCTGCCGGGCACTTTGAGCGAAAAAATCGACCCTTATCTACGACCGCTGTTTGATGCACTGCACGAGATGCTTGATCCTGACGCGGTTCCCAAGATGATTGCAACGGGCACTATCGAGGTGGCTCCTCTTGCATACATGAGAGGTCGAACCCTAAACGACTCATTTATCATTTTGGACGAAGCCCAGAACACAACCGCCGAGCAAATGAAGATGTTTCTAACTCGATTGGGATTCAACTCAAAGATGGTAATAACAGGTGACATCACACAGATTGACTTACCTGGTGGAGTTTCCGGGTTACGCGTTGCATCCAAAGTCCTAGCAAATGTTGATGACGTATATTTCTCGAAGATGAGCTCCTCGGATGTAATTAGGCACCCATTGGTGGGAAAAATCGTTGATGCTTACGATAAAGCGGACGCAGCAGACGCCAAGAAGGCAAACTAGTTGAGTATTGAAGTATCAAACGAAACTAACTTCGCAATTGACGAGGTTAGGGTTTTACGACTTGCGGAGTTTGCCCTAGACCATATGAGAATACATCCGGCCGCTGAACTATCCATAATCTTTGTTGACGAGAAAGCCATGGAGCAACTTCACTTGCAGTGGATGGATGAACCGGGTGCAACCGATGTTCTAAGTTTTCCAATGGACGAGCTTCGTCCAGGAACTGAGTCCGAGCCGACTCCTGCGGGACTGCTAGGGGACATCGTGATTTGCCCAACAGTTGCCGAAAAGCAAGCCGTGGCAGCAGGTCATGAAACAATAAACGAGGTTCTTTTGTTGACCACACATGGCGTGTTGCATCTTCTCGGCTTTGATCATGTAGATACAGAAGAGGAACTTGAGATGTTCGGGATTCAAAAATCGATACTCAAGCAGTACTACGAAAGTGAGAGCAGTCAACTTGTCGGAGAGTAAAAGGTTCGCCTTCATTGGAAAGGTTTTCTCGAGAAAGCAGGTGGATGCCACCGAAGCGGAGGAGTATGAGCAGGAGCTCATTGAATCCGTTGAAGACTTCTCTGAAACAATCACCCGTGAGGTGATGGTTCCAAGAATTGACATCGCAACAATAACTTCGGACGCTAATCTCGATAGTGCCATGACCATGTTCCTTTCCAGTGGATACTCCAGGCTTCCAGTTACTGGGAAAAACACCGACGACGTGCTTGGCATCTTGTACCTCAAAGATGTTGCGAGAATTCTTCACGAAAGTCCGAAGCTGATGTTTCAAAAAACAGCCGAGGACATAGCGCGCGGTGCGATATTTGTCCCGGAGTCCAAGCCCTTGAAGGATCTATTGCAAGACATGCAGCAAAGCTCCACTCACATCGCCGTCGTTATTGACGAGTATGGTGGCGTTGCGGGGCTGGTGACCATGGAAGATGTCATCGAGGAGCTGGTAGGAGACATTGCAGACGAATACGATACCGAGATCCCGGATGTAGAGAAGCTCGGAGAGGATTCCTATCGCGTTAACGCCCGCTTCCCACTATTTGACCTGGGAGAGCTACTAGAGATCGAACTTGAGGATGATGACGTAGATTCGGTTGGCGGTTGGTTCACAAAAGAATTGGGAAGACTTCCAAAATCCGGGGATCAAGTTGTCATGAAAGGCCTCGAGCTCACAGCAGATAGAGTTGAGGGCCGTGGTAAAAGACTGGTAACTGTTTCCGTACAGGTGCTAGCCGAGCCAGAACTTGAGGAAAACGAACTAGATGAGTAATGAATTTCGCGCTGGGTTCGTGACCTTTGTGGGTCGACCTAACGTGGGAAAGTCAACTCTCACAAACGCTCTTGTTGGCGAAAAAATCGCAATCACAAGCGATAAACCGCAGACCACCAGAAAAGCAATCAGGGGTATCGCTCATCTGCAATCCGGTCAATTGATTATTGTCGACACCCCTGGACTGCATCGACCAAGAACCCTGCTTGGGGAAAGGCTCAACGATTTAGTTGCGTCTACCCTCGGAGAAGTCGACGTAATTGGAATGTGCTTTCCGGCCGGCGACAAAATTGGCCCAGGCGATAAGTTCATCAACGAGCAACTAAGTAGTTTTCCCAAAGCTAAGTGCGTTGCGATTGTAACTAAGAGTGAAACTGTTAATCGAGAGCAACTAGCCAATCAGCTACTAGAGGTTTCTAAATTACGTGACTGGGTTGAAATCATTCCTGTTTCCGCTGTTTCGGGTGATCAGCTTGGGGAGCTTGCCCAGTTGCTAATAGAGATGATGCCGATTTCGGAAGAGCTTTATCCCAAGGAGACAATCACTGACGAGTCAATTGAATCTCGAATCTGTGAACTGATTCGAGAGGCCTCGTTGGAAGGTGTTCGGCATGAGCTGCCACATTCACTTGCCGTAACGATGGACGAGATGAAAAAGAGAGAGAATTCCGACCTCACCGACATTCACGCCAACATTTTTGTAGAGCGCGACAGCCAAAAGGGCATTGTTCTTGGCAAAGGCGGATCCCGGCTTATAGACGTTGGAACCAGAGCTCGCAAGGAAATAGAGACCCTTATCGGGGGACCAGTATTTCTCGGGTTGCGAGTGAAAATCGCTCATGAATGGCAGCGGGACCCAAAGCAGCTAGGAAAATTGGGCTTTTAAGTGTTAGCCTCTTCAGGTGTTCTCTGAGCTACTACTTAGTGGCCGCGGCGAGGCCTAACTAACGGCCTTCCTCGTCGCGGAGCTTTGTTCTAGCCGACTCAGACAATCTTTAGGAGAGCACAAGTGCAAAACAATCAAAAACCTTCCAAGATGCCGGTGCATCGCTACAAGCCTTTCCACGAGCAATTTAGCTTTGAGCTTTCAGATCGCACCTGGCCTGCAAAGCGCATAGACAAGACACCGCGCTGGTGCGCGGTAGATCTTCGCGATGGCAACCAGGCACTCATTGACCCAATGTCGCCAGATCGCAAACTAAAAATGTTTCAGTTGCTGGTTCGAATGGGCTACAAGGAGATTGAAGTCGGATTCCCCTCGGCAAGCCAGACAGATTTTGACTTTGTTCGCGTCCTTATCGAAGACGGTCTAATCCCAGAGGATGTCACCATTCAAGTTCTGACCCAGGCCAGGGATCATCTAATCGAGCGTACCTATGAGTCACTAGTTGGGGCCAAGAATGTCATTGTTCACTTCTATAACTCCACGTCTGTGCTGCAGCGAAAAGTAGTTTTCAACCAAGACAAGGCCGGAATCAAGAAAATAGCTCTTGACGCAGCAAAAAAGTGCAAGTCCTTGGAGCACACGCTCCCTGGCACAAACGTGTTCTACGAATACTCCCCAGAAAGTTACACCGGAACCGAATTGGAATATGCTCTAGAGGTTTGCAATGCCGTGATTGAGGAAATTTCACCAACTCCCAATAGGCAGATGGTGATAAATCTTCCGGCAACCGTCGAGATGACTACACCAAATGTTTACGCTGACTCGATTGAGTGGATGAGTCGAAGGCTCGCAAAGCGCGAGAGCGTGATTTTGTCTCTTCACCCACACAATGACCGTGGAACCGCAATTGCCGCTGCTGAGCTTGGCTACATGGCCGGAGCGGACCGGATCGAAGGCTGCCTTTTTGGAAATGGCGAACGTACCGGAAACGTTGACCTGGTTACCCTGGGTTTAAATCTGTTTTCTCAAGGTATCGACCCGCAGATTGACTTCAGCGATATTGACGAAATCAAGCGAACCGTTGAGTACTGCAACCAACTTCCTGTTGCCGAGCGTTCCCCATATGGAGGCGACTTGGTCTACACGGCATTTTCTGGTTCACACCAAGACGCGATCAAAAAAGGTTTCGAAGCAATGGAGAAAACCGCTTCCGAATCAGGCAAAGATATTTCCGAGCTTGAGTGGGCGGTGCCATATCTTCCAATTGACCCTATGGATGTTGGAAGAAGCTACGAAGCTGTTATTCGAGTTAACTCCCAATCGGGTAAGGGTGGCGTTGCCTACCTACTCAAATCAGATCATTCCTTGGATCTGCCGAGAAAACTTCAGATTGAATTCTCTCGTGTTGTTCAAGGTCTGACCGACAGTGAGGGTGGCGAGGTTAGCTCGGAGAAGTTATGGGAGATATTCCAAGACGAATATCTACCAGCACCAATTGAGAAATCAGAACTCAAGTGGGGTCGGTTCGAGCTAAAGCGCATGAAAACTGAAAGTGAAATGGATGGCGAGCTAAAGCTTCAGATTGTGTTGCGAGATGGTGACAAGGAAATTGAGGTTTCCGGAACCGGAAACGGACCAATCTCTGCATTTCTATCTATTCTTGGAGCCCAAGGCGTTGAGACAAGGTTGCTTGATTACATCGAGCACACCATGAGCGCCGGGGGAGACGCTCAGGCCGCGTCATATATTGAGCTCGATGTTGCCGGTAAGACTCTTTGGGGAGTGGGAATCGACTCTGACATCGCGACCTCGTCCCTGAAAGCGGTAATTTCTGGTGTTAATCGCGCCATACGCTCTTGATGTGAGCGCTTGGGCCTTGGCTCGTTAGATACTGGTTTAGTGCCTGTATATCGCGATGAAGCCGTTGTGCTTCGAACTCACAAACTGGGTGAAGCTGACCGCATTGTGACTTTGTTATCGCGCTATCGAGGGCAGATCAGAGCTGTTGCCAAAGGCGTTCGAAGAACCGCTTCAAAGTTTGGTTCAAGGTTAGAACCGTTCATGGTTGTCGATGCACAGTTTTACGAAGGCAAGAGTCTTGACATTGTCAACCAAGTAGAAACTATTGGCTCATATGGCGGAGCAATAATCGATGACTACGGAGCATTCACTGCTGCTAACGCAATGGTTGAAGCGGCCGAGCGACTGACTATGGAAGAGTCGTCACCTCAGCAGTATCTACTACTGGTTGGAGCGCTTCGTTCCCTAGCCACCAAGGAGCACGACTCATCTTTGATTTTGGACTCTTACCTATTGCGAGCTTTGGCAATCGCAGGCTGGGCTCCCAGCTTTGACGACTGCGCTAGGTGTGATACTAAAGGTCCGCACTCGGCTTTTGTAATGCAGGTTGGTTCTGTGGTTTGCCAGGAATGTAAACCAATTGGTGCTGTTTCAATGTCACTTGAGACGACGGCTCTTCTCGGAGCGCTACTTTCTGGCGATTGGGAATTAGCCGAGAGTTCGCAACCAAGCGCGAGAGCAAACGCATCGGGTATCGTTGCTGCGTACAGTCAGTGGCATATTGAACGCGGCCTAAAATCTATGCCTCACGTAGAAAGAGCATGATGGAGTTTCAACCGGTATCCAAAAAAGGGATCAAGGTCCCCAAGTTCTCTCAAGTACCAAAACACATAGCAATCGTCATGGACGGCAACGGGCGTTGGGCTAATAAGCGTGGTCTTCCCAGGGTCGAAGGCCATAAGGCCGGTGAGGCAGCATTGCTGGATGTGGTTGCCGGGGCTATTGAGGCAGGAGTTTCGGAATTGTCTGTCTACGCTTTCTCTACCGAAAACTGGAAGAGATCCCCAGAGGAAGTTCGTTTCCTGATGGGTTTTAACAAAGATGTCCTTCGAGCGCGAAGGGATCAGTTAAACAACTGGGGAGTAAAGATTCGGTGGGTCGGTAGGAGGCCAAAACTTTGGGCCAGTGTGATCGACGAGCTAGAGGTTGCCGAGCGTATGACAAAAAAGAACAACGTTTTGACTTTGACCATGTGCGTGAATTACGGATCTCGAATTGAGATTGTTGACACTGTGAACCAAATAACTGAGTTAGTTGCTAAGCGCAAACTAAAAGCTGGATCCGTAACTGAGAAGAGCTTTGGCAAACTGCTTTCCACCCATCCACTCAAGGACGTTGACCTTTTTGTTCGATCTTCGGGAGAGAAAAGAATGTCAAATTTCTTGCTGTGGCAAAGCGCTTACGCCGAACTTGTCTTTAGCGAAGTATTGTGGCCAGATTTCGACCGCCAGGAGCTTTGGCGGGCCATAGAACAGTATTCAACGAGGCAGCGACGCTTCGGAGCGGCAATCGATAGCCCGAAGGGCTAACTAGCCAACTAAACTGGGGTTGCGCCCTAGTTCGGGTCACGTCTATATTTTTGGAGTTCAAATTGGCCACCACCAATCGGTTAGATTCGGCTATAGCGCTTGCAAAGCGCAGAGGATTTGTCTTTCCGGCTGGGGAAATCTACGGTGGCACTAGATCTGCGTGGGATTATGGACCGCTTGGAGTTGAACTCAAAGAAAACATTAAGCGTCAGTGGTGGCAGTCTGTTGTCAACAGTCGCGAGGACGTCGTAGGCCTTGATTCCTCAGTTATCTTGCCACGCAAGGTGTGGGAAGCATCAGGCCACGTCAAAGAGTTTGTTGACCCACTTATCGAGTGCACCAGCTGCAATAAGCGATTCCGTCAAGATCACCTCGAAGAGGCCTTTGAGGAGAAAAAAGGCCGTGCACCTGCGTCCATGAAAGACATCGCGTGCCCTAATTGTGGAACAAAAGATTCCTGGACCGAGCCAAAGCAATTTAATGGTTTGCTAAAGACCCACTTGGGCCCGGTAGAAGATGAATCAGGCATGCACTACCTCCGGCCTGAGACTGCTCAAGGTATTTTCGTAAACTTCGCCAACGTTCTTGGGGCGGCACGAATGAAACCGCCTTTTGGAATTGGGCAAATAGGAAAAAGCTTTAGAAACGAGATTACCCCGGGAAACTTTATCTTCAGGACCCGAGAGTTTGAGCAAATGGAAATGGAATTTTTTGTTCAACCAGGAACCGACGAAACCTGGCACCAGTATTGGATCGAACAGCGCTTCAACTGGTATGTGAATCTAGGAATAAACCCTGAGAATTTACGACTTTTTGAACACCCCAAGGAAAAGCTCTCTCACTACTCCAAGCGAACTGTTGACATTGAGTATCGGTTTGGCTTCCCCGGAAGTGAGTTTGGTGAGCTGGAAGGAGTTGCTAACCGAACTGACTTTGACCTTTCAACTCACGCCAAGGAATCTGGTGTTGACCTAAGCTACTTCGACCAAGGCATCAATGAGAGATGGACGCCTTTTGTTATTGAACCTGCTGCTGGACTAACTAGATCTCTTATGGCATTTTTGGTTGACGCCTACGCCGAAGACGAAGCCCCAAACACCAAAGGAGGCGTAGACACCAGAACCGTTCTGCGCCTGGATTATCGCCTGGCGCCGGTCAAGGCTGCAGTATTGCCACTTTCTCGAAATGACGAGCTCTCGCCAGTTGCTAGAAATCTCGCGAACGACCTGAGGTCTAGCTGGAATATTGATTTTGATGACTCTGGTGCAATTGGTCGACGCTACCGCAGGCAAGACGAAATTGGCACCCCGTTTTGCATCACGGTAGATTTTGAATCGCTACAGGACCATGCGGTCACAGTTCGCGAACGAGACACCATGGAACAGCAAAGGGTTTCCTTAGACAAGCTAAAGGGTTACTTGGCTGAGAAGTTGGCTTAATCATCCATGCAGGCGCAAACTAAACCGGCTTTAAGATACGGCAACATTGCCATCGACGTGCCGGTAGTACTTGCCCCTATGGCTGGCATAACAAATACGGCCTACCGCAGACTCTGTCAGGGTTTTGGCGGCGGGCTTTATGTTTCTGAGATGGTCACCTCGAGAGCGCTGGTCGAAAGAACCGAAGAGTCAATGAGACTAATTGGTCATCACGAGAGTGAAAAAGTTCGCTCGGTTCAGCTATATGGAGTTGACCCTAAGACAATTTCTGATGCCGTGACAATGCTAGTGAGCGAGGACCGCGCTGATCACATCGATCTAAACTTTGGCTGTCCCGTTCCAAAGGTCACACGAAAAGGCGGAGGAGCGGCGCTTCCTTGGAAGCAGGATTTGTTTCAGGCGATTGTGCAAAGCGCAGTTAGAGCGGCGGGGGATATCCCAGTAACAGTAAAGATGCGAAAAGGCATCGATGCCGATCACTTGACTTTTTTGGAATCGGGTAAGGCCGCCAGAGACGCAGGTGTGGCAGCCATTGCCCTGCACGGAAGAACCGCGGCAGATTTTTACTCGGGTAAAGCTGATTGGGACGCTATTGCAGAACTGCGTGCTGCTTTGCCAGATGTCCAGGTTCTTGGAAATGGTGATATTTGGTCCGCTCAGGACGCGGTTAACATGATGCGCCAAACTGGCGTGGATGGTGTTGTGGTGGGCAGGGGATGCCTTGGTAGGCCATGGCTATTTGCGGATCTAGAAAACGCTTTTCGTTCTTATCTCGAGAACCCAAATGCCAACATCGAGTATTCACAGGTTCAACCAAACTTGGGAGAGGTCGCAGATGCATTCAAGCAGCACGCGTTACTGCTTGTCGAATTCTTTGGGGATGAGCTCAGAGCCTGTAGGGACATAAGAAAACATGTCGCCTGGTACTTCAAAGGGTACCCAGTTGGTGGCTCCTTCCGCGCCTCGCTAGCAAGCGTTGAAACAATCGCGCAAATGGAGCAGTTGCTCGGAACTCTAGAACGGGCGATGCCGTATCCAGGCGATGAGGCAGAAGGCCCGAGGGGTAGAGCTGGTGGCATCAAGTCTTGTGCTCTTCCCGAGCACTGGTTGGACTCGAGAGAGCTTGGTGAAGCGGCAAAACTATCTCTTCTAGAGGCTGAACTGAATGTGTCGGGTGGATAGGTGGTTACTCGTGGATATCAAGAGGCGGATTTAGAAAGATTTGTTCCAGAAGATCGAGCTGGTTCAGTAAAACGTGGCGAGTTCGCAAGAGACCGGGCGCGAGTTTTGCACTCTTCCGCGCTTCGAAGACTCGGCGCCAAGACCCAAGTACTCTCGCCGTCTACTGGTGATTTTGCAAGAACCAGACTTACTCATTCTCTTGAGGTGGCTCAAGTTGGAAGAGAGATGGCTCAGGAACTTGGAATCGATCCAGATGTCGTTGACACCGCATGCCTGGCTCACGATTTGGGTCACCCACCTTTTGGTCACAACGGAGAATCGGCGCTGAATGCATGGGCTAAAGACATTGGAGGATTTGAGGGCAATGCTCAAACTTTGAGACTGTTATCTAGAATCGAACCCAAAGTTTTTGATGCTACTGGAAACTCTCGAGGATTGAACTTAACTCGCGCGACCCTAGACGCCTCTTGTAAGTATCCCTGGGGCAGAGAATCGGGGCAACCAGAATCTGGCGGGGATTACTCGGTTAAGTTTGGCTACTACCAAGACGACAAGGAAGTTTTCGATTTTCTCAGGTCAGGATCGACTCCCTCGCGTAAGTGTATTGAGGCAGAAGTCATGGATTTCGCAGACGACGTTGCATACTCGGTTCATGACTTTGAGGACGCGGTAGTTTCTGGATATGTCAATCTTTCCGAACTTAATTCACTTACTTCCGAACCCGGACTGTTGGAGAAAATAGCGGCTTGGGATGGCTCTGATCTATCTTCTTCCGATTTCGAGTCGGCTTTGGCCAGACTGCGTTCAAATCGCTACTGGTTACAAACTCATGCCGGTTCGATTTCTGATCAGGCCACTCTGAAGAATCTCACCAGTGCGCTAATTGGATCATTTGTTCGAAGAACAACCGATCAGACCGAACTAGCCAATGCCTCGGAGCATCTGGTTCGCTACCAGGGAGCACTGGTGGTGCCGCAGGAAGTTCGAGCTGAAATCGCAGTGCTAAAAGGTATTGTCTCGGCATATTTGATGACGGATGAGAAAAGACAGCCCTACTACCAATGGCAAAGAGCCATTTTGACCGAACTAGCAGACGCCTTGCTTCGCGCCAACGGCAAGCACCTCGATTCTTATTGCTCCAACGCGTGGCAGCAGGCCACCACTAGCGAGCAGCAGCGCCGAGTAATAGTTGACCAGGTTGCATCCCTAACTGACGTTTCTGCACTCAGCCTGCACCATGAACTTGTGACTAAATAGGATTATCAAATGGCTGGAAAAATAAGCACTAGAGACATCGAGGAAGTAAAGGCTCGAGTAAACATTGCCGATGTCGTCGGCGGCTACGTGGCGCTAAAACCGGCAAGTGCAGGCAGCCTAAAGGGGCTCTGCCCGTTTCATCAAGAGAAGTCACCATCTTTTAATGTGCGGCCGCTGCAAGGTTTTTACCACTGCTTTGGCTGTGGCGCAGGTGGCGATGTTTACAAGTTTCTACAAGAGATGGAATCTCTTAGCTTTTATGAAGCAGTGGAGAACCTAGCCCAAAAAGCTGGTTACACACTTACCTATGAGGCCGGATCTAATGTTCCAGACCAGGGACAAAAAGCGAGAATCTTTGAGGCCAACCTCGCGGCTTCTAGATATTTTCAGGAACAGCTGGCTACTGATGCGGCCGCCACTGGAAGAGATTTCCTGAAATCTCGTGGTTTTGACAAGGCTGCAGCCGATCTATTCGGTGTTGGTTTTGCCCCGAAGGGTTGGAACAATCTTGTCGATCACTTGAAAGTTCTTGGGTTCACCGAAGACGAGCTTGTTACCGCCTCCCTGGCATCCCGCGGAGAGCGAGGACTCTACGACAAGTTTCGAGGGAGACTGATTTGGCCAATCAGAGATACATCAAATCAAGTACTTGGCTTTGGCGCTCGGAAACTTTTTGATGACGATCAGGGGCCGAAGTATCTCAATACCTCCGAAACACCCGTTTACCACAAGTCTTCAGTTCTCTACGGAATCGATTTAGCAAAAAAGGAAATATCGAAAGCCCAGAAAGTAGTTGTAGTCGAGGGTTACACCGACGTCATGGCATGCCATCTCGCGGGCGTGAAAACTGCCGTCGCCACCTGCGGAACAGCTTTTGGAGATGACCACATAAGAATTCTCAACCGCATGCTCTCAGCAAATGTAGATAATCCCGCAGAAGTAATCTTCACTTTTGACCCTGACGAGGCCGGACAAAAAGCCGCCATGAGAGCTTTCGCCGACGCGGATAAGTTTCACGCCAACAGTTTCATTGCAGTTGGGCCAGACGGTCTAGATCCATCTGATCTTCGGGTTCAAAAAGGTGATGAAGCGGTTGTTTTGATGATTGAGAACAAAAAACCAATACATGAGTTTGCCATTAAGCAAAAATTGAAGAATTTTGACCTCACTAGCGTTGAGGGTCGCGTTGGCGCCGCCAGAGCGGCAGCAAATGTCCTGGCCACCATTCGAGATCCGGCAATGCGCTCCGTGTATCTTAGAGAGGTTGCTAACTGGGTCAATCTTGATTTGTCAGAAGTATCCGCTTTAGTCGAACGTGCCGTTAAGGACAAAGTTGTGGCTTCAGTTGCTCCAATGCGTCAAGACGTTGTCGTTGAGGCACCTGCAGCGTCGCTTAAGGAACCAGACCTGAGGGATCCCACAATTCGATTCGAACGCCAGTTGTTAGAGGTTCTCGTTCAGCATCCAGGGGAAATTGCTGATGACAAGTTCAGCGATTTGGTGTCAGGCACCTTCTTGGCCGAGGTTCACAGCCTGCTCGCCGGAGCTTTGGCAGGAAACATAGAGAGCCGCAAGGATCCCAGTTGGCTCGAAAAGCTGTCGGATTCTTTGGATCCAGCACTTCACTCAACTCTTAGGGCAATTGCCGCAACTGCACTTCCAGCAAGTAGCGTGGATGAACTCAAGCGATATATCGACGGTGTGGTGGTGAGCGGATTTGTTAATCTACTTACTCGCCAAAAGCTCTCACTGCAGGCAGTTCTTCGCCAGACAGATCCAAGTGAAACCGCAAAGATCGCGGATGTTCAAAAGGAGCTTATTGAAATCGAACAGCGACGAAGGGCATTGCAAAGTGGCTAACAACTTTGTTGCCATAGAGCCCAAAAGCTTTCCCGCTTATGAATTAGCTATTCAATCAGGCGGTGCGAAGCTCGAAGCTATGGGCCCAGAAGTTCGTGGTTTGGTTTGGACGGATTATTCCGCTCCCAGTGCACTAGCGGATCTGATTGATTCCAACCCACAACTTGAATGGGTTCAGCTGCCATTTGCAGGAGTAGATGCTTTTTCGAAAGTTTTGAAGAAGGACGTTCTTTTCACGAGCGCCAAAGGTGCCTACCGTGAGCCGGTGGCCGAGCATGCGCTAATGCTAGCCCTTGCGCTTGGTCGCAAACTTCCAGTGCGCATCAAAGCATCGAGCTGGGGTAAGTCGGAGGCGTTTAGTTTTTATGACTCAAAGGTTCTACTCATTGGCGCTGGTGGAATTTCAGAAGAGCTTGTGAAGCTTCTGACCCCCTTCAGGGCAGAAATTTCGGTGGTTAGAAATAACCCCGAGCTACCGTTTGCCGATGCAAAGATTGTTGCTGGACTGGACGAACTCGACCAGCTACTTCCAAAAGCAGATTTGGTTATGGTCACCTGCGCACTTACCGATTTAACTCGTGGCCTCATTGATTACCGAAGGCTGGGGTTATTTAAGCGAACTGGTTATCTTGTAAACATCGCCAGAGGCCCGATTGTTGTTGGTGGAGATTTGATTAGAGCCCTCGATGAAGGTTTGCTGGCTGGAGCAGGAGTTGACGTCACTGACCCGGAACCGCTGCCTGACGGACACGCATTTTTTGGTCGAGATGACCTTATCTTGACCCCTCACACAGCTGATACCAAAGAGATTGTCACCAGATTGTTTGCAAAAAGGATCGAGCAAAATGTGAATGCCTTTTTGGGCCGTGGCGACTGGGTTGGGGCAGTAGACCCAGAGCTTGGCTACTGATATACAGGCCCCCTATTTTTGGTAGTGTTGGAGGCTGCGAAAGCATTCCTCGGTAGCTCAATTGGCAGAGCAATCGGCTGTTAACCGATAGGTTCTTGGTTCGAGTCCAAGCCGGGGAGCCAGGGAATCCCACAATACATCGAAGCCACTTTCAGGAGATCTGCGTGATTCGCTGGATACTACAGACCAATTGGAAGCCAGAGCTCATCTTGGCTTTTACTGTTTTTCTGGTCCTAGGTATTGTCGACATCTTGTCAGGGGATTGGCTCAGGCTCTCAGTGACAGCTACCTACGCTGGATCACTTCTGTTTCTTCGAAGATATAGCTATCTAACTGGGGTTTTACTCCTTGCGGGCACATTGCTACACAATCTAAACCCAATAGCTCCATCATTCAGAGACCTCGCACTAGCTTTTACTGTCTTTGGTATTTCCATTTTCACGTCAAGACCCTGGCGGAATATAAATTCGATAGCGGCAACTGTCGCTGGATTGGTTCTAATCGGAAAAGCGGCATTCAACACCAGCTTGTCTTTTCCTGAACTAGGAGTAATTGAACTCACAGAAACTGGAAGATTCTTTGTTTTTGTCTCGGGAGCAATTTTGGCATGCAGCTTGATAGCAGCAGCCTGGCTCGCTGGAAGATTGGTCCAGACTAAGTATTTACAAAGCGAGTTTCAGAAAAACCGTAAATACTCGAACGCCCAGCAAGATGAACTTTCTCTTGATCTTGCCGAGCAGTCCAAGAGATTCGACATGGCTGGGGACATGAACGAAAGTGCTATTCAGCACGTTTCCTCAGTGCTCGTAAATGCCGAAGCCGGACTATATACGGGCAAATTAGACCCTAGCTCGGGGACAAGAGCACTGGAGAAGATACTTAGCGAGGCAAAGCAAGCCCACGGCGAGCTTAGAAGGCTTTATGAAACAATCAACCGGGGATCTATGGCTTCCTCCGCACCGCCAACGCTTGAAAGCATCAAGACTCTTGAATTAGAGATGCGGGAAGCTGGCTACAACATGTCGGTTGTTTACACCGGAGCCATCTCGGATCTTGAAAGCTCCATGGAGCTTGCGATTTATCGAATTGTCCTGGAGGCGCTGAAAAATGTTCGCCAGCACAACCCCAAAGGAACATCGGTGACAGTTGAACTTACTTGGTTCGAAAGTAATCTGCAGGTGATCATCAAAGACAACGGGGTTGAGGTGGTTCGAAAAGGTGCCACGGCCGAAAAGGGAATTGCGAAATCATATGACGCCACCGAAGACCTTCGAAGCCTCCTCGAAAAGGTTGTGGGCCCAGGAATTACAGCTATGCGCGAACGCGTAGAAAGCTTTGGTGGATCTCTCGAAGCGCAAAGGGCAGTTGGTGTTGGGTTCACAGTATCCGCTCTTTTCCCAATCCCCTCGAGAAATCAAGATTGATTCGAGAAGGCATTAAATGACCCACTCGTTGCGCGTTGCGCTTATCGACTGGAACACAAGTGCCAGATCAGCAAGAAGCCAAATTCTAAACGCGACCGACAATATGGACGTGGTTTTCGAGTCAGATGGAAACAGTGCGGAACTCGAGTTACTGTCTGAATCGCTCGTTGATGTAATTGTCATTGATCAGCAGCTACTGCAGGGGTCCGGTGTTGATGCATACGTCACTCTCAGGTCCTACTATCCAGAACTTTCCGAACTACCCAAAGCCATACTCACAGCATCATATGACGTACTGCAAATGCGAGTAGCCGCTTTAGAAGCAGGAATGTATGACCTAGTCGCAATCGAATCTGGGCCCCTAGCGCTAACCGAAGCAATCGTCGCGGCAGCTGCTGATAAGGCGAAATTTGATCTTGTAAGCCTTTTTGAGATTCTTGGAAATGTTGATTTGCCGCCAAAGAGTGATTACTCGTTTGCCCAAGCAGTAAATGCCTTGCCCACTCGAAAGCGCGTAGCGATTGATAGATTGCATAAAGACTGGCAAGCACTTGCAGCCGGTGCAGCAGCCAAGTTTTCACTTGAAGCGCTTGATGTACTCCGAGCTCCATTAGGCTCTGTTACAAATAACGAGTTGGTAATAAAGCTGCTACGGAATGGATTTCTTGATGTCAGGTGAACTACAAAGCGTCAAGACCTTGTCATTTAGCGTCGGGCTAGCCACAGGTTTGTATGGGATTTCCTTTGGAGCTCTGTCGGTTGCAGCGGGTCTAGATTTTTGGCAAACCATGGCTTTGAGCATTCTGATGTTCAGCGGCGGTAGCCAATTTGCTTTTGTGGGTGTTATCGCTTCCGGAGGCGGGGTGCTAGCTGCGGTCTTGTCGTCTTGGATGCTGGGGGTCAGAAATGGCTTTTATGCTATTCGTCTGGCCCCGATAATGAGTCTGCCTGTATTGATTAAACCAGTGGCCGCACAACTCACAATTGACGAATCCAATGCAGTGTCGTTATCTCAAGAGCCGGATGTTTCCAAACAGCGTCAGGGTTTTTGGTTGACCGGTATCGCAGTTTTTGTCTTTTGGAATCTACTGACGGCGTGCGGTGCACTGGTGGGTTCAATGATTGGCGATCCTTCTGACTGGGGCTTAGATGCCGCGGCAGGAGCGGCTTTTCTTGGTCTAATCTGGCCAAGCCTAACTAAGTCGAAACTTTTGGTTCTTGCTGTCATTTCGGCCTTTACTGCAACAATGCTTTCGGCAGTTGTGCCAGCAGGTGCTCCGGTTCTTCTTACCGCCTTTGTCGCGGTTGGTTTCTGGCTCGTTGAGATTGTAAGGAACAGAAAATGAGTCTGTGGGCTGGAGTGCTAATTGCCAGTGGGCTTGTGTACTCCTGGAAACTATTTGGTCACTTGGTTCCTGAGCGTTTTGTGACCAGTCCAGCGGTGAGGTCGCTGGCAGCTCTTGTCACGGTTAGCATGCTTGCAGGATTGGTTGGAATTCAAACCTTTTCCTCGCCAGAAGGATTCGTTTTTGATGCCCGCGTTCCTGCTCTAGCTGTCGCTGCCATACTTTTCTACTTGAGGGTGCCGTTTATCGTAGTTGTAATAGCAGCTGCCGCAATTGCTAGCTTATTGAAGCTGTTTATCTAGTCTTCTAGATGATCCGTACCAGGCAGCCAAGATTGACCAGGCCTGTTCCAACCGAGCTCACGCATGACCTCGAAAGCTTCTGACTTTGACGGTTCCGTCAATTTGTCAACGTAGATGATTCCATCAAGATGATCAAACTCATGTTGGAATATTCTGGCAAACCAACCTTCAGCAGTAATTTGAACCGGGTTCTGCCCAAGGTCGACACCTTCGATTGTTACCTGGTCGGCTCTGGCTAGTGCAAATCTTTCCCCTGGCACCGAGAGGCAGCCTTCGCTATCGAGCTCTGGGTCAGGGGATTCCTGGCTTATGGCGCTAATCGTGATTGAAGGATTGATAACTACACCTTTTCTTGGGTTGTCGTCATCGTCTGGATAGTTGTAAACAAATAATCGAAGTGACACTCCCACCTGAGGCGCTGCAAGCCCAACACCCGGAGCTTGAGACATTGTTTCAAACATGTCCCGAACAAGCTCTTCCAGCTCCTTGTCAAAGACCGTAACGGGTTTTGCTTGTTGGTGAAGAATCGGGTCACCGTAAATAAGAATTGGCCTAATCACCTACTAAATCTAACCTTTCATACGGATTTTTCAGGCAAATCAAGGCTAGGCTTAAATTTCATAGCTTGAGGAATCTTTGTGGGACCAGAACTTCGTTTGTTGGCAATCTTGCTCGCTGTGTTGGCGGCAATTGCTTTAGCTTTTGGTGCGCAGTTTCAGAATCTTGCCGTTTCTAGTAGCCGAGAAAAGCACATTCAACCTAAGGGGTCGCTATCCCTAAGGGAGCTAGGTCAGCTAATTCTTAGACCACGTTGGGTCTCTGGAACGGGATTGATGGTGCTTGGAATGCTTCTTCAGCTAGGCGCTTTGTCTCTTGCCCCTTTGATAGTTGTTCAACCGGTTGGAGCAATAGCACTGGTTATCACTTCACTACTAAACGCACGGCATACAAAAACCAGACTCAATAACGCAACCATTTTTGCAATCGCTCTAAGCACCTTTGGGGTGGGTGGATTTGTCATCACAGCCTCGCAGGTAGCAGCCCAGGTTGAACTTACCGACGAAAATCTCCTTAGGGTCCTAGTTCTATTCGTTAGCGTTCTGGTGGTATTTGCGGTTCTGTTTTTCACTGTTGGAAAAAAAGCTAAAGCGCTTAGCTACATTCTTGGAGCTGGTGTGCTTTATGGCTTTGTAGTAACACTGGCCAAGGTGACCATCCAGCGTTTGTATCAAATGGACTATGACTTTCTGACTCTTGTCGCAGTTCTGAGCATGATAGGTGCTATCTTGCTAGGCGGTTGGTTTGTTCAGAACGCCTACGCTTCGGGACCCCCAGATTTAGTTATTGCTGGCCTGACAGTAATTGACCCCATAGTGGCAATCGCTATCGCTATTGGAATTCTCGGTGAGGCAAAAGAGGCAACTCTTGGCTCGGGTGTACTATTTTCAGGCTTTGGGCTAATTGCCATTTTTGGTGTTTACCTGCTTTCCAAAGTTCATCCAGAGCTAAGAAAACCATCTAACTCTTCGGTCTAGTAAACTTAAGGCTTACACCCCAAAAACAGATCTCAGGGATGAAATGACTGAAGCAGCAACTAAAGGCAAGGCTCTGCGCGTTGTCATTGGTTGCGACACTTTTCCGCCGGACATTAACGGCGCATCGCGTTTTGCCGAACGCTTGGCTTCAGGACTAGTTCGCGCAGGTCACGAGGTTCACGTAATAACTCCCGCCTACAGCAAGAAGTTTGGAACTTTTACCGAGATCCACGACTCAAGTTCAATGACCGTTCATCGAATCAAAAGCTACCGTGTGATTCAACACAAAACCTTACGATACGTCTGGCCCTTCACTCTCAAGTCAAAAACCGACAAGATCCTGAAGCAGATAAGAGCAGATGCTGTTCACATCAATTCACACATGATTGTCGGCAGGTACTTAATGAAATCTGCTAAGCAGCAAGGGCTACGAATTATCGCGACCAATCACATCATGCCCGAAAACCTGATTAAGTACTCTCTCGTGATTCCTCGCTGGGCGGAGAAAACAGCGATGAAACTAGCCTGGAAAGATGCGGGCAGGGTTCTGAAGAAGGCTGATGTTGTAACAACGCCAACTCGAAAGGCAGCAAATCTACTCGAGGAAGCATCTGGCTTGACAGGCGTTTTGGCTATCTCTTGCGGAATTGAAGCCGGAAAGTTTGCAAACAACACTCCAACTACTAACCATGAGCCAAGGATTCTATTTCTTGGCAGGCTGGACTATGAAAAGCACATTCACAATTTACTCAGGGCAGTAGCTATGTTGCCCAAGTCACTCAAGGTCAAAGTTGACATTGTTGGCGATGGTGGGGAGCGGGAGTATTTGGAGGACCTGGCTCGGGAACTGGGCATACAACGAGACGTCTCATTCTTTGGACACATAAGCGATCAGGAGCTACCCAGTTTCTATGAGCGGGCTACTTTATTTGCTATGCCATCGATAGCTGAATTGCAGTCAATTGCAACCATGGAAGCCATGGCATCGGGACGACCAATCGTTGCAGCAGACGCGATGGCTCTTCCTCATCTGGTTCACGATGGTGACAACGGCTACCTATTTCCCCCAGACGACGTTAAGGCTTTTGCAGACCGGCTGCTAAAGGTTCTAACCGCAGATCAAAAAGAGCTAGATCGCATGTCGGAAAACTCGCTTCATCTGATAAAGTCCCACGACATAGACCGAACCATATCGATTTTTGAAAGCCTTTACCGTGGAGAAACTCAGGAACAGAGCGAAACTGCTGACAACCTGGCTACTTACTCTCTGCCAATTGGAAGCCTAGGCAAGACCGTTAGTCGATCTATCGCGTTAGCCAGAAAGAGATCGGCTGAACTTCGACTAAAGGCAGAACTCGCTCGAGACGAACTCTTGGCTCGAGCCGAAGACGCAAGAGAAGAAGTTCTAGGAAAGCTTGAAGAGGTGCGGGAAGACGTTGCCTTCGCCGCAAGGAAACTCGAGATCCGTGTTCGCAAAAGTGTCAAGAAAGCCGCTGAGAGACTTCGTAGGGAGGAGCAGTAGGCTATTAGAAGCTAAGGGGAGTTAGCTCAGCTGGTTAGAGCAGCGGACTCATAATCCGTCGGTCACGGGTTCAAGTCCCGTACTCCCCACCAAGACGTTACACAATCTGGTTGAGTTTGTCCTGAGCTAGAATTGGCAAATAATGAGCTATCCAACCCGACGAGAATTTAGCAGACGCTCAAGGCTTGCGCGATTTACCGGTGTTGCTGGGGAAGTGATGGTCACCATTGGTGCACTTATGGCCTTGTTTCTTGCCTGGCATCTGGTTTGGAACGATGCAATCCAGGGTGCAAGACAGAACGAATCAGCCATGAACCAGGCCCAGCAATGGAAAGAGCCAACCCCGCTCGAGAGCCCGGAGGTTGTTGAGCCCACTCCGGTTGTGCTTCAGCCAAGTGATGAAACCCCTCCTGTTACTGCTGCGCCCACGGAGGGTCAAACATTTGCCTTGATGTATGTTCCTCGTTTCGGCGCTGATTATGTTCGCTCGATTGCCGAGGGCGTTGACTTAGAAACCGTACTGAACAGCAGACAGCTCGGAGTTGGAAGATATCTAGAGTCCAATTTGTTGGGAGAGCCAGGCAATTTTGCCGTGGCCGCACATCGCACTACCTGGGGAGCGCCCTTTGGGAATATTGCAGAGCTCCGAATTGGAGATCGAATCTACATCGAGGTGCCTGAAGGGTGGTACTCATACAAATTTAGAAACCTCGAGTACGTTTGGGCCACAGAAGTAGATGTCCTGAACGCTTTTCCGAAAATGAACGTGGATGCTTCAGATTTGAGAGTCATTACTCTTACTAGCTGTCACCCCAAATTCTCGGAAGCAGAGCGAGTTATTGCCTACGGAGTTTACGAGGGCTGGTATCCGCGCGCCGGTGGACCTCCTACTGAAATTGCGCAAATTGTTGAGGGAGCAACCTGATGTATGCGGCACTCTGGAGGTTATTGCCAGGGGGAGTGGTTCTGAAACTCCTTCAGCTAGCAGTTATTGTTTCAATCCTCGTGCTGGTTCTTTTCGAGTGGGTCTTTCCATGGATTGCCCAGACCTTTATGTCCGAGCAATCAACCGTTGACTGATGCGGATTCCAATAGACCTTATTCTAAGGTGCGGTTACGCTTGCTTGTTCAATATCACCAATGAGACAGCCAGAGAGAGTCGGCGCGGAAATTTCAGTAACTAGCCAACTTGTTGAAAACTGCCCGAGTAGGCATTGATTATCGAAGGCTATTGCCAAGCTAACCGAATCAGCAGGTTGACCAACCCCGCTTATGGTTGGTGTGTGAGTAATTGACTCGAGAGAAAAACCTGTCGCTACTAGGGAATCAATTGTGGCAGTTAGATCGTGACCGGGTGCGCCTGCGCCGGTTTCCTCGAGAACTTTCTCAAAAACCGGAAGGTTTGCCTTTGCCGTTCCCCCAGGAATAAAGATGATTTTTGGTGATTGAGAGGGTTTTGGTGGGGTCACAGAGGCAGTAGGTTCTGGGGTTTCTTGAATCTGCGGTGTGCAGCCAGCTAGAAGGGCTCCGAGTAGTAAAGGAGTGACACAAGCTAAAGAACTAAATTTTGTACGCACAGGCCAATTCTACTGAGAATGTAGGTATCAAGGATTTTTGATTAGTGCAATCGGGTTGCACTCAGATACTGCTCCTGTAACGCCAATAAATGGACTTTATAGATTTAAGCCGCTGCGTTAGCTTTTTCCCTAAAGTAGCAAGATGCACAAAGTGACTCGTAAGTTACTTCATCACCATCTATGGCAACTTGGTCACCATCGAATACAAAGCTCTCGTTTATCTTTCTCGCATTGAACATAGCTTTTTTGCCACAGCGACAGATTGTCTTTAGCTCCTCTAGGCTGTGAGCAATTTCTAGAAGCCTCAAGGAGCCAGGAAAACCTTTTGTCTGAAAATCCGTTCTAATTCCATATGCCAAGACAGGCACATCATCCAATACTGCAATCTCAAGGGCTTGATCCACTTGGTCTCTGGTTAGAAACTGCGATTCATCCAGTAACAGGCAGGCGACTCTTTTCCCGGTCTTTTCGCGATACAAGGTAGCTCTTTTCTGAAACTCTTTTCGAAGATCTAGCTCTGGGGTGACTAGAAAATCAACTTTTCTATCGACCCCAAGTCTCGAGAGTATGGCCATATCTCCTTTGGTATCAACCGCGGGCTTGGCGAGCAGGACTGCCTGACCACGCTCTTCGTAGTTGTAGGCAGCCTGAAGTAAAGCTGTTGATTTACCCGAGTTCATGGCGCCGTGTCGGAAATAGAGTTTGCTCATAACAGTGATATTTTAGCTGCTTGTTTTGACTTGTTTCGCGGCTGGGTCTAGCCTTGTATCACCACCAAATAAAGGTCGTAGGGGAAGACGTACCTAGATTTGGAGGTGATTGTATGTCTAGAGGGCTCGTGTTTGTTCACCAAGCTCCCAGTGCCTTGCTTGCCCATGTCGAGTGGACGCTCTCGGGTGTTTGCGGCAGACCGGCAAACATTACCTGGCATAGCTTGCCAGAACCCCTGCCGGGCTTTCGAGGCGTTTCTAGCTGGGATGGAGCTTCGGAATCCGGTTCGGTCCTTGCTTCGGCCTTTATGAACCTCAAACAACTGTCTTTCGAGGTAATTCAGGACAGTACGGATCAAGAATCTGGTTATCGCTGGAGCTTTACGCCAACGCTTGGCGTCTTCTCCTGCGCTACTGATGAAATCGGAAACGTTCTTGTAAACGAGAATCAATTGCGGTCAATTGTTGATAGCTGTGGCTCCAATGGACTCAAGCTGCAAGCTGAGCTTAGAAAGGTGCTAGGCCAAGCATTTGATGATGAATTAGAGAGTTACCGTGAGCTATTCGACGGACCTGAAAGCCACAACAGCGTTGTGACCTCCGAAGCCAAAGGAATTAGTAATCGCCAAGATGTGCGACCCTTCTAGCTTTCTTGGGGTTACTACAACATCAAGTTTTATCTCGGAATCTTGATTCTCAAGATTTATAGTTGGCGGCGCTGTCTTTTCGTGCAGGGCTAGAACTGTGAAAATCGCTTCAATCGCGCCGGCTCCGCCAAGGAGGTGACCTGTGGAAGCTTTGGTTGCTGAAACCGGAATCGTTGAAAGCTTGTCACCAAAGACTCTCTTTAGCGCTTGATACTCTGCGATGTCTCCTACCGGGGTACTGGTGGCGTGAGCGTTGATGTGAGCAACATCATCAATTGTGCTTCCTGATTGTTCCAGCGCCCCGATCATGGCCCTTGCCGCAGCAGTTCCTTCGGGATCTGGTGCGGTTATGTGATGTGCATCAGATGTCACGGCTGCACCAACAACTTCTGCGTAGATTTTTGCACCGCGTGCATTTGCGTGCTCTTCGCTTTCCAAAATCAAAGTTCCTGCACCCTCACCCATAACGAAGCCGTCTCGAGCTGTGTCATAAGGTCTAGAGGCGCCTGCGGGGTCGTCGTTTCTCTTGGATAGGGCGTGCATGGCAGCAAATGATGCAATTGGCAGTGGGTGAATAGCTGCTTCTGCTCCACCTGCGACAACGATGTCTACTTCGCCGTTTCGGATTCTATTGAAAGCGTTGGCTATGGCTTCTGTTCCTGACGCACATGCAGAAACAGCCGTTCTTACCCCAGCCCTGGCGTGAAGCTCCATTCCGATAGCTGCAGCGGGGCCGTTTGCCATAAGCATCGGCACTGTCATCGGAAGCACTCTTCTAGGCCCACGCTCTTTTAGAGTGTCGTAGGCGTCGAGCAAAGTCCAAATACCACCGATACCGGTTGCATACTCTACCGCTAAGCGCTCAGGGGAAACTTCGGGGGAGCCGGCGTCGATCCAGGCCTCGCGAGCTGACACGAGTGCGAACTGACTAGAAGGATCAAGCCTCTTGGCTTCTTGTGGGGTGAGTATATCCTTGGCTGGGACTTTGGCCTGACCGGCAAAAGTAACTGGCAGCTCATATTGGCTAACCCATTCTTGCGACAGTGTTGTTACTCCAGATTCACCAGCAAGAAGAGCTTTCCAAGTTGATTTGCTGTCGCCACCAAGTGGCGTAGTTGCGCCAATCCCTGTGACAACAACCTTGTGGACCAAGGTTTTTAGCCTTGCGCCTTTGTGATGTAGTTCACGGCGTCACCAACGGTAAGAAGGTTTTGAACCTCATCGTCGGGAATCTTTACATCAAACTTATCTTCAGCGTTCACAACGATAGTCATCATTGAGATTGAATCAATGTCTAGATCATCTGTAAATGACTTATCTAGCTGTACTGCGTCGGTAGCGATACCGGTTTCGTCGTTCACGATCTCTGCTAGTCCGCTAAGTACTTCTGCTGCAGAAAGTGCCATTTTTTATCTCCTAGTTATTTGATTGACCGATAGTAAGTTTAGGGCACAACCACTACTTGAGCCCCGTAGGCTAAACCAGCTCCAAAGCCTATTTGTAGAGCAAGATTGCCAGATTTGATGCGTCCTTCGGCCAGTAACGCGTGCATAGCTAGCGGAATACTCGCGGCAGAGGTATTGCCAGTTGTGATGATGTCCTTGGCAATAACTACCGTTTCTGGAAGCGCTAACTGCTTCGCCATTTCATCAATTATTCGCTCGTTTGCCTGGTGGGTAACCAGGGCGCTTAACTCTTCGGGTTTCACACCAGCAACTTCAAGGGCTAACTTTGCTACCTTAACCATTTCCCAAACCGCCCAGCGGAAAACACTTTGGCCTTCTTGAACAAGTGTTGGCCAGCTTCCAGTGCCGTCGCGAAAATCAAGCAGGGACCCAGTCATGCCAACGGCTTCCCACTTTGAGCCATCCGAACCCCAAACGCTCTTGGAGATTCCAGGTGAGTCAGCCGGCCCAACAATGGCAGCCCCTGCTCCATCACCTAGCAAAAATGAAATAGATCTGTCTGTTGGGTCAACAAAATCTGACAGCTTCTCGCCACCAACGACCAAGACATACTTGGCTGTTCCCGATCTAACTAACGAATCGGCCTGTGCAATGCCGTAGCAGTATCCAGCACACGCTGCCGAGATGTCAAAAGCGGGTGCCGGATTTGCTCCGACCAGTTCGGCAAGCAAGGCTGCAGCCGATGGTGTTTGGTAGGGATGCGTAATGGTGGAAAAAATCACCGCTTCAATCTCAGAGGGTTTGATACCGGCCTTCTTGATAGCTTCATTACTGGCCTCAACGGCCATATCCATCAAAGACCTGTTTTTACTGGCGCGCATCCTGGTTACGATTCCAGTGCGTTGCCTAATCCATTCATCAGATGAGTTGATTGGACCTGCGATGTCATCGTTGGTTACGGTTAGGTCTCCTCGCGATGCCCCAAGAGAGTAAATCTTAGAGAAAGCAATGGTCTCAGCTTGGTTTAGTTTTGCCATCTTTAAACCTGCCCTCTTGCAAAACTTGTTGCTTTCTCGAGATCCTCTGGATTCTTCAGGGCCAAGGTATCCACACCTGGCATGGATCGCTTGGCGATACCGGTAAGGGTGCCACCCGGAAGTAGTTCAATAATCTTGGTTACACCAGCCAAGCTCATCGATTCCATAGTCTTATCCCATCTAACTGGCTTAGAAACTTGACTGATTAGTAGCTCCAAGAATTTGTCTCCGTGCTCGATGCTTGAGCCATCGCTATTGGTCCAAATTATCAGGTCGGGATTCGATGTGTTCAGGGAAGTCGCCAAAGAAGTTAGCTCATCTTTGGCACTTTCCATAAACGATGTATGAAAAGCACCTGCTACCGCCAAACCCACAACTCTAGTTCCTGCAGGGGGGCTTTGAATAAGCTCTTGGATTTTTGCGGCCGAACCTGCGGCAACAATCTGTCCTTTACCGTTGTAGTTTGCAGCGAACAAACCAAGATCCGCAAGCGTGCCCAATACCAGCTCTTGATCTCCGCCAACTACCGCGGCCATCGAGCTTGCCTCCAAGCCAGCAGCCCGTGCCATCTGTTCACCTCTAGCTTTGACAAACTTTAGCGACGATTCAGTATCTAGAATTCCGCAGATGTATGCCGCAGTTATTTCTCCAACCGAGTGCCCTGCCACTGCTGAAAAAGCGGAACGCTCACCTAGGGTATCGACTAACACGGCGTAGCTCGCCATTGAGGCTGCGACAATCAAAGGCTGCGCAATACGGGTGTCCTTGATTTCGTCCGCGTCTGCCTTAGTTCCATAGTGCGTTAGATCCATTCCTAGAACCGCGGAAAACTTATCGATCTCGGATTTGAACTTCGGAAGCTCGAGCCAGCTAGATAGAAAGCCTGGTGTCTGGGAACCTTGGCCTGGGCACGTTAGAGCGATCAAGATTTGCCAACTTTCACAGCCAGCCCAGGATCATTCATTTTCCCAAGCAAAGTAGCTACCTGTAAAACGAATGACTCCCTGGCTCCGGTGGCATCCCAACCAATCAGTTCCGAAATCTTTTTCAGGCGATAGCGCACAGTATTGCTGTGAACAAACATCTCTCTTGCGGTTAGCTCTAGTGACCTACCGGTTTCAAGATAAGTGACCAATGTTTCTAGAAGATCAGGTGAGTTTTTGCTCAGCGGAACATAAATCTTGTTGATTAGTGTTGCCTTGGCGAGCATGTCACCTGCCAGAGCACGCTCGGCAAGTAGGTCATCTGCTGAAGTTGGACGAGGCGCCTTGTTCCACGCTCCCACAACCGAGTAACCCGAAAGCGCGGACTTAGCGGACCGATGAGAGTCTGTAATTGAAGCAACTTCGGAGCCCACGACGATTGGACCGTCAGTAAAACTCTCTACTAAGCCAGCGCAAACACTAAACAGGCTTGGGGTTTTAGACGGGTCCACATTCTCGTCTGGAACTTGGCCCACTACGACAATCAATCTGTCCCCGTGGATACCAACTAGGACGTCTGCGCTATTTCGTCTGGCCACTCTTCGCAAGTTATCAACGTCGCTGCTCTGGTCCGATCCGCCGATCATTACCGTAACTGAGCCTCTTGCACGCCAACCAAGGGCCGAGACCCTTGAAGCAAGCTCCTCTTCGTTTTCTCCGCTGAGAATGCTGTCGACAACTAGTGCCTCAAGCCTCGCGTCCCACAAGCCCCTTGCTTCAGCTGCTTTAGCGTAAACATCTGCTGCACTAAAGGCGATCTCTCTCGAGTAAAGAAGAACAGCTTCGCGAAGTTCGCTGTGTTCTTGAACCACCCGGTCTTCAACAACTTGAACCACCACGCGAATAAGCTGCAGAGTTTCTTGCAAAGAGATTGACCGCAGTAGTTCTCTTGGAGCTGTTGAAAACACATCTGCTGCAACCCAAGGTTGTGAAGTTGGGTCCTCGTACCAGGCAAGAAAAGAGGTAATGCCGGCTTGGGCAACAAGCCCAACAGCCGATCTTCTAGCTGCCGGCATCTTGGAATACCAGGGGAGCGTCTTGTCTAGGCGAGCTAATGTGGTGGTTGCCAATTCTCCTGCGATGGATTGCAACCACTCGAGTGTTTCGTCCTTAGGCTTCGCCACCGGCAGTTCCGCTGGTTCCTGCATTAACGTTGTGCAGTTGGTAACGATCTATCGCTAACTGTAGAACTGAGTGATCCAACTCGCCGCGAGCTACCAACTGCTGCAATGCGCGCACCGCAATCGAAGGCCCATCGATTTTGAACTCTCTTCGCGCCGCTGGTCTGGTATCTGAGAACCCAAAGCCGTCAGCCCCCAAAGTTGCATAGTCGCCTGGAACCCAAGCTCGGATTTGGTCCGGAACAGCGTGCATGTAATCGCTTACTCCGATAAACGGCCCCGAAGAGTTCTTAAGCTTCTTGGTTAGATAGGCAGGCTCTACTTCGTTGTTTGGGTAAAGGAACCTTTCACGATCCTTGTTTAGTCCGTCGCGACGAAGCTCGGTCCAGCTTGTCACTGACCAGATGTCAGCAGAAACTCCCCAGTCTTGTTCGAGCAAGTTCTGGGCCTCATAAGCCCAAGGAAGTGCAACACCGGAAGCTAGAATCTGTACCTTTCGGCCAGGTGCTGGGTTCTCACTGACGCGATGGATACCACGGAGAATTCCCTCGACATCTACATTCTCTGGTTCAGCGGGCTGAACGTAAGGCTCGTTATAAACAGTCAGGTAGTAAATCACATTCGGGTCCTTGTGAGTTTCGCCATACATGCGCTCAAGACCTGCTTGCATGATGTGGCCGATCTCATAACCGTAGGCAGGGTCGTAGCTGATTACTGCCGTGTTGGTTGATGCCAGCAATGGCGAGTGCCCATCGGCGTGCTGCAATCCTTCACCGGTTAGTGTGGTGCGACCAGCGGTCGCGCCAATCATGAACCCTCTGGTCATCTGATCGGTTGCTGCCCAAATAGCATCTGCTGTGCGCTGGAAACCAAACATCGAGTAGAAAACGTAAATCGGAATCATTGGCTGACCCTGATTCGCGTAACTGGAACCAACTGCTGTAAAGGCAGCCACCGAACCAGCTTCGTTAATTCCAGTGTGAAGAATCTGACCAGAATCAGACTCTTTATAGTTCAAAAGCAGATCACGGTCTACCGAGAGGTAATGCATGCCAGCTGGGTTGTAAATCTTTGCGGTTGGGAAGAAAGCATCCATTCCGAAAGTTCTTGCCTCGTCAGGAATGATTGGAACAATTCTTGGGCCAAGCTCGGAGGTGCGAAGCAGGTCCTTAAGTAGTCTTACGAAAGCCATGGTTGTTGCAACCTCTTGAGTTCCAGAACCACCTTTCGCGATGTCGTAGGTTTTGCTCTCCGGAAGTGCGAAGCTCACATACTTAGTTCTGCGCTCTGGTAAGTAGCCGCCTAATTCGCGACGACGCTCGTGCATGTATTGAATTTCTGGAGTTGAGTCTGCTGGCTTGTAGTAGGGAGGCTGGTACGGATCGCGCTCTAGTTCTGCATCAGAGATAGGAACATGAGTCTCGTCTCGGAACTGCTTTAGATCAGCAAGGGAAAGTTTCTTCATCTGGTGAGTGGCGTTTCGACCCTCGAAGGTTTTTCCAAGGGTGTATCCCTTGATGGTCTTTGCGATAATTACCGTGGGCTGACCCTTGTGTTCCGTTGCCGACTTATAGGCCGCATAGATCTTCTTGTAGTCGTGCCCACCTCGTCGTAGCCCCCACAGTTGATCGTCGGTCATTGACTCGACCATCTTGGCAGTCCTTGGATCGCGACCGAAGAAGTTCTCTCTTACGAATGCGCCTGACTCGGTTTTGTAGGTTTGGTAGTCACCATCGGGGGTTCTGTTCATTAAATCTACAAGCGCACCCTCAGTGTCTGATCCAAGAAGTGAATCCCACTCGCGTCCCCAGATGACCTTGATAACGTTCCAGCCAGCGCCTCTAAAGAAGGATTCCAGCTCTTGGATAATCTTTCCGTTTCCACGAACTGGGCCATCTAGGCGCTGCAGGTTTGCGTTGACAACAAATGTCAGGTTGTCGAGTCCGTCATTGGCAGCAAGTTGCAGTGCACCGCGGCTTTCGACTTCGTCGAGCTCGCCATCACCTAAGAAAGCCCAAACATGCTGTGCTGAGGTGTCTTTGAAGTTTCGGTTATGAAGGTAGCGGTTGAACTGGGCTTGGTAAATGGCGTTGATTGGACCAAGGCCCATAGAAACTGTTGGGAATTGCCAAAACTCCGGCATGAGCCTTGGGTGTGGGTAAGAAGAAAGCCCTCCACCTGGATGTGATTTTTCCTGACGGAAACCATTGAGCTGATTCTCGGAAAGGCGTCCTTCTAAAAAAGCCCTGGCGTAAGGACCAGGAGATGCGTGACCTTGAACGAATATCTGATCTCCACCTGAGGGATGATCTTGACCTTTGAAGAAATGGTTGAATCCAACTTCATATAAAGAAGCAGAGGATGCAAAAGTCGAAATGTGTCCACCAACTGCGATTCCTGGTCGCTGGGCGCGGTGTACCAGCATGGCGGCATTCCATCGCATCCAGGAACGGTAGGTTCTTTCAATTTTTTCGTCTCCGGGAAACACTGGCTCATCTTCTGGAGAGATTGTGTTTATGTAATCGGTAGTTGGCACAAGTGGGACGTTTAGTTGGAGCTCGTGGGAGCGTCGTAGGAGGTTCAGCATCAGCTCTCTGGCGCGACCGCGACCACGGGTAGCTGATGCCTGCGAAAGAGATTCCAGCCACTCCGAGGTTTCCTGAGGATCCATGTCTGGATTGGAAACCGCGTAGGCGTCATTGTTGTTTATCGACAATGAAATCCTTTCTAAAGAGATTCTTCGCTCATGTTTTTTGACAGCGAACCATTTAGGGCTCTTGTTAGGGCCAATAAGAAGTTTACCTATCCAAACTGGGGTGGTTGGAACTTGATTTGAGGCTCTACTATGGAACCAAGCATTCAAACCAAGGAGAATTAATGGCTGCAGAAATAGGCGAAAAGGCCCCCGATTTTGAGCTAACCAATCAACACGGGGAGCCAGTTAAGCTCTCCTCATATATTGGGAAAAGGCCAGTTGTGCTGGTATTTTACCCGCTTTCATTCTCTGGAACCTGCACGGGAGAGCTTTGTGAGCTAAGAGACAACATCGCCATCTTTGAATCGGCCGATACTGAGCTCCTGGCCATTTCCGTTGACTCAAAATACACGCAAAAGATCTTTGCGGACCAGGAGGGCTACAAATTCCAGGTCTTGGCGGACTTCTGGCCGCACGGCGGCGTAGCCAAGCAGTATGGCGTCTTCATGGAAGAGACTGGCTTTGCCAAGCGCGGAACATTTCTGATCGATAAAGAAGGCGTGATTCGGGCCAAGTTTGTCAATGGTCCTGGCGAAGCTAGGGACCTAGGAAGCTACCAAGAGGCTCTAGCGGCTTTGTAGTAGAGTTTTGTAGTTGCCATATGGCGCATGTTTGAGGGCCTTTAGCTCAGTTGGTAGAGCGCCACGTTTACACCGTGGATGTCATCGGTTCGAGCCCGGTAGGGCCCACAGATAGCGACTTGAGGCATAACCCGGCGTTAGGATTTGGTCATGGAATCTCCAACCCCTCCAACCCCTCGCTCTATGTCCGATGGCGAGCTAAACGCCGAGGTTGCAAGATTACAATCCCAGCCAGATGGCTTAATGGCTGCCATGGCCCTTATTGAGGCACAGAATCTACTTCGGCAGCAAGACTCCTTCGCTTATTCACAGTGGCAACTCCAAGCACAGATGCAGGCAGCATCCGCTCCTGCGGTGAGCCAGGAGCCTACCCCTGTTATTGCTGAGCCAGTAGTTCCAGAACCAGTTGCTGCGAAGATTGTTACTCCAGAGCCTGCCATCCCTTCTTATCCGGTGCAGTCAATTCCGGAACCAACTCCAGCCGTTACGAACCAGCCAAACGTGGATGACGTTGTCGCCGCGCTAAACAGAAACTACGCCAGCGCCGCTACCGAAGTGCAGGAGCCCTCGGCACCGCAACAGTCCTTGGATGTCCCCGTTGCAGCTGAAACCTCCGAGCGAACAGCCAGTGAAACTACTGCGTTTGAACCAGATCCAGTAACAAGTGTTTTGTTGACAAGTTCGGAAACATCGAGCGAATCCGAAACTGAAGCTACCGGTACCGAAGAATCCGAAACAGCGGTGAATCGAACCAGGACAGCTGGCGCTCTTGTTTGGTCTTGGATTTCATTAGCCTCCACACCGCTAATTCTTGTGTTGGCAGCTTTTCTTAAGGAATCCGGAGCATCTTTCGCACAATCGGTTCTAGTAATGGCAGCTTTGATTATTGCAACCTCAACACTGGTGGGAATTGGGGCAGTTGCTGCTAAGCGAGGCTCCAGCGCAACCGGGGTTGTCTCCAGGGCTGCTTTCGGGGTTTGGGGAAACATTTTTCCCGCCATAGTTATGTTGGTTGTCAAAATCAGTTGGTCGATAGCGCTACTAATTCTCGGGGTAAGAATGTTGTCTCCTTTGGTATCTAACCAACCGTGGTTTTCAACCTTTAGCACGCTGTTGATCTTTCCAGATGAGTTCAATGCAGTCCTGCTAACGGCAGTCCCTATTGTCTTAATCGCCTCACTGATTGCTGGCTTTGGAGGGATAACGATGCTGAGAACTCAGCAAATCACCGCGGTCTTTTCAATAATTGGACTAGCGGGGATTGCTTACTTCGTCTTCAGTTCAAATTCAATTAGCTCTTTACAGCAAGGTGAAGCGCTTGAAGGACCAGCCCTGCTGGACTTAGCTCTTTTGTGTTTTGCTTTGTTTGGTTTTACTGCCTTTTCACAAAGCGGTGACTTTGCAAGAAAACTTCCCGTTGAAACGCCAGGTGCAAAGGTGTTCTTCCTTTCTTTCGTTTCGGCGCTGATAATCCCTCTGGCAGCAGGGGTACTGGGCGTGCTGTGGATTTTCATGTCGGAGGAAAGCTTCGGAGTCCTGCTGACCGATCAGTTCATTTCAACAATCGCCGGCGCAACGCCAATTTGGGTATTTATTGCTTTTGTAGTTGCAGTTGGACTATCTATCTTGCAACTAACTGCGAGCTCGTTGTATTCACTATCTGGTGGGATTTTCGCAGTTGGGGCAAAGCTTCCTGGAGGAGTTGCTGTCTTGTTTGCTTCGGTACTGCTACTTTCCGCTGTGCTAGTTTCTAGTGCCCTGATAGCAACATCTAGTTTATTGTCACTACTTATTGAACTTATTGTTATCGCTACTGTGATAGCCGCCTCTTACACAGGGATTGTGTTAGCGGATTCCTTAATTCGCTCCCGCGATTACCACGAGGTTTCGCTGACAAGGGATTACGGCTTCTATGGCCGGTTCAATTTCGCGAATTCCATTGGATTTGTTCTAGCTAGCGTTGTTGGTTTTGGTTATGTGGAGAGCACCGGGTTGATTTCGTCTTGGACCGGTTACTTGGGCGATTTCACACCTGCAATCTTCGAAGTTGCGGGCAGCAACATAGGTATTGCGATGGCATTTGGACTGGCGGTTATTTTTCCAGTGTTGTTCGGCATCCCCAAAATCAAGGGCCAGGAAAGAAAGCTCGTGGAGTTGGATGAGCGCCGAGAGGAACTCAAGGAATACCTCGACACGGCTAAGTAGCGCAAATGACGATTAGGTTATCTGAACTACTTCCGGTATTTGAAACTCTCTGGCCTGAGTCTGGTGCCGATGAATGGGACGAAGTCGGACTCGCAGCTGGCGCAGTCGATCAGGAAATATCCAAAGTCCTTCTTTGCGTAGACCCAACTCTTTCTGTCTTGCAAGAGGCCAAATCCCAATCCTGCCAGTTGGTGGTCTCTCACCACCCGGTCCTTTTAGAAGGAGTCCACAGCGTTGCTGAAGGGCAGCTAAAAGGTGACATCCTCTCCTTCGCAATAACTAACTCTCTTGCTCTATTTTCAGCCCACACCAACGCCGACATCGTGTCCGGGGGAGTCTCGGACACTCTGGCAAAGGTGATTGGCCTGCAAGACCCTAGGCCACTTGTTGCTACCTCCTCACATTCAGGCCACGGCAGAGTCGGAAAGCTAGAAAAAACAGTAACTCTTGAGAAGCTTGCCAGAAGTATTCACGATCTTCTTCCTGAAACCAATGCACCGATTCGGGTAGCCGGTGACCTCACGCAAAAGATTTCAGTGGTTGCTTTGGTTGGTGGATCCGGCGCAGGGTTTATCGCGGATGCAATTCTCTCAGGGGCCGACTGTTTTGTTACCAGTGATCTCAAACATCACGCCACGCTTGATTTAGTCTCGGACCAAAGTCAGACGATGTCTCTTATTGACATTTCTCATTACGCGGCAGAAAGCCTGTGGCTATCTCCTGCAGCTAGCCAGCTTTCAAAATTGGTTCCTGGGGTGGAATTTATCGTCAGCGAAGTTTCTACCGACCCGTGGTCTATGAGTATTCCAGGAAAGTTATCATGATAGCTAGCTTGTCTGATCAAAAACAACTTCTTGCTATTGCAGCTTGCGATGTTGAATTGGCAAGAATTTCCAATTCACGAAAGAATGCTCAGGCGGAGACCGAACTAGAGTCCACATCCGCCAACTGCCTGAGGCTATCGGATGAACTAATTGATGCCAGAAACGCAGTTGGTGAGCTTGAGATGGAGCTAACCAGAGCCGAGGCTGATCTCGAGTTGGTAGCTAATCGAATCTCGAAGGACAATCAACTGCTTGTCACCACCAGCTCTGCGAAGGACGCTCAAGGTATTGAGCATGAACTTACGAGTTTAGGAACAAGAAAATCCGAACTAGAAGACGCTCAGCTGCAAATAATGGACTTACTAGAAACCGCCCAACGAGATCACGAAAAGCTACAGCAAGAAAAAATCGCGGCTGATGCAACACTGGCAGCACTGCAGCAAAAGATTTCCACTGAGTTAGCAGATCTTGCAGCCCAGGCCAAGAAAATCCAGACCGAACGCACTCAGCTGCTTTCAGGAATTGATCAAGAACTGAGTGTGGCATACGAGCGCAAGTACGTTCGCGGTGTTGCGGTTGGAAGGCTTGCGGGACGAGATTGTGGCGCCTGTCGGCTCTCGATAACCGCCACCAGTTTCGAAGAGCTCATGTCGCTACCGCCTGAGGAGCTTGCTGAATGTCCAAACTGCCAAGCCTTTTTGGTGCGCTCATGAAGCTAGTGATCGAAGCCGACGGAGGCTCTAGAGGAAATCCCGGCGTTAGCGGTGCTGGAGCAGTAGTTATCGATGCAGCAACAGGAGCAATCCTGAAGCAAATCTCTGAAAACGTGGGTATCGCTACTAACAACGTAGCTGAGTACTCCGCTTTGATATTTGCCCTTGAGGCCGCTTTCGAGATTGACCCGGACGCAGAAATTGTGGTGCGGATGGACTCAAAGCTTGTTGTGGAGCAGATGAGTGGGCGTTGGAAAATCAAGCACCCAGACATGCTTTCGCTCGGAGCAAGAGTTCAAAAACTTATTGCCGGCAAGAGTGTCGAGTTTATTTGGATTCCGCGTGAGCAAAACGCGTTAGCGGATGAGCTAGCCAATAAGGCCATGGACGGTGAGCCTGCAGCGCCAGCAGCAGCCGTGGAGTTTAATCAGGCTGAACCTTCTTCTATTCGAGCACCCGAGTCATCAGTTTCGGAGGTTACGACATTGATTATGGTGCGACATGGCAGGACAGCGCTCACCGAGTCCAGAAAGATATCTGGTGGAGATGGGGAGGACCCAGATCTTTCTGAGTTGGGCCAAAAGGATGCATCTGAAGTGGCCGTAGAGCTTTCAAGACTTGGAAGCTCGGGAACCTTTAGTTTTCTTTCTAGGCCGGTTGCGGTTGTTCATTCTCCAGTCAAGCGTGCTGCACAGACAGCAACCACAATCGCAAAGCGCTTAGATGTAGAGCAAATCGAGGTCGCAGATTTAAGAGAGATTGGATTTGGCGAATGGGACGGATTGACCAACGAGGAATTATTCGTTGCTCATGAGACGCAGTACCAAAGCTGGCGTGGTTCTTATGAGATTGCTCCACCCAATGGCGAATCCCTCAAGGATTTCGATGTCCGAGTAAACCGCAGCCTCAATTATCTTTTGGATAAATTCGCGGGCAAAACTGTTGTAGTTGTTGCCCACGTAATGCCAATACGGGGACTGCTACGTATTGCAAACGATGCCTCAATTGCTGGTTTCTGGCGGGTCGATCTGGGACCAGCTTCAATCTCGATAGCTAGGTTCTGGGGTCGCGAGGGTGCTGAAGTGGTTTGCATCAATTCAACTTCTCATTTATCTTCCTGACCGCGCTGGCTAGACTTGTGACTGGATGGGTCGGCAAGACGGTCGCGGCAGTTTACTGACGAGGAACGTCCGGGCTCCAAAGAGCAAAATGGTGGGTAACTCCCACCCGGGGCAACCCGAGAGATAGTGCAACAGAGAGCAAACCGCCGAGAAATCGGTAAGGGTGAAACGGTGGTGTAAGAGACCACCAGCGATTCAAGTGATTGAGTCGGCTAGGTAAACCTCATTTGGAGCAAGACCAAACAGTGAGCGCTTGAGGGCTGCTCGCCCAAGTTCACGGGTAGGTCGCTTGAGATGTTGGGTAACCAACGTCCTAGATAGATGACCGTCACTTTGAAAAAAGGACAGAACCCGGCGTAATAGCCGGCCCATCCACTTAATCCTTGCTGAGACGTTTTGCCGCATAGTAAGCGGCCCCGATGATGCCTGCGTTGTTCTTGGAACGAGCCGGCACTATCTTCACATCTGATTCAATCAGGTGCAAAAAGCTCTCATACTCCTTCGAAACCCCTCCACCGATGATGATCAAATCCGGGTACAGCAGTTTGTTAAGTCGATCAAAGTATCTGGATAATACTTTGGACCACTGCTCAAAGCTTAGGTTGCCGCGCTCCTTAGCTGAGTAGGCAGCTTTGGTCTCATAATCAACCCCGTCAATCTCAATATGGCCAAGCTCAGTATTTGGAATCAACTTGCCGTTCACAAAAAGAGCCGACCCAATGCCTGTTCCCAATGTGCACATCAGAATCAGCCCGTTTTCACCTTGACCTGCACCAAATTTAATTTCCGCAACGCCGGCTGCGTCTGCGTCATTAAGTAACACAACGTCACCACCCAAGGCCTTGGAAAAAAGCTTTCCTGCTTGCAATCCGATCCACTCGTCAGAGACGTTTGCTGCAGACAGGGTAACTCCATTTTTCACTGGAGCGGGAAAACAGATTCCAATCGGAGTGTCTTTAGGAGCATCGATTAGATTTACAAGGTCCACTACTGTGTCCACTACGCTGCTAGGTTTTCCGCCATCAGGTGTGTCGAATCGCAATCGCTCTGTTGCGAGCTCACCTTTTTTCAGGTTTACCAGGGCACCCTTGATGCCGGTTCCACCAATGTCTATGCCGATTGCGTGCTTCATACTTGACCCATTTTAGGGCAGCGTGAGAATTTCGGCTCCTGATTCGGTTACAACCAAAGTGTGTTCAAACTGAGCGGTGATGCTCTTGTCCCTAGTTGCAACTGTCCAGCCATCCGCCCACATGTCCCATTCGTGCGTACCCAAAGTGAGCATGGGCTCTATTGTGAAAACCATCCCGACTTCCATGATGTTTGAGTAATGTGGAGCCGCGTCGTAGTGCGGTATCACCAATCCTGAATGAAAAGCCTCGCCGATTCCATGACCAGTAAAATCGCGCACCACGCCGTAGTTGAATCTTTTCGCAAACGATTCGATTGTTCGACCTATAACGTTAATTGCTCGACCTGGCATTACCGATGCGATGGCCCGATCAAGTGCCTCTTTTGTTCTATCAACAAGGAGAGATACCTCCTCAGAAACCTGACCAACCTTGAAAGTCACGTTACTATCCCCATGGAACCCATCTAGGTATGCAGTGACATCGATGTTTACGATGTCACCCTCTCTAATCTCCAGATCATCTGGGATCCCGTGGCAGATGATCTCATTGACGGATGTGCAGCAAGATTTTGGAAAGCCTCGGTAACCCAATGTTGAAGGGTAGGCACCTTTGGAGACCAGAAATTCGTGAACAATAACATCCAAATCGTTAGTGCTTATTCCAGGAGTGATCAGGCTTCCGGCAAGTTCTATCGCTTGCGCCGCTAACTTTCCAGCAGCGCGAATCTTTTCCACTTGCTCAGGATTCTTGACGTGGCCTCCAGTCCATTCGGAGGGGGAGTTTTTGCCTACGTATTCCGGTCTAATTATTGCCGCTGGAACATCAAGTTGTTTTGAAACCACCCCGGGCATTATTGAACCGGTGTCACTGTTGCGAGGCATGTTTCTAGTCTATTGAAACTCCACCACTAGGCTCGCTATAGAGGAGGAGTTCATGACTGAAGATTCAAAGTATTGGTTCAATACCAAAACTAAACAAGTTGAGTTCGGCCTGAAAAGCTCTTCGCTTGATCGTATCGGTCCATTCGAAACAGAGCATGAGGCAAGAAATGCCGAGGAAATCGTAAGGCTCCGCTCCCAAGCCTGGCTTGAGCAAGAAAAGCTTGAGGACTAGCTTTCGAACGAATGCTCGTTTCCTGGAAACTCGCCTGATAAGACTTCAGAACGATACTTTCTAGCTGCTTGGTCGAGCTCGGTTCTGATGTTTGCGTACTGCTTTACAAACTTCCTAGTTCCAGAAGATAGTCCCGCAAAATCCTGCCAAACCAGAATCTGACCATCTGTTGCGTTTCCTGCACCGATTCCGATAGTTGGAACTGAAACTACATCGGTAACTTTCCGGGCAAGGTCTGCGGGAACCATTTCAAGCACAATCGCGAACACGCCGGCCTTCTGAAGCGCTATTGCATCCTGTTCTAATCTCACTGCTGCTTCGCCACGACCTTGCACTTTGAAACCCCCAAGAGCATGGACAGACTGCGGCGTGAAGCCAAGGTGACCCATAACTGGGATCCCAGCAGAAACTATTGCTTCTACCTGGGCCGATCTCTCGCTGCCACCTTCAAGCTTGACGGCTGCAGCGCCGGATTGCTTCATCATTAAAATTGCATTTTCCACTGCCTGCGTTGCGGACACCTCATAGGAACCAAATGGCATGTCAATTACCACCAGTGCCCGCTTGACCGCAGAGCTAACGCCTTTTCCAAGGCTGATCATCTCTTGAACAGTAATCTCTAGTGTGCTGTCATGCCCCAAAACTGTATTTCCAGCAGAATCACCAATCAAAATCACATCGATTCCGGCTTCATCAAAAATTTGCGCTGTGGTTGCATCGTAGCTAGTTAGGCAAGAAAACTTTGTGCCACTCGACTTGAGTTCGCTTAGCGTGCTTGTTCTGACTTTTTTGATTTCGCCTGCCAAGTTATCTCCTACTTTGACCAACGGGTGATTGGAAATCTTCGTTCTCGCCCAAAGGCAAGTTTAGTTATTCTCGGACCAATAGCACTCTGGCGCCGTTTCCATTCAGAAGCAGACACCAGTTTGAGTACAGCCGACACAGTCGTTGCATCAAAACCCCCAGCGACAATTTCTGATTCTGACTTGCGCTGTTCGATGTGCAGCTCAAGAATCTGATCCAAAACTTCATATTCAGGCAAAGTGTCTTGATCTAATTGGTTGGCTCGAAGCTCGGCAGAAGGCGGTTTGTTTATCGATGACTCAGGAATCGGGGGAGTTTGCTTGTTTTGGACTGCAATCTCATTTCGATATCTGGCCAAATCCCAGACCAAAGTCTTCTCAACGTCCTTAATTGGTGCGTATCCACCAGCAGCATCGCCATAAATAGTGGAATAGCCAACAGCCAGTTCGGTCTTATTTCCGGTTGAAAGCAGCAAGTGACCATCGGTATTGGATTTTGCCATAAGTATCAAAGCCCGCACCCGAGCCTGCAAATTCTCTGCAGCCAGCCCTTGGAGCGCCAACTTGCTAACGAATTGCTCAACGTAGGGTTCAATGGCCTCGGTTGAATACTTTAAGCCGGTATTTTTCGCAAGGGTTGCCGCGTCCGACAGAGAGTGCTCGGATGAGTACTTGCTCGGCAGTGAAACTCCGTACACGTTTTCTGCACCAATTGCGTCAACTGCGATAGCGGCACACACCGCTGAATCGATACCACCGGAAAGCCCAAGGACAACTGATTTGAAACCATTTTTGTTAACGTAGTCTCTTACTCCAAGGACAAGAGCATTCCAAATCTGAGCATGGTCACTTTGATTGTTTGTCGATGAAGACATTTGACGAATTTCACTCTTTGATTGAATCTCAACAACCAGCAAGTCTTCTTCAAATTGCTTAGCTCGGGAAATCACCTTTCCACGCGAGTCAATCAAGAAACTGTTGCCATCAAACACCAAGTCGTCTTGACCTCCCACCAGATTCACGTAGGCCACCGCGCTGGAGTGCTTAGCAGCAATTGATTGCACTAGCTCTAAGCGGGTGTCTGTCTTTGATCGCTCGTAGGGAGAGCCGTTTAGTACAAGAGTTAGATCGACATCGTTCTCAGATATCTTGGCTACGGGCCCGCCTGTTTGCCAAATGTCCTCGCAGATTACGGTTGCAATTTTTAGGCCATTAAGCTCAAAGACCAACAACTCATTACCTGGAACAAAAACTCGAAACTCGTCAAAGACTGAGTAGTTCGGAAGGTGGTGTTTTGCATAGCGGGCCTGAACCTTGCCATCAAAAATCAAGCTGGCACAGTTTTGACCGATAGCCCAGGCAGTGGGTTTTTTGGCCAAGGCTGGGTGTCCCACTACCACTCGAATCTGGCCATGACCAAGGCTTGCTAATTCAGAGGCGAGAACTTCTAGGGACTTCTCGGATTCCAGCAAAAAATCCCTGCCTAGTGCTAGATCTTCAATCGGATAGCCAGTTAGCGTCATCTCAGGAAACAGCACTAGGTTGGCGCCTAATTCTTGAGCCTGACGAACTTTCTCTAAAATCTGTTCACTATTTCCCACCAGGTCGCCCACAGTGGGGTTTATCTGGGCCATGGCTAGGCGAAGAGTGGGCATAAGTATTAGCCTAGTAGCAGGTAAGGAAGAGGTTTTTGCATGGATAAGCAGCGCGATTTTGTGCTTCGGACTATAGAAGAGCGAGGCGTAAAGTTCGTTCGACTTTGGTTCACTGACGTTGCCGGAACACTCAAGATGGTAGCCGTTGCTCCTGCCGAAGTTGAGGGCGCTTTCGCTGAGGGGCTGGGATTTGATGGCTCAGCAATCGAGGGTCTTTCCCGCGCCTACGAGGCTGACATGCTTGCACAGCCCGATCCTTCGACTTTCCAAATTCTTCCGTGGCGAGGTGATGTCGATCCAACCGCAAGGATGTTCTGTGACATTATGACTCCAGACGGTCAACCAGCTGCTGCGGACCCACGAAACGTTTTGCGAAGAGCACTTGCTAAAGCAAGCGATCTTGGTTTTTCTTTTTACATCCATCCAGAAATTGAGTTCTACCTACTGAAGTCCTCCCAAATTGGACCAGAGGGCCCAATTCCAGTTGATAACGCTGGATATTTTGACAACGTGCCAGGCGGCACCGCCCATAACTTCCGCAGACGCGCTGTGACGATGCTTGAGCAGCTCGGAATATCTGTTGAGTTTAGCCACCACGAGGGAGGTCCCGGACAAAACGAAATTGACCTTCGCTACGCTGACGCCCTAACTATGGCTGATAACATCATGACTTTCAGAACCGTAATCAAGGAAGTCGCTATCGAGCAGGGCGTTTACGCGACCTTCATGCCCAAGCCTTTCACCGAGCACCCAGGTTCTGGAATGCACACTCACATGTCTCTTTTCGAGGGAGACACTAACGCTTTCTTTGACGCCAGCGGGCAGTATCGCTTGTCTAAGGTTGGCCGTCAGTTTATGGCCGGACTATTGCGACACGCTCCCGAGATCACTGCTGTTACCAACCAGTATGTGAACTCCTATAAGCGTCTGTGGGGCGGTGGAGAAGCTCCAAGCTTTGTTTGTTGGGGTCACAACAACCGATCCGCTTTGATTCGTGTTCCTTTATACAAGCCAGACAAGGGGCAGTCGTCCCGCATCGAGTACCGCGCTATCGACTCTGCGGCAAATCCATACCTTGCCTACGCCCTGTTGCTAGCAGCAGGACTCAAGGGCATCGAGAATGATTACGAGCTTCCCGCCGAGACCGAAGACAACGTCTGGAATCTAACGGATTCGGAGCGTCGGGCCATGGGAATTGAACCACTGCCTCAGTCCCTCGATCACGCCATCAGAAAGTTTGAAGAGTCCGAACTTGCAGCAGAAACGCTCGGTGAGCAGGTATTTAGCCACATGCTTGCCAACAAGAGAGCGGAGTGGGCTGCGTATCGCACCCAGGTAACCCCATTTGAGCTAAAGCGGAATCTAGAAACACTCTAGAAGCTCATGGTCCAAGAGCGCAGCACCGGATTATCTGAGCTTGCCGGCTCTGGCTTTATCGATCTAGACAAAGCGCAGCAGAATCTTACAATTCTGTCTCAACAATTAGGACAGATTGAAACCAAACTGCTTGAACCAATCGGCAGCACTCAAAATCCAGACCAGTGTCTCGAGCTGCTTGTGCGCCTCGCTCGAGATCACAGCCCAAGCGTAAATTCGATTGCAGGCGATAAGGACGCCTTGGGGCGCTTATGTAAGCTCCTTGGTGCATCTGTAGGACTGTTCGAGTTTCTAGTTCGGGAACCTTCAGTGCTCAAACTATTCTCGCTAGAGCCAACGTTACCAACCGCCGAGAGTTCACTTGTCGCACTTACCAATGCTGCCAATGGTGTTTCGGAAATTAGAGTTGCTTACAGAATTCAACTCTTGCAAATTGCCATTTATGACGTTTGCTGCGAAGACCCCGTTGGTGAAATTGGCGCGGTGGCAGAAGCTCTGGCTGACTTGGCTGGTGCTGCTATCGAAGCTGGACTGATTCTTGCCAGGACAGAACTTTCCGATGAGACAAATCCAGCTCACTTGCCCAAGCAAGACTTGGCTGACACAAGGATTTCGGTGATTGGCATGGGCAAGTGTGGCGCGCGAGAACTGAACTACATTTCTGACGTTGACGTAATCTATGTCGCCGAAGCCGCATCTAGTCAGATAAGTTCCGATAGAGCGCTAGAAGTTGCGACCAAAGTCTGCAGCAGAATGATGCGGATCATGGATCAACCCGAATCGGAACCTGCGCTTTGGCAAGTCGATGCCAACTTGCGTCCCGAGGGAAAAGCTGGCGCTTTGGTTCGTTCCCTAGAGTCGCACAAAACCTATTACGAAAGATGGGCTGAAAGCTGGGAGTTTCAAGCCCTGCTAAAGGCAAGGCCAATTGCTGGAGATGTTCAACTAGGTAATGACTATTTGGCGATGACCCAGCCAAAGGTCTGGGAGTCCGCCGCACGAGCCAACTTCGTTGAGTCGGTTCAGCGCATGAGACAGCTTGTCACCGACAACATTCCCAATGCTGAGCTCGACTCTCAAATCAAACTAGGCCCAGGTGGGCTTCGGGATATTGAATTCACCGTGCAGTTACTTCAGCTGGTACACGGTAGAACCGATGCCAAACTCCGCTCAAAGAACACCCTGGGTGCCATTGAGTCACTCGCCGAAGGTGGATTCATAGCCCGCGAAGATGGCAAACGCTTCAGCGATCACTATCGGTTTCTTAGGCTTCTTGAACACCGTATCCAACTCAATCAACTCCGCCGCACCCACCTCATGCCAAGTGACGAAAATTCAAGGCGTTCGATCGCAAGAGCGATCTCGCTTGAGCTAAGTTCGAAAAAACTTATCGAAAGATGGGAAGCTGTCAAGCTTGAGGTTCGGGACTTGCATCAGCAACTGTTCTATAGACCACTGCTAAGTGCAGTTTCTGGGCTTAGTGATGAAGATCTTGAACTCACCAGCGATCAGGCCCAAGCACGACTCGGGGCAATCGGGTTCCAAGATACCCGAAGCGCGCTTTCGCATATCACCGCTCTAACCTCGGGTATTTCTAGGCGCGCATCAATTCAACGGCAACTACTTCCGGTATTACTGCAGTGGTTTGCCGAGGGCACTGACCCAGACGCCGCCCTTCTAGCATTTAGAAGACTCAGTGAAGACCTAGGAGAATCACACTGGTATCTTCGGATGCTACGAGACTCATCTGGTGCCGCTAAGAGAATGACCCAAGTTTTTTCAACCAGTCGGCTGGCAACTTCGCTATTCGAAAAGATGCCCGAGGCAGCGGCCTGGTTTGACCGAGAGGAAGAGCTTGTTCCTCAGAAACTAGAGTCGTTGCAAGCCCAATTTCAGGCCATTATTTCTCGCCACGAAGATGTTGATCTAGCCTCAGCAAGCATTAAGGCAATTCGTAGAAAAGAAACCCTGAGGGTTGCCATAGGTTTTGTCATCGGAAGTCTTAATCTCGAATCAACAGCAAAGGGTCTTTCTGAGATCACCCAGGCATACCTAGTTAGCATGCAAGAGCTAGCCACAAACTCCATGCTTGAAAATAGAGGATCGCTGAGTCAGGAACTGGCAATAGTTGCAATGGGTCGGTTCGGCGGAGCTGAACTGGGCTTTGGCTCGGATGCGGATGTGATGTTCGTTTATAGGCCCACAGTCGACGATGTCAATATCGCTCAGACTGAAGCAGAGGAGCTGGTCTCCGAAATTCGCAGGCTATGTTCTGATCAAATTCTTGAGTTTGAGTTGGATCTTGACCTTCGTCCAGAGGGAAAAAACGGACCAATAGTCAGATCGATTGCTTCATACGCTAGCTATTACAAACGCTGGGCTGGGACTTGGGAGTCGCAAGCATTGCTTCGGGCACGGGTAATCTCCGGCGAAAAGTCAGTTGTGACCGAGTTCGTGAAGCTGGTCGATCGGTATCGGTACCCGAAGCAGATCGAAACAAGCGCCATCACTGAGATCAGGAGAATAAAGGCAAGAGTTGAAGTTGAGAGGCTCCCGCTTGGGGCTGACCCGCTGAGGCATCTAAAGCTTGGGCGTGGATCCATCAGCGATGTTGAGTGGCTAGTGCAGCTACTGCAGCTAAAGCACGCATCTGCGAATCCAAAGCTTCAAACCCCGCACACTCTTCAAGCTCTTGAGCAACTCGAGTTAGCAGGATTCGTTCAAGCATCGGATGCGACCGTGTTGAAGCAAGCCTGGCAGCTTGCCTCAGCTATTCGCTCTGCCGTGATGCTTTCGCAGAACAAGAGAATTGATGTTCTTCCACTAGACCGTAAGCAACTTGAATCAGTTGCTAGATTACTGAACTACCCGCGCGGGGGAGCCGGAGAATTGGAACAGGACTACCTAGCAACTACTCGCAGAGCAAGAGTTGTATTCGAGAAACTTTTTTACGACTAAACGCCGTAGTAAAGTTCGAACTCGTAAGGGTGCGGGCGCAGCGCAAGAGGAGCGATTTCTTTTTCCCTCTTGTAAGAAATCCAGGTCTCGATTAGGTCTTTTGTGAACACATCTCCCTCAAGCAGGTAGTCGTGATCTGCCTCTAGTGCTTGCAGGACCTCCTCGAGTGTTCCTGGAACTTGTGGAATTAGCTTTGCTTCTTCCGGTGGTAGCTCGTAAAGATCCTTATCCACTGGCTCGTGTGGCTCAATACGGTTCTTTATCCCATCAAGACCGGCCATAAGCATTGCCGAGAAAGCAAGGTATGGATTCGACGATGCGTCGGGTGCGCGGAACTCAATGCGCTTTGCCTTCGGGTTTGTTCCAGTAAGTGGAATACGTATTGCCGCAGATCTGTTTCCGGCCGAGTAAACCAGGTTCACTGGTGCTTCGAAGCCAGGTACCAGGCGGTGATAGGAGTTAACGCTCGGGTTGGTGAATGCAAGCAAGCTAGGGGCGTGCTTTAGGATTCCACCGATGTACCAGCGAGCTGTATCGCTTAGCCCACCGTAACCACTCTCGTCATAAAACAGCGGCTTGCCACCTTTCCAAAGTGACTGGTGGACGTGCATGCCTGAACCGTTATCTCCAAAGAGCGGCTTTGGCATAAAAGTTGCGGTCTTGCCAAACGAATGAGCTACGTTTTTCACAATGTACTTAAACTTTAAGATGTCATCACCGGCTTTAAGTAAAGTGTCAAAACGGTAGTTAATCTCACCCTGTCCTGCTGTTCCAACCTCGTGATGGCTTCGCTCTACGGACAGACCAGCCGCTTCTAGCTCAAGAACAATCTGGTCGCGAATGTCCACGTGCTGATCAACTGGGGAAACTGGGAAGTATCCACCCTTGTATGGGGTCTTGTTAGCTAGGTTGCCACCTGCTTCTTCGCGACCTGAATTCCATGCAGCCTCTGAGCTGTCAATGAAATGGTAAGCAGTGTTCGCCTTTACTTCGTAGCGAACATCATCGAAGATGAAAAACTCTGCTTCTGGAGCAAAAAATGCTGTGTCAGCAATTCCAGTAGTTGAAAGGTAAGCCTGGGCCTTCTTGGCAACCTGCCTTGGGTCTCGGCTATAGATTTCACCAGTTCGTGGGTTGTAGATATCGAAAACCATGTTCAACGTCTTTTCCACACGGAACGCGTCAACGAATGCTGTTGTCACGTCGGGAATAAGCTGCATGTCGGATTCGTGGATTGAAGCGAAGCCTCGAATTGAAGAACCGTCGAATAGTTGACCATCCACGAAGAACTGTTCATCGATCATTGCCGCCGGCAAATTGAAGTGCTGCTGCACACCGGGAAGATCAGTAAAGCGGACATCCAAGAACTTAACTTCGTGATCTTTGATGTATTTGACAACTTCTGCGGCGGTCTTGAACATTAGGGTCCCTTCAAATCAACTGGTTATACACAAATCATAGCTAGCTAGATGTTTCAAACAGTTTGTGAAATGTTTCGGGAATGTAAAATCTACATTCTCCGACCGGCGCGAATCCGGTTCGGATCAATGCCCTTTGGGATTGGGATGTTCAAGCCAAGACCGGCAAGTCTCTTGTTCACAACAGAGATCTCGGCTCGGCTAAGAGTCCTTTTGAGCATATAAATGGCTTTGGTCAGTGCATATAGGGGGACTGATTCTGGCTGTTCACTAACTGAAATCACCGATACGGTGACCCCAGGTATGGCTCTGGACACCTTACGCTTTTCATCTTCAACTATCTGCCTGAGGCGAGCTGAGCTACCCTCTGCGATAAGAACTACACCTGCTCTGCCGACGGCCCGATAAACGGCGTCTCTCGATTTAGGGTCCACCGCAACAGGCATTTCACTGGTTGAGTAGCCACGCTTCAGTGTCGAGCTAATTACGGCTGCTACAGCACCCGGCTGCCCCGAGATTCTCATGAACGCAGCTCTCTCAGCCCTTCGCGAAAGAACTCCAAGAGCCGTCAGGACTGAAAACAGCAGAACGGATACCGACCAAAGGAAAATTGAAAGTGGCGAATCCATGAAGAAAAGCAGTATCACTACAACACCGATAGCTAGCGGTCCAACGAAAGCTAGCACTCCAAGTGGTACGAAGTTCTTATCAGCCTTGGCGGTTAGTTTGTAAACTTGCCACAGCTGCCTTATTCTTCCAGGCTCTTTTTGAACTTTCTTCTTTTTCTCGGCCATTTCTTCCTTCTTGTTAGGCAACAGCCTGAGAGAAACCGTCTTTCGCGGCGGCTTCTGCTAGGTGCTGGAGATTTTCTGGAACCGGAATCCCCTTTTTGTTCATTGATTGAGCCCAAAGTCTGCCCGCGCGGTATGAAGATCTAACCAGTGGACCACTCAATACCCCCAAGAAGCCAATAGCTTCCGCTTCGTTTTTCAGGTCAACAAACTCTTGCGGCTTCACCCACCTGGAAACAGGGTGATGCTTCGGGGTGGGGCGCAAATATTGAGTGATTGTCAGGATATCCGTTCCGGCATCGTGAAGATCTCTCATCGCTTGGGAAATTTCTTCTATGGTTTCACCCATTCCAAGAATCAGGTTCGATTTAGTTACTAAGCCATAATTCCTTGCTTGAGTAATCACATCCAGAGATCTTTCGTAGCTAAAGGCAGGGCGAATTTCCTTGAAGATTCTAGGAACCGTTTCCACGTTGTGGGCGAAAACTTCTGGTCTGGCGTCAAAGACTTTCTTTAGCAGCAAAGCGTTTCCAGAAAAGTCCGGAACAAGAATCTCCACTCCGGTGCCAGGGGATTTCTTGTGAATTTGCTTGATGGTTTCGGCATAGAGCCAAGCACCTTCATCGGGAAGATCATCTCTGGCAACTCCAGTAACAGTTGCATAGCGAAGCTGCATCTGTCTCACTGAAACCGCTACTCGGCGAGGCTCATCTGGGTCAAAGGCAACTGGCTTTCCGGTGTCAATCTGGCAGAAGTCACAGCGCCTTGTGCATTGAGAGCCACCGATCAAAAATGTTGCCTCACGGTCTTCCCAGCACTCGTAGATGTTTGGACACCCGGCTTCCTGGCAAACAGTGTTTAGGTTCTCAGCCTTAACAAGTTTTTGCATGGCCTGGTACTCAGGACCCATCTTCGCTACTGTGCGAATCCACTCTGGCTTGCGCTCGATTGGGATAGCTGAGTTTCGAGCCTCGATGCGAAGCATCTTCTTAGCAGGCTTGGTGCCCGGATCAATCTGGGTCATAGTACAACTTTAGCAACGTCGGTAAGCCTGATCTTGACTCGTTCGGCAGCCATGGCTGGAGTCACCCATTCTCCCGTGAGTTCTGATATCGAGCTCGTGCCAGCATCCTCAATCCCACAGGCCACAATGTGGTCATACGCATCCATTGAGTTAGAGCAATTTAGTGCAAAGCCGTGCATGGCAACGCGCTCTGCAACCCGTATCCCGATGGCAGCAATTTTGAGATGTGATCCCTCGTGTGGTGCCCAAACCCCAGAACGTCCCTCAACGCGTTCGGTTGTGAGACCAAAATCTGCGCAGACATCTATCAGGACTTGCTCCAAGAATCGGACATAGCCAACAACATCGAAGGGTTCAGGAAGTCTCATGATGGGGTAGCCAACTAGTTGGCCAGGGCCGTGCCAGGTTAGCTTGCCGCCACGATCAACTTCAATAACCTCGGTGCCATCGTCTGGTCTCTCAGATTCTTCGGTCCGCTTTCCGGCCGTATACACGCTGGTGTGCTCTAGCAAGATGACTGTATCTGGCCTTTGTCTTGCCACCACTTCTCTGTGGGTTTCTCGCTGAAGCTCAAGACCCTTGTTATAGGAGACAAAGTCTGGATCGAACCCAGCAATCACGAATTCTGGCACATGCTAAGTCTAAGAGTTATCCCAAGCCTTGTTTCCAGAGCGTATTTCGTAACCGGCAGAACGTAGCCTTTTTTGGTGCGGACTCTGATGATTCGAAAACTCATGGCTTCTGGTTATGACGTGGGTGACAATTTGAAGGCATCGGGTCTAGAAGCCACTTGCATCGAAAATCAACTGGGTACTGCGATGCTGTTGATTTCGAATCTGCCTAACGGACCCAGCTGGCCACAGATTTACAAATCCCTGGAGTCTCTAGAACCAGCGCCTGCTCTAGTAACGACTGGAAAACATCCAGCAGTGCTAGTTCAAGACTCCAGGCAGGCCAGGCAGGTAATTCGATCTTTAGCAAAGAATGCAAATCACGCCCGCACCAGGAATGTGTTCTTAGAAGACGTTGGTTTTGTTGAACTACAAAGTAAGTCCAAGACAAATTTCAAGATTCTGCTACTTCCCATTGTTTCAATGGTTCTGGTAGTCGTTCTTGGAACCCTTTGGAGTTCATTGGAACAACCAAGCAGCGAAAAGCCAGTGCGGGTGGTAACCGATGATTGCATAGTGGATTTGAGCAAATCAGAATTTGATCGATGGCTTTCCAGCTTTTTGAAATCGGAACCAGCATTGATTGCGGGTCAAGAATTCTTTATCAACACCGAGCTTGGCGATTTAGCAATTGTCGTTGACAAGGTCATAGGTTCGGCGGCCAAGGTATCCGGATTAGTGACATGCAGTGACCAAAGGCAGCTAGAAATCAATCATCGCGTAGACACATCGGGAACCGGTGATGTTTTGGAGCTAGGACAGTAGCTAGATGCCTAAATTGGCTTGAAAGTTGCCAGCTTCGAGTCTTGCCTTAACGTCCACCAAGAATCTTGACGCATCCGCACCATCGATTAGTCGGTGATCGTAGCTAAGAGCCAGGTAAACCATCGAACGAATAGCAATTGACTCTTGACCATCTGCGGTGGTAATTGCAGTTGGTCTCCTTTGCACGATTCCGGTTCCTAGGATTGCCACTTGTGGAAGAAAGACAACCGGTGTGTCGAATAATGCTCCACGCGATCCAGTGTTGGTAAGCGTGAAAGTCCCACCCATCATCTCGTCAGGCTTTAGCTTGTTCTCGCGAGTACGGGAGGCAAGGTCTGCAATCTGCACAGCAATTTGAGCCAGGTTCAGAACTGCAGCATCGCGAATAACCGGTGTAAGAAGGCCTCGTTCGGTATCAACGGCAAAACTGATGTTCTCCGTCGGGTGATAGTTGATCGTTTCGCCTTCTATCGAAGCATTTAGCTTTGGGTGTGACCTAAGCGCTTCTGCGGTTGCCAGGAAGAAAAAAGGCATGAAATTAAGTTTGGTTCCGGTGGCGGCCAGGAAAGCGGGCTGGACAGCTTTACGCATATCGGCAATCTTGGAAACGTCTACTTCAACAACAGTTGTGAGCTGCGCCGAAGAGTTCATTGAAGCAACGGCGCGCTCGGCAAGAACCTTTCTTAGCCTAGACATAGGCTCGGATGTTCCGCGCTGAGCACTAATCGGTGCTGGAGTGTGAGCGACTGCGGGTGACGAAACCGATGTCGCTGAAGTTGCGCTCAGGACATCTTGCTTGCGAATTCTTCCTCCGACACCGCTACCAACAACGCGAGTCAGGTCAACTCCCGAGTCTTGAGCCAGCTTGCGAACTAGCGGTGTTACATACCCTGCATCCGTTGATGTCGCTGGGTTAGCAGTACCAACTTTTGCAACCGGTGCAGCCGTAGCAGCAGGTGTGACTGGGGCGATAGGAACAACCGGAGCTGCCGGGGTGTAAATCATTGGAGTAGAAACAGGAGCTGCTACCGCCACAGGAACAACTGGAGCAACGGGAGTAACAGCAGGAGTAACAGCAGGAGCTGGAGTAGCTACTGGGGTAACGGGTGGAGCAACAGGTGGAGCCACCGGCGCTTGGGCAACAGGTTCTGCCGCAACTGGAGCAGGGGACGGAGTGGCCGATCCTCCGGAGATGATTACTAGGACTGCGCCTACCTGAACTGTCTCGTCTTCTTGAACAAGAATCTGTTCAATAACACCTGCAACAGGTGAAGGAATCTCGGTGTCTACCTTGTCTGTTGATACCTCTACTAGCGGTTCGTCAACAGCAACACTGTCTCCGACCTTTTTTAGCCAGCGAGTCACTGTTCCTTCGGTAACAGATTCCCCGAGGGCTGGTAGAACTACAGATTCGCTCATTTTTTCTAAACTCCTTGTGGGTATTTTCTAATTCTAGGCGTGGGCGTGTAGTGGCTTGCCGGATAGGGCTAGGTGAGCCTCTCCGATAGCCTCATTCATGGTTGGGTGCGCGTGCACGAGGCTGGCAACGTCTTCTGGGTAGGCTTCCCAATTCACGATCAGCTGAGCTTCACCAATTTGCTCTCCAACTCGAGAACCAATCATGTGCACTCCAACCACCGGTCCATTATTCTGACGAACAAGTTTGATAAACCCAGCAGTTCCTAGGATGTTCGACTTTCCGTTTCCTGCGAGGTTGTATTCATAGGTAGAAACATTGTCAGCGCCAAATTTCTCTTTGGCCTTCGCCTCAGACAGCCCAACTGAAGCAATCTCAGGTTCACAATAGGTGACCTTGGGGATGCCGTCCTCATCGATGACGGCCGGAGCCAATCCGGCGATGTCCTCGGCAATAAAAATACCCTGTGCAAATCCTCGATGGGCAAGCTGAACACCCGGAACGATGTCTCCCGCTGCGTAAACTCCGGGAAGGTTGGTTTGCAAACGATCGTTAGTAATAACCCAGCCTCTGTCCATCTGAAGACCTTGTTCCTCGTAACCTAAACCAGCTGTGTTTGGACCTCGCCCGACTGCAACCAACATGAGCTCTGCCGCTACTCGTGTTCCATCTTCCAACAAAGCAGTTACAGTAGTGTCGGTTTGCTCTACGCCTGAGAAACGAACGCCTAGTTTGTAGTCGATGCCACGCTTTCGGTACGCGCGCTCTAGAGCTTTTGAAATTGATTCTTCTTCATTTGGAACCAGGTGTGCAAGGCCTTCGATGATCGTCACCTCGGCACCAAATGAGCGCCAAATGGAAGCAAATTCAACACCGATAACTCCACCACCAAGAACTATCACGCTCTTTGGAACGAAGTTGAGTTTTAGTGCGTGGTCGGAAGTGATTACTCGGCCACCAATTTCCAGCCCTGGCAAGGTCTTTGAGTAGGAACCAGTTGCAAGAACAAGGTTCACTCCGGTGTAGCTATCTCCATTAACGGTGACCGTCTTTGGGCCGGTTAGTCTTCCTTCGCCCGAAACAACTGTGATGTTCTTGCCGGATCCAACTAGACCGGTCAGGCCCTTGAAGAGCTTGTCTACGATTGAATCCCGATAGGAATTAACCTTTGGCATGTCAATGGACCCAAATGTTGCGTTCACGCCAAAAGCTGCAGCCTCGCGAGTGTTGTCAGCAATCTCTGCCGAATGAAGCAGAGCCTTGGTAGGAATGCAACCGCGGTGCAAACAGGTGCCACCGAGCTTGTCTTTTTCGATTAGAGCAACAGTTTTGCCAAGCTGTGCTGAACGAAGCGCGGCCGCGTAGCCACCGCTTCCACCGCCCAGTATTACAACATCGAAAGAGTGGTCGGACAAGGCTTTTTCTCCTAGATTTTGGATTCTTCGGGGGACTAGAAGAGTTTACTACGCTTGCCTAGTTGGCCAGGTCCTTAGCCAACTGGACCAGCGTTCTCACAGTTACCCCGGTTGCTCCTTTTGGCGTGTGACCGTAGGCTGCAGAGTCATTGTTTGCAGGCCCGGCAATATCCAAGTGAGCCCAGGAAGGCTTTGTGGCCTGGTCGCTTCCAACAAATTCCCGCAGGAACAATCCTCCGATTAGCATTCCGCCTGCTCTATTTCCTATTTTGACATTTGCGATATCCGCGATGTCGGAATCAAGAAGGGGCCGTAATTCCTCAGGAAGGGGCATATGCCAAACCAATTCTCCAACCGCTGCTGAAGCCTTTTCAACTCTGGAGATGGCTTCCACGTCACCCATTAACCCCGCGTACCTATTTCCTAGAGCGATTGTGGCCGCTCCGGTCAATGTAGCGACGTCGATGAGATAATCGGGAGATTCTTCGACTGCCATCGACAACCCATCTGCTAGCACTAGTCGTCCTTCTGCGTCGGTGTTTAGCACCTCAACTGTCTTGCCATTTCTAATCTTGATGATGTCGTTTGGTCGAGTCGCAGAGCCTGAGGGCATGTTTTCTGCAAGACAGAGCCAAGCTGTGGCTCTTACTTTTATACCGAGCGTTGCGATGGCTACCAAAGCTTGCATCACCGCGGCCGCTCCCGTCATGTCGTATTTCATTCCCACCATCGACTCTGCGGGTTTGAGAGAGAGACCTCCAGTATCAAAAGTGATTCCCTTACCAACCAGGGCCAGTGAAACCTTGGCACCAGCGGGTTTGTATTCAAGTTTCACTAGTCGTGGTGGGCGAGATGAACCTTTGCCAACTGCATAGATACCTCCAAGACCTGAGGCGACAAGGTCTTTTTCCTCCCAGACCCTAATCTTGATCGGCAATCCTTTGGAAGCTTTTTTAGCCTGTTGTGTCATTACTTCCGGATAAAGCTCATTGGCAGGCTGATTCACTAAGTCACGGCAGGCGTGCACGGCATCAACGATGATTTCCAGCTCTGATGTTTCCGCTGGTTTTGGTTTTGCTTTAGTAACTATCGTTAGCTTGGCAAGTTCGCGCTTGGTGGGTTTTGATTTATAGTTTTGGAATTCATAGTTTCCAAGTAAGAAGCCCTCAAATAGCGCGAGGGTTTCGGACGTTGATTTTAGAGGAATGTCAACCACCACGTGCAAAGATCCGCCCAGCTCACGGGAGGCAACTCCTCCAATGAACCTCAAAGAGTCGAGGTCTTGTTTGTCACCGAGCCCTACTAGAACAACAACGCTAGATTCTGGCCCTGCAACCTTGGTGGTTTTACCTAAGGCACCAGTTACACCAAGGGATTCCAAGTTGATTGCGGCTAAGAATTTGGAGTCCAGGCTGGATTTGGCAACCACCGGATTGGCTCCGACTGTAGTGACACCTATTACATAGGCAATTGATTTGGAGGCAGCTGGTGAATTTTCGCTAATGGCGTGCTTAAGTTTTGTCATGTTGACCATGATAAACCAGCCAGTGCTTAGGATTGAGACATGTCATCTGACCCTATCTACCACTTTGAACCCGACCATCTTGAGATTCCGGCTGGGTTGCACCTGATCGCAGGATTGACAGGTTTCACTGACGCCGGGGGAGTTCTAAACCAGTTCTCTGAACACATTTTTGCGAATCTTGAAACCACTCAGGTGCTGCACTTTAGTAACGATGAGTTGCTTGACTACCGATCAAGAAGACCCGTGATGTTCTTCGAAAAAGACCACATTGAAGACTATGAACCAGCAAGCTTGGCGCTTTATCTGGTTCATGACGAAGTTAACCAGCCATTCTTGTTTCTCCACGGTTACGAGCCCGATTTTCGCTGGGACGCGTTCACCGATGCAGTGTTGAGACTGATTAAGCGGCTTCAAGTAAAAGACGTAACTTGGCTTCACTCAATTCCATTTCCAATTCCCCACACCAGAGAGACCGGCGTAACTGTATCTGGCAATCGAATGGACATTGTGAACCAGCTTTCTGAGTGGAAGCCTCAAACACAAGTTCCCGGTAACGTATTGCACTTGCTTGAATTCAAGGTCGCAAAAACTGGACTTCCAATCGTCGGTTACGTTCTACTCTGCCCACACTATTTAGCAGACAATGATTTCCCACAAGCCGCCGTCTCCGCATTTGAACTTGTGGCGTCTTCAACTGGCTTGGTGTTTCCAACCGACGATCTCAGAGACGACGGTGCAGAGTTTCTAAACAAACTAAATGATCAAATCGCGGAGAACGCTGAACTGCAAAAAATGATTGCCACTTTAGAGCAGGGATACCAAAACGAAGTTACCGGGCCGTCTCGGGCTCCAATTAGAAAACCAGCCGTGAAGTTACCAAACGCGGAAGAAATTGCGGCCGAGCTTGAAGGCTACCTTGCTTCAAGACAAAGAAATAAACCGGACGAATCAAACAGTTAGTTTTTTCCCTGACAGATTTTCTAAAATCTTCCAGTTTTTCTCGAGAGATTGTGGAGTGAGTCGTGCTGGAATTTTTGCAGGGGATGAATCTCCCCAAAGCTCAAGATACTTTGGGCCCAGGTATGACCCACCAGGCAACTCAGAATTTGTCGCTGCCTCGATGATTGGACGGGCACCACTTTTTGCGGATTGCGCCAGGAATGATTCAAAAAACCGTGTCGCTTTGGGCCCGTAAGGTTCTCCCCGTGCAAAGCCAGGATGAGCTGCTAGGGAAGAAAATGACTTTGAACCAAGGAGATTCTCAAGCTCAAGAGCAAAGGCAAGGTTCGCTAGCTTGCTAGCGCTGTAACTCAATCCTGGCTTGTAGTTTTGTTGTGTTCCCGAGGGGCCCAATTTTGAGGGTGCAAATCTGGCGATGATCGAAGCTACCGAAACTACCCGAGCTTGCTCAGAACGGTATTTCAGAAGATCCATCGTGAGGGCAAAATGACCCACGGCGTTTACTCCGTAGTGGTATTCCACCCCAAACCCGGTTTCCGAATAGTCAGAAAGAATCTTTGCTCCTGCATTGTTTACAAGAACTTTCCAGATTCCAAACCTTGACTGGAAGTGGGATACAAAGTTTTCAATTGAAGCCATTGACGAAAGATCAAGTTCCAGCATTGAAACTTTTGCAAGAGGCTGGGATCTAGTAATCTTGGCGACAGCATCCACGCCCTTTTGGGTGTCTCGGCTGGTGAGAAGCACCTCATAACCCTTTGCTACTAGCGCGAGAGCGGTTTGGAAGCCAAGGCCAGTGTTGGCGCCGGTGACGATGGCAAGAGACATGATTTCAAGGCTAGAACAGGAATAGACCATACGCGACCAGGGTTGTATAGATTGCTGGGTGTTCCGTGCGCGAAGCTCTGGCAATTAGGTGCCATAATTGACTAGGACCCAGTCGTCGAAGAACTTTCGACTTGACATGGGTCTTAGTAATTCCCGAAATCAAGGCATTATCGAGAGGTCAGATTGCCAAAAGTGACAGTAGCTCCAAAGAAGGCTTCACCTAAAGCTGCCTCGAAGACCGAGTCGAAGAGCAAGAAAGCTGCCACACCTTCTAAAACTGCGCTAAAGAGCTCGAAAGCAAAAGCGCCCCCAAAGCCAGTAGCTAAGAATGTCTCTAAAAGTGTCAAACCTAAAGCTAAGTTGGCAACCAAGCCTGCAGCAAAAAAGCCTGCCTCAAAGTCGAAAGCTATTTCCACTGGACCGGTTCCTAAGACCAAGAAGTCTGAGCCAAAAACCAAGCTTGGAAAATCTAAGATTAGCGATCTTCCAGAAGACGAGCTAGAAGAAGACGATGATGTGCTGGAATCCGTGGAGGACATTGTCGCTGATGTTGCAGAAGCTGTAGATATCACCGCTGTAGAAATTGATCCGGCGGTCGAGGAAGTCGAGGAAGTAGTCGTTCCTGGCGGCGGGTTTGTACTTAAGAACACCGAAGAAGACGACATCCCAGCGCAGACCACAACAATTACTGGCGCAACAGCCGATCCTGTTAAGGATTATCTAAAGCAAATCGGTAAAGTCGCTCTATTGAACGCTGAACTTGAAGTAGAGCTTGCTAAGCGAATTGAAGCAGGACTTTTTGCGGAGGAGAAATTAGCTGGCAAACGTCAGCTTTCCAAGGACCTCGAGCGAGACCTGCGATGGGTTGTGAAGGATGGCCAAAAGGCAAAGAGTCATCTTCTGGAAGCGAACCTCCGTCTTGTTGTTTCTCTAGCAAAGCGTTACACAGGTAGAGGTATGCAGTTCCTTGACCTAATTCAAGAAGGAAACCTAGGACTCATTCGTGCCGTTGAAAAGTTTGATTACACCAAAGGTTACAAGTTCTCTACCTACGCTACCTGGTGGATTCGTCAGGCAATTACCCGCGCGATGGCTGACCAGGCAAGAACTATTCGAATTCCCGTTCACATGGTTGAGGTAATCAACAAGCTAGCCAGAGTTCAAAGACAGCTACTGCAGGATCTTGGTAGGGAACCAACTCCAGAAGAGCTTGCAAGAGAACTCGACATGACTCCAGAGAAAGTCGTTGAGGTTCAAAAGTACGGTCGTGAGCCAATATCTTTATCAACACCTTTGGGTGAGGACGGCGATAGCGAATTCGGTGACCTTATCGAAGACACCGAGGCAGTTGTCCCAGCAGACGCGGTTGGATTCACAATGTTGCAGAGGGAACTTGAGAGAATTCTTGGTTCTTTGCATCCACGCGAGGCTGGAGTCATCAAGAGCCGATTTGGCCTTGGGGACGGCGTTCAGAAAACGCTGGACCAAATTGGTGAAGAGTTTGGAGTGACTCGAGAGCGAATTAGGCAAATTGAGTCAAAGACGATGTCTAAACTCAGGCACCCGTCAAGATCACAGATGCTACGCGACTACTTAGAGCAGTAAAGCCGGCATAGATAGACGCAATTTCTTTGAACCTGTTACTTAGAAAGTAGCTTGCCTGTTTCGTCCAGCCAACCTTTTGCAATAGGTTCAAGCTTTGCCTTGTTGGCGTTTCCGTGGTGGGCGCAAAACAGTAGCTCTCCAGTTGCTAGGGAAACACGAATGTATGCCTGAGCGCCGCAAACGTCGCAACGATCTGCTGCGTTGAGCACTTCAATTGGGTTCTGGTCCTGTGTTTCTAGTGGCTGCATGTTTGATGATTCCCTTCCAAGACCCATTTGAGCACACCAACCACTTGCTTTCGTTCAATTTGGCCCATATTTCGCTAACTGCGAAGTTATTTCACGACTTCGAGTGTTTAGGTGCACTCAAAGGCTCGCCCGAGATTAGCATTTCATAGTGGCAAGTGAAGACTATTCGGCTAGACACCTCTCAGTTCTTGAAGGACTGGAGGCTGTCCGAAAGCGCCCAGGTATGTACATCGGTTCAACCGATGGCCGCGGACTCATGCACTGCCTCTGGGAAATCATCGATAACAGCGTTGACGAGGCGTTGGCTGGACACGGCAAACACGTCACTATTGAGCTAAATAAGGATGGAAGCGTCACTGTTGCTGATGACGGTCGTGGTGTCCCTGTTGATATTGAACCAAAGACCGGACTTTCCGGGGTTGAAGTCGTTTTCACAAAGTTGCACGCTGGTGGCAAATTTGGAAGTGGGTCATACGCCGCATCTGGAGGGCTGCACGGTGTTGGTGCCTCTGTTGTGAATGCGTTGTCCGAAAGGTTGGACGTTGAAGTTGATCGCAACGGACAGACCTGGGCTATGTCTTTTCACCGCGGAGAACCAGGTGTGTTTGATGACAAGAAGACTATTTCTCCTCAGAGCCCCTTTAAAGCCTTTGCTAAGAAGAGTGAACTCAAAGTTCTCGGCAAGGTAGCCAAGAACAAGACCGGCACACGCGTGCGTTATTGGCCGGACCCACAGATCTTTGTAAAAGAGACATCGTTTGATCTCAAGGACCTCGAAGACAGAGCAAGGCAAACTGCCTTTTTGGTACCTGGCCTAGTGCTATCTGTTGTTGACAAAAGAAGCGGTAAAGCAACCAAGCAGGAATTCAAGTTTGACGGGGGAATTTCTGAGTTTGTTGAGTACCTTGCTCCCGATGCACCGCTCACGGCCATATGGCGACTTAGGGGAGAGACCGAATTCACTGAAACTGTTCCAGTTTTAGACAAAAAAGGGAACATGGTATCTACCGAGGTCACAAGAAAATGTGAAGTAGACATCGCACTCCGGTGGGGCACCGGCTACGAAACCAGCTTTAGATCCTACGTAAACGTAATTGCCACACCAAAGGGCGGGACTCACGTTTCTGGCTTCGAGCAAGGAGCAGTGAAGGCGATTCGAGCCGAGATTGATGCGAATTCTCGAAAGCTGAAGCTTGGTAACGACAAGGTAGAAAAGGAGGACATTCTTGCGGGGCTTACTGCTGTGGTTGCAGTTCGTCTTGCCGAACCGCAATTCGAAGGTCAAACCAAGGAAATCTTGGGCACTCCGGCGGTAAAGAACATCGTGGCTGCAATTGTGGCCAAAAGACTGAATGAGAGATTCTCTTCTGGTAAACGAGACGATAAAACCCAATCTGCGCTTGTTTTGGAAAAAATTGTTGCCGAGACTAAATCAAGGGTATCGGCAAGAACGCACAAGGAGACTCAGCGTAGAAAGAACGCTCTAGAAAGTTCTTCATTGCCGAGCAAGCTAGTTGACTGTAGGACTTCAGAAACTGATGTTTCCGAGCTGTTTATCGTTGAGGGAGACTCTGCTCTCGGAACCGCGAAGCTTGCTCGTAATAGTGAGTACCAGGCCTTGTTACCTATTCGAGGAAAAATCCTTAACGTACAAAAGGCTTCGGTTGCTGACATGCTTTCAAATGCCGAGTGTGCCTCCATTATTCAAGTTTTGGGTGCAGGTTCCGGGCGTAGTTTCGAACTACCAGCCGCTAGGTACGGAAAAGTGATTCTCATGAGCGATGCGGACGTCGATGGTGCTCATATCAGAACTTTGTTGCTTACCTTGTTTTTCAGATACATGCGACCTCTTGTCGAAGCGGGCAGAGTCTATGCGGCGGTGCCCCCGCTTCATCGAGTGACTGTCATTAATGCGGGATCCAAGGCAAACGAGCACATATACACTTACTCGCAAGCAGAATTAGAGAAACTGCTGGCAAAACTGAAGGTTGCCAAGAAAAGCTATCAAGAGCCGATCCAGCGTTACAAGGGTCTTGGTGAGATGGACGCCGAGCAACTAGCGGAGACGACGATGGATAGGTCAAAGCGGGCCCTTAGAAGAGTAACCGTGAACGATGCTGCCTCTGCCGAGAAGATGTTCGAGCTTCTCATGGGTAATGAAGTTGGCCCCAGGAGAGACTTCATTATTGATTCCGCCGACACTCTCGAGCGTGAAAGAATCGACGCCTAGATAAGACCGATGAAGCTAATCGCTGGAGCTGCGTCTCCGGAGGTGTCGCGCTTTTGAATCTCATATTCGATACCTAAGGCCTTACCCTTTGGATCCAGCAACTGGAAGTTTTCAGGACCGACAAATGCCAGCGAGATTTGATCTCTTGACTTTGTGAACTTGTGTGATCTCATCCCTCCGGTAGCACGACCTTTCTTGGGAAACTCGTCAAGTTTCGATACTTTAAGTGCGCCTGGGTCTGTACCGGGTAAAGACTTGGAACTGTTTGCAATTGTGAACACGATGTTCTTCGCCTTAGGCTTTACAACGCCAAAAAACACAACTTCGGACTCTGTCTTGATTCCAGCCATGCCGGCACCATTTCGACCTTGCGGCCTAACGGTCTTGGCATCGAACCTGAGAAGCTGCGCATCTTGGGTGACAAAAATTAGTTCATCATTCTCTTCTGAAAGTGCTGCACCAACAACCTTGTCACCTGATTTTAGATTGATGCACTCGAAATCGGTCTTCTGAGGAAAATCGGGCAATACCCGCTTCACTATCCCATTCTTTGTTCCAAGGGCAACAATGCTTTTCTCGTCCACTGGAATGACGGCAACAACCTTTTCTTTCTTTCCAATACCTAAAAATTCGGTTGCCAACGGACCAGGGTTTTGTGAGTTGTATTCACCAACTGGAATGTCTCCGATGTGTACGCGCAACATTCTTCCAAGGTCGGTTATGAAAACTACATCCGATCTCGTCGTTGATTGGAACCAGCTACGATAACCAAGCTTTCTTGAACTAGGGGCCTCGGGGGACTCGGAGCGGAAAACACGGCCATTTGACGTCAGACTCACCGCGGTTGGCGAGTCGGTCATTTGGGCAGAAACTTCAGTCTTACCAGTTGAGACCAGGGCCGAACCTTCCTCGGCCTGAATAGCTGTTCTCCTGTCGTCTCCGAAGTTGTCCGACACTTCTTGTAGCTCGCTAGCGACGAGTTCCTTTAGAACTTTGTCCGACTGCAGGATTTTCTCGAGCTCTTCTATTTCGTTTTTCAGCTGCTTTTTCTCGTTGTCAAGTTCAAGTTTAGAAAACTTGGTTAGCCTTCTTAGCCGGAGCTCCAGAATGTATTCGGCCTGAATGTCAGTTAGCTTGAACTTCTTCATTAACTTGGTTTTAGCTTCTTGAACCTCCTCTGAGGCTCTAATGATCTTGATCACTTCGTCTATAGCGACAATTGCTAGGAGCATGCCCTCGACTAGGTGGAGTCTTGCCTTGCGTTTTCCGAGGCGATTTTCGCTGCGTCTTTTGGTCACCAGCACACGGTGTGCCAGATAAACACCCAGCAAGTCCCTCAGGCCAAGAGTCTGTGGCTGCCCATCGACCAAGGCAACGTTGTTGATTCCAAAACTGTCTTCCATTGGTGTGTAACGGTAGAGAAGATCCAGAACAACTTGCGGGTCGAATCCTGTTTTGAGTTCAATTATCAATTTCAGACCATTGCTTCGATCTGTTAGATCAATGACGTCTGAAATGCCCTGCAGCTTCTTGCTATTCACGCCTTCCTTGATTTTCTCGATGACCTTCTCTGGCCCGATCAAATATGGAAGTTCGGTAACCACCAACCCCATTCTTCTCGGAGCAACGCTTTCAACTGAAACTTTTGCCCGAGTCTTGAATGAGCCACGGCCGGTTTCGTACGCTTCAGCAATACCCTCACCGGCAACAATGATTCCTCCGTTTGGAAAGTCTGGGGCCGGGACGATTTTCATCAGATCGGATAACGTGCTCTTTGGATTTTTTAGAAGGTGGATGGCAGCTTTTACCACCTCACGCATGTTGTGCGGGGGCATGTTCGTTGCCATACCAACGGCAATTCCCGAGGCGCCGTTTACTAGTAGGTTCGGGAATGCTGCCGGGAGCACCTCTGGCTCGGATAGCTGGGCGTCATAGTTGGGTTTGAAGTCGACAACATCCTCGTTGAGACCCTCATTCATCATTAGAGCTGCTGGCGAGAGTCTAACTTCGGTATACCTGGCAGCAGCGGGGCCGTCGTCCAAGCTTCCAAAGTTCCCATGGCCATCTATCAGGGGTGCCCTTAGAGAAAATGGTTGTGCCATTCGAACTAGTGCGTCGTAGATTGCGCTGTCTCCGTGCGGGTGGAGTTTACCCATCACTTCACCGGTGACACGGGCTGATTTAACGTGTCCCTTGTCAGGCCTAAGTCCCATCTCACCCATTTGGTAGACGATGCGCCTGTGAACGGGCTTTAGACCATCCCGAGCATCAGGTAGTGCTCGCGAGTAGATTACCGAGTAAGAGTATTCAAGGAACGAGTCCTGCATCTCCTTGGATAGGTCGATGTCGAAGATTCGCTCTGGTACTACTTCAATTGGGTCTTTGGCCATGGTCTTCCTGTTGCTGTGGCAAACTTAGCTTCGATGCTACCTTCTGTTCCCAAATCACTCGGGAGGCTTTCCGACGTCTACCTAAGCGCATACCTTGCTCTTAGCACCGCAGAAAACCCTCTGAAGCTAGCAGTCAGGAAAAGTTACCTGGTAATCCTGGTCGATGGACTGGGAACGGCAAACATCAGATCCGCTGGTGGTCATGCTAGCTTCCTGAATCAAAAGCTGCGATCCGCAAAATCACTTTTCTCGGGTTTTCCTGCGACCACAACTACCAGCTTAACTTCGCTGGCAACTGGAGAACCCAACGGTCAGCACGCCGTCCTGGGTCATCGCATTTACGAAAGAGAGCTCAAGCAAAACATCAACTTTCTAAACGATCTCGGGCTCGTTCTCGATCCGCAAAAGTATCAGAACTTGGAGACCATATCCGAGCGAGCCAGCGCCCAAGGCGTGACGGTTTCGACCATTGGCCCAGCTGAGTATGACGGCTCGGGTTTCACAATGGCCACGATGCCCGCTGCAAAATACATTGCTGCAGAGAGTTTTCAGGATCGATTTAGAGCTTCTCTAAAGGCCCTGCAGGCTCCCAACAGCTTGACCTACCTATACTTTCCTGAGCTAGATCAATTGGCACATCGATTTGGCGTTGATTCCACTAATTGGCTAAACGCAATAGAAGATCTTGATTCCGAGTTAGCAAAATTTGCGGCCTCCTTGCCATCAAACTCTGGGGTTGTGTTGACAGCTGACCATGGAGTTATTGATGTTTCAGCGGACCGGCACATTTACCTAGATGAACATGAATGCTTTGTTGATTTAGAACAAATCGGGGGAGACCCTCGAGTCGGTTTCCTGTATTTCAAATCAGGAACCGATATCGAGGGCACAAGAAGAACAATTTCTCAAGCCATCGGTTCTATGTGTGATGTCGTTACCGTAAGCGAGATTGTTGAAGCAGGGTGGCTTGCCAAGCCATCAATTCAAGCTGCTTCCGTTGCACCTGATTTGGTGATACTGCCAAAATCGGATCGCGTTGTCTATCATCGTGGTTTTGCTAAATCTAGATCACTACTCATGATTGGCCAGCACGGAGGTATGACTCAGGCCGAGTGGGAAGTGCCAATGATTATTTTCTAGTCCTCAGTTTTTGTGCCGAAGACAATCTCGTCCCAACTAGGTATTGATGCCCGGCCCCGTTTTGGTGCTGTAGGTTGTTCCGACTCAACAACCGGTGGGGGTGGTGAAACCTCTTGTTCTTCCATCGTCTCCTCGGCGACATCGGGGACGAGCGATAAAAACTCTGTTTGTGGAACGTACTGGTCCGTCTCGCTTGATTCTCGCTCACTACGTTTTTTTCTAAGCGCCTCAAGAAGATCCGCTGTCTCTGAGATTGGCTCTACGGATGTGGCTACCGGTTCGCTCTTCGCGACTACTGGTTGCGGAAGAGTACGTGCCAAGTCAACTGTGTCAGGCAGGTTCGGTGTCGAATCAGGCACTGGGTTTTGCACTGTTTTGAGTTTTGGAGCGGGAGGACTCATCCGCTCAGATGTTGAAAGTGAAATTGCTAGTGAATCTTCTGGAACCAAGGCCAGACGCTTTGGGTCATAGCTCCAGGTGGCCTTTTTCTGATCTCCGTCTAACTCAAACTCGCAGTAAAGATAAAACCCGTGATCTGGAGCCTTGAGTGCGGACCACCTTTCGATGCCAGCTCCACTCGCGGCCAAGCGGGCCTTGATGATTTCTCCAAACTCTCTGGTGGTTGGCTCGTTGAACCGGTCGCCTGGCACTTCTAGTCGGACCGTCAGGGCATTGAGAACAGCATGATTGAGCTCGTCGAGAACTGGTTGTGCAAACTTCATCACGTAATCAACCGCAGCCCCGCTAGCACGGACTATGTCCTCAATACTTCGCCCAACTCGGATCTCCTCTTGAATCTCACGGGGAGTAAGGGTTGGCTGATCAAGCCTTGGATTCTGGTCGTTCTTGATTGACCGGCGAATTGACTCGTCGAGCAGAAGACGAAATTTCTGCCCCTCGGAATCCTCAAGCAAGAGGAAATCGCCGTCTGATCCCAAAAATCTTATGTCTTTCATGGCTTGGACTCTCCTGACTATGAGTTTGCCAGCAAGCTTGGTCTGACTGCGCAAAAACACGGCATATTCCAAGGTTTTTCCCGCTGTGTCAGTTTGCTATTGAGGGGTATTTGTTAGACACTACTAGCGCCTAAAGAACGAAAGAAAGGGCCAACCATGGCTACCGATTACGACGCTCCTAGAAAAGCCGATGACGACACAGAGTCCCTCGAGGCTATAAAAGAGCGCGGTCCCGCCAAAGCAGCATCGGATACTGAGGACATTGACTCGGGCGACTCGTTCTCCATCCCAGATGTGGTGTCTGAAGATCTTGAGGTTGTCGTGTTGCCACCCCAGGACGACGAGTTTACTTGTTCGAATTGCTTCATCGTAAAGCACAGATCGTTGGTTGCTAGGAAAACTAAGAACGGCCCTATTTGTTCAGAGTGTGATTCCTAGGATCGTTTGATAGCCTGGGCAAACTTTCCTGGGTTTCTGGTCGAAATTAGCCAGTATGGAGTAGGGTCCTGCGGGTCCAGAATTGGAATTTTCAAAGCCGTCGTCACTGTTCCTTGAAAAACTTTGTGTGCCTCAAGCTTGAGCTTGGGGCCGCGCTCTTCGAAGATTTCATTCTTTGAAATCGTTATCGGTTCCCCTATAAGAGTGAGGGGTATAGAAACTTGGTTCACCTTCAGGTCTGTTATTGATACTTGAATTCTCGGTGCCTTCAGAAACAAGAGGGCCCACATTATCAAAACACCAAAGACACCAATTACTAGGCCAACTCGAATATCAAATGGCTCTGAGACAATGGCGGCGGATGGCAAAAACACAAAAGTTGCAACAAAAGTGCCAATATTTGGCAAAACCCGCTCGCTATAAAGGGGCTTATCACTCGATTTTAGTTCAGTCACAATCAATAGATTACGCTGGGAATCTATGAATGATCTACCCGTGCTTATGGTTGCTAAACCAGGGTTCGAGCCCACTTACGCAACCCCGGGCGATGCCGGTGCAGACCTTCGCTCGACCAAGAAACTTTCGATTGGACCCGGAGGTCGCGAGCTTGTTCCAACCGGAGTTGCGATAGCCCTTCCATCAGGATATGTAGGTTTGGTCCACCCGCGCTCGGGGTTGGCACTAAAGCACGGGGTTACAGTGCTAAACGCCCCTGGCACGATTGATGCTGGGTACCGCGGGGAGATTATGGTTACCCTCTATAACTCTTCCAGTGAAACATTCGAGATCGAGGCTGGCGATCGCATCGCACAGCTACTGATCCAAAGTGTTGAGCAAGCCAGGTTCATACAGGTCGAAAAGTTGCCTGAGAGCAGTCGCGGTCAAGCAGGCTTCGGGTCAACCGGGAGAAGCTAAATGGATAACTACGGAAACGGCAAATCTCAACCGCTGGATCGACAAAGCGTTGGACCTTTTGACATAGCTGAACTTGTTCAGGTCAGGCCCAGTATCGACTTTGGCGCCATTCAGCTGCCACTTCGCGATGATGTTGTTTACAAACTCGAAGTGGAAGAAGCAACCAGCAAAATCGTGGCGCTCACGGTGGAACACAACGGCTCTGCTTTGCAACTTCAGGCTTTTAGTGCGCCAGCTAGTGACGGGGTCTGGCATGAGATTAGATCTAGTCTTGAGCAATCTATTCTCGCTCAAAACGGACGAACCGAGCAGGTAGTTGGTCCACTCGGTCCGGAGCTTAACGCGCAGATCCCTAATGTCGATGGTGGTTTCCGTCTTGCTAAGTTCATCGGAGTAGACGGACCTAAATGGTTTTTGCGAGGCGTTATTTCTGGTTTGGCCCTTGGTGATGTTCTTTCGATGTCGCACGTCATCGACATCTTTAGATCAGTTGCAGTGGTTCGGGGCAGTCAGCCGATGCCACCAAAAGAACTTCTAGAACTCGTCGCACCCGCGGGTGCTCAAAAGAGCGTTAAGTAATGAATGATGACAATCTAAAAGCCTCTGCGGCTAAGAAACTCGGTGTTAGCTCAATAGAAGGAAAACTGAGCCTCGATGGTAAATCCGTTCTTGAAGGCATGGGGGGAAAGCTTGGAATTGCAGAGACAATTCTGCCCAGCGTGCTGTTTGGCTCAAGCTTTGCTATAACCGGACAGGCCCTGATAGCAGTTTCACTGGCCGGGGGAACTTCGGCACTGTTTATTATCTACAGATTGATTACCCGCCGGTCTGCAAGCAGTGCGCTAGTCGGTGCTCTAGCAGTTGGGTTCGCAGCATGGCTTGCGCTTAGAGAAGGCGGTCAAGCGGTTGACTACTTTATTCCTGGATTTATTACCAACGCAGTGTATGCAATTGCGCTGCTGGTATCGATTCTGGTTAGGTGGCCACTAATTGGAGTCCTTGTTGAGCTACTTCGCGGTCAAGGAACTCTCTGGCGAAAAGACCGAAAGATCGTCACAGTGTATTCCCTGGTTACTGGGTTGTGGGTTGGGTTTTTCAGTTTGCGGTTAGCTGTTCAAGTTCCTCTTTATGTCTCTGGTAGCGCTGAATTGCTGGCGGCAGCGCGTGTAGCTATGGGGCCACCGCTGTATGCAGGGGTAATCCTTGTTACTTGGCTCATTCTTCGGGCCACAGTGCTTCGGGCTCGCTGAGTGGTAAATTTGATAGCTGGAGCGGATTCGCTCAAACCCTTAGGAGCAATGAATGTCCAAGATTGACAGTTTCGGCGTAGCTCGAGAGCTTGCGGTTGGAAACGATTCGTTTCGGATTTTTGACATCAGCAAGCTTGATGCCAAAACCTTGCCTTACAGCCTGAAAATACTTCTTGAGAACCTAGTTAGAACTGAGGACGGCGCTAACGTTACCGCCCAGCACATTCAGTCAATTCTCGATTGGGACCCAAAGGCAGAGCCAGACACTGAGATCCAGTTCACCCCGGCTAGGGTCATCATGCAAGATTTCACCGGCGTACCATGCGTTGTTGACCTAGCCACCATGCGTGAGGCAATGGTTGATCTTGGGGGAGACCCAAAAAAGATTAATCCGCTAGCTCCTGCCGAGCTGGTAATTGACCACTCTGTTGTTATTGACGTGGCTGGATCAAAGGATGCTTTTGAAAAAAACGTTGAGTTTGAATATCAACGCAACGCAGAGCGTTACCAATTCTTGCGCTGGGGTCAAATGGCCTTTGACGATTTCAAGGTTGTGCCACCGGGCACCGGAATCGTTCACCAGGTCAACATCGAGTATCTCGCCAGAACCGTAATGACCAGGACTGTTAACGGCCAATTGCTGGCTTATCCCGACTCTTGCGTCGGCACTGACTCACACACCACTATGGTCAACGGACTTGGAGTGTTGGGCTGGGGAGTTGGTGGAATTGAAGCTGAGGCTGCGATGCTTGGCCAACCAGTTTCGATGCTAATTCCAAAGGTTGTCGGGTTCAAGCTAACGGGACAAATTCCGATGGGAGCTACCGCTACGGATGTTGTCCTGACGATAACCCAGAAGCTTCGCGAACATGGGGTGGTTGGCAAGTTTGTCGAGTTCTATGGAGCGGGCGTATCATCTGTTCCACTTGCTAATAGAGCGACTATTGGAAACATGAGCCCAGAATTTGGTTCCACCGTTGCAATTTTTCCAATTGATGAAGTGACACTTGACTACCTGCGCTTTACTGGCAGAAAGCAAAGCGAGATTGACCTAGTTGAGCAATACAGCAAGGCCCAAGGCCTATGGCACGAGCCTTCGATTGAGCCAAGATACAGCGAATACTTGGAGCTTGACCTTGCAACCGTGGTTCCATCTATCGCTGGGCCAAAGCGTCCCCAAGATCGTATAGAGCTATCAAAATCCAAGACTCAATTTGCTAAAGACATCCTCACTTACTCTTCAAAGGTTTCTAACCCAACGGCTGTAGCTGGTAGAGATTTCTCAATCGACCACGGCTCCGTGAGCATCGCTTCAATTACCTCCTGCACAAACACGTCAAACCCATCTGTGATGATGGCCGCTGGCTTGCTTGCTCGCAAAGCCGTTGCCAAAGGGCTAAAGGCCAAGCCTTGGGTTAAGACATCTCTTGCACCAGGATCAAAGGTTGTTACCGATTACTACGATAAAGCGGGACTAACTAAGGACCTTGACGCTCTTGGTTTCCAACTTGTGGGCTATGGATGCACCACCTGCATTGGAAACTCTGGACCGCTGGATGAAGAGATTTCTGTAGCTGTGAATAAAAACGATTTGGCAGTTACCGCTGTTCTATCGGGAAACCGAAATTTTGAGGGTCGAATTAACCCCGACGTAAAGATGAACTACCTGGCGTCCCCTCCTTTGGTAATTGCTTATGCGCTGGCTGGAACAATGGACTTTGACTTTGAAAAGGACTCTCTTGGTTCTGATGATTCAGGTAAGGATGTTTTTCTAAGAGACATCTGGCCCACTCCGCAAGAAGTTCAATCAACTATAGATTCATCAATTAACTCTGACATGTTCACAAAGCAGTACGCCGGAGTTTTCGATGGCGACAAGAGATGGCAATCCCTCGAGACTCCTACCGGTGACACCTTTTCTTGGGATGCCAAGTCAACGTATGTGAGAAAGCCACCTTACTTTGACGGCATGAGCATGAAGCCGACTCCAGTAACAGACATCACGGGTGCTCGAGTATTAGCCAAGCTGGGAGACTCGGTCACAACTGATCACATCAGCCCTGCTGGTTCCATCAAGGCCGATTCTCCAGCCGGGAAGTATCTAACCGATCATGGTGTTTCGAGGGTGGATTTCAATAGCTATGGCTCTCGTCGTGGAAATCATGAAGTCATGATTCGAGGGACTTTTGCAAACATTCGATTGCGAAATCAGTTGCTTGATGGTGTTGAAGGCGGATACACCCGTGACTTCACAACCTCTGACGGCTCACAGTCATTTATCTACGACGCTTCGAAAAATTACCAGCAGTCCAGGACTCCGCTGGTTATTCTTGGCGGCAAAGAATATGGGTCTGGCTCATCTCGAGATTGGGCGGCCAAGGGAACCAGCCTGCTTGGAGTAAGGGCAGTAATCACCGAAAGCTTTGAGCGCATTCACCGCAGCAACTTGATTGGAATGGGAGTTTTGCCTCTCGAGTTCCCGGCTGGAGCCTCGGCAGATTCGTTAGGACTCGACGGCACGGAAATCTTTGACATCTCGGGCGTTGAGAAGCTCAACGAGGGTGTTACTCCTAGAAGCTTGAAGGTAGTTGCGAAGCCAAGTCAACACTCGAAACCGGGTAAGGCAGCAGTCGAGTTTGAGGCAAGGTTGAGAATTGATACACCAGGCGAAGCTGACTATTTCCGCCATGGCGGAATCTTGCAGTATGTGCTTCGATCGTTAGTAACGGCATAGGGAGCATCAGTTCAAATGAGCATTCTTGACAGAATAAACGGACCCGAAGACCTAAAGGCTCTTAAGGACGCTGAAGTAGTCGAGCTTGCACAAGACATTCGCGACTTTCTGATTTCCAAGGTTGCCAAAACTGGTGGTCACTTGGGTCCAAACCTTGGGGTCGTTGAAACCACAATCGCCATTCATCGAGTTTTCGAATCACCAAAAGATAGTGTGATTTTCGATACGGGTCATCAGTCCTATGTTCACAAGCTTTTGACTGGTAGAAAGAACTTCGACAACCTAAGGTCTAAAGACGGTTTAGCAGGTTACCCGCAGCGATCTGAGTCGGTTCACGACATTGTTGAGAGCTCACACGCTTCCTCTTCTATTTCCTGGGGAGATGGAATTGCGAAGGCATACCGCCTTACAGAGCAAAACGATCGCTATGTGATTGTTGTTGTTGGCGACGGTGCGCTCACTGGTGGAATGACCTGGGAAGCACTAAACAATATCAGCGATGACAATGATCGCAAGCTGGTTATTGTTGTAAACGACAACGGGCGCTCATACGCCCCAACCATTGGTGGCCTTGCAAGATACCTCAACGGCATTCGCACCGAGCGAATTTACAGAAGGCTTTACCGACTAAGTCGCAAGGTTTTCTACAAGTTTGGTATGCCAGGTCGGATGGCATATTCAACTCTCCGCGGCGCAGCCAAGGGACTTCTGGGAACTTTTGCACCCAAGGGAATTTTTCCAAACCTTGACTTGAAATACATCGGTCCCGTTAATGGCCATGACTTGAATGCTATGGAGGAGGCTCTTAGCCAAGCCAAGAAGTATGCCAATCCAGTTATCGTTCACGCCATAACTCAAAAAGGTAAGGGGTATGAACCTGCCGTAAGCGATGAAGCCGATCAATTCCACGCAGTTGGGCAAATTGACCCAGACACCGGAAAGGCAGTTGGGGACTCCGGCAAGCAAAGCTGGACCGGGGTTTTCGCCGACGAAATGGTAGAGATCGCAGGTAGAAAGAAGAACGTAATTGGCATTACAGCAGCCATGTTGATTCCGGTTGGTCTGCACAAATTCGCCGACAAGTTTCCAGATCGAGTATTTGATGTTGGTATAGCTGAGCAGCATGCCGTCACCTCGGCAGCAGGAATGTCTTTTGGTGGCCTACATCCTGTTGTGGCGGTGTATGCCACATTCATGGGTAGAGCTTTCGATCAAGTTTTGATGGATGTTGCTCTTCACAAAGCCGGAGTTACCTTTGTGCTTGACCGCTCTGGTGTTACTGGTCCGGATGGCGCTAGCCATCATGGCATGTGGGACCTGGCAATGCTGCAGATCGTTCCAGGAATTCGAATCGCTTCTCCAAGAGACGGTACGCGTCTTGTCGAAGAACTGAATGAGGCGATTGAGATATCAGATGGCCCAACGGTTATCCGCTTCCCAAAGGGTTCGGTTTCTCAAGAGATTCCAGCGGTGCGAAGATTGGCCGATGGGGTTGACGTTCTTCTAGAGAGTCCTGCCAAGGACGTGTTGATACTTTCCGTTGGTTCAATGGCTCACATGGGTCTGCAGGTGGCAAAGATGTTGGCCGATCAAGGCATTGGCTCAACTGTTATAGACCCACGCTGGGTAATTCCTGTTCCAGAGTCTGTTGTAGAGCTTGCAAGTAAGCACCGTTTAGTTGTGACCATTGAAGATGGAATTCGCGTCGGTGGCATCGGAACCAGAGTGCGACAGGATCTGCGCGCCGCACAGGTAGACACAGCTTTGAGCGAAATCGGATTACCCGATGAGTTTCTCGAGCACGCATCAAGGGATGAAATTCTTGATCGTGTTGGTCTTAACGCTCAGGACATCTCTCGCGAGATTGTTGCTCAAGTTCTCGGGTCAAGAGTCCCGCACGCAAGGGCTATTCCTGAGGAGACTTCGATTTCGAATCAGGCTCGTCTAGTCGATTAATCGATTCTGTTATTGACTCGGCAGTTAGATCGACCTGCCACCTTCTTGCCCCGAGGGTCGTTAGAAATTGACCAACAGATTCCAAATCAGCTGGCTCCGGTGGGGCAAAACATATTTGTCGGAGGATGTCTGGGGTAAGTAAATTCTCGAGCGGAAGATTGTTAGTCGTTGAGATTTCGGTAAGAGCAGTTCTTGCATGACGAAGCCTTCGGTCTGCCCCTGGAAACTTAACCGCCCAGTTGCGGTGATTTGGGATTAGGTCTGTTCGTTCGGCCTTTACGGGCGGAAGTGAAGATGCTTTTTGTGCCGATTGGATAGCTTGCCACCAATAATCTAGATAACTACGCGAGGCGCGACCAGTAAACGACCTCAGCGATGCCAGCTCAGGTTTTGTGCGTGTTTTAGCTACCGCCACGGCCAAAATGGCAGAGTCCGGAATAAGCCGACCAGGGGAAAGGTCCATCTTGATGGCAAGTTCTTCTCTTGAAACCCAGAGCTGCCTCGCGATTTCTAGAGAGAGTTGATCTGAAACCTTGCTCAGTCCAGTAATGCCTCGCCAGCGGTCCAGTTTCTGAGGTTTTGGCTTGAACGAAAGAAGAGCATCAAACTCCTGTTGTGCCCAGCTTGTTTTGCCTTGGTCTTCGAGTAATTCTTGCAGGCTTAATCTAAGTTCGTGAAGTAGTTCAACGTCTAAGGCGGCATAGTTGAGCCAGCTGCCTGGTAGTGGTCTGGTGCTCCAGTCAGCCGCCGAATGCTCTTTTGCCAGCCCAATACCCAATCGTGACTCGACGAGGGACCCAAGCCCAACTCTGGGTTCACCAACAAGTCTTCCTGCTAGCTCAGTGTCAAATATCGATTTCGGCCTAAGTCCAAGCTCCTCAAGACAAGGAATGTCTTGGGTCGCCGCGTGCAGAATCCACTCGTGGTTCGAAAGGACGGCGCATAAATCGTTAAATGCTTTTGATTCGACAAGTTGATCATCAGATGTTGGGTCGATCAGAAAAATGTCAGAGCCTTTGGCCTTTATCTGCAGTAGGTAAGCCCGCTGCGAGTATTTGAAACCCGAGGCGCGTTCCGCATCTATTGCTATTGGCCCAGCTGCGTTCTCAAGAACTCGTACCGCGCTGGCGAGCTCATCCGGTGTTGCGATTAGGTGAACTGCGGATACAGGATTTGTAAGGGCGTTTAGTGAAGAGGCCTCGGTAGCACTTGGATCGATTTCCACCAAGTTAGAGTCTGCTAATTCCTGATTCTGGAGGCAGGCCAGACATCATGCATAGCAGGTCCTGCCACGCCTCAAGGTGAGCGGCAAAATTTGAATCAGTTGGCGACCACGAAGCGCGAAGTTCTAGCTCGGCATGATCACTCTGACCTGACATCGAGCCATAACCTTGCGATATGATCCTTGTTATTGTTCCAGCCTGGAGCGTGTAACCAGCGCCTCTTGCCTTCAGAGCATCCTCTAACCAAGCCCAACAAACATCTGTGATCAGCTCGTCTTGACCGATGTCGGTTTCAAGAGGTGACTTTGCGAAGCAAATTACCCGAAAGTTTCCACCCCAACCGTCTTGAGGAACATCAGAGTTTAGAAGAACGAATCTACCTGTTCCTTGATCCGCTTGACCGGCGTGTGAGTCGGCTCCAACGTGAGCCGCAAGCGCTAGCGAGTGGGTAGCAAGCTTGTCTGGGGAAGGAATTTCCGAAACATTTAAATCGGATCTGACGTCCGCTTGGCGCAACGACATAACAGCTAACTGAAAATCAGCAGCTGTATCGGTCACATCCGCGATCTCAAGCATTTTTTCCAGCCTATGAGGCCATTTGTGAAATGACGATAGCCACGCCGTTAGTAGGACCAGAGCGTGAAGCTGGCGTTAGTGGACTCGGCCAGAGAAACAAGTTCGCCCGAAGGGTCAAACGGGTTCATGCTGCCATTAACCGCGTTTCTAGGGAGCTTAGGCGTGAAGGTAATTGCGGACTGCGACACTTTGGTTGTTTCAAAACAGATTTTAGTTAGGCGTGGCCCAGCCTCGACAAGGATAGAGCTCATCCCCAAGCCCTTCGCCCACAAAAGTATTTGCCTAAATGGGTCGGCGGAAGCGATTTGGTGGTGATCAAAACCCGCTGTTTCGACTGCTGGTTTAGCCTCGCTAAACAAAGTCACTTTGTCGGTCGCCGAAGTGGCCGGAATAGAAGTGAAATCTCCCGAAGCCGAAACTATGGCCAGGTGCGCATGAGATAGGCGCTTGTATTTTTCATTGCGAGCAGTTGCCGCATCCACAACAACCAAATCGGCTAGCTTCCGAAGTTCGATTAGTAAAGCAAGATCTTCTGGTGTTGAGAGGCCTCTGGAGGACCCAAACTGATCGACGAAGCTTCCGCTCGAGCTAATGACGTGGTTGGTTCGAATCCCACCCCAGAGTTGGTAGCTGTTAGCAAGCTTGGCAGCATCGGTAGCGTCTCCAGCTAACGCCAGACCAGAAACCGGGGTAATCATTCGGATGATTTTTCTCGAAGCTGTCGCTTTATCCGGGTGAGAATGCCAATCATCCCTCGAAGCCTGAGTGGCGAAACCACTTTCTGAAGCGATAGCTTGGACGGAAAGTCGATGTCAAAATCAAGAGCCTGTTCGACGGTTAGTCCATCAATGACACTAAACAATAAACTTGCGAAGCCTCTTGTGGTGGGGGCCTCTGGTGGTGCGCTAAAGAATAATCTTGCGAAGTTGCTGTCATCAATCTCAACGAACAAAAATATTGGTGATTGACACTCTTCCACTCGTTCGAGAAGTTCTGGATGATCAGAGTATCTTGGTGGAAGCTCTGGCAGCGATTCGGAGAACTCTAAGAGAAGGTCGAGACGTTCGGACTCTCTGAGGGAGGCGAAATCTGCTATCAGAGTTTCTGGAAGCTCGAGCGCTGGCACTTAGACCAGCTGGGGGACCGGGCCAGGTTCGCTACCCACAGCGATTGGCGCTTTCACAAGGGAACCCCACTCACTCCATGAGCCGTCGTAGTTTCTTACGGTTTCGATTCCAAGTAGGTACTTCAGGACAAACCAGGTGTGAGAAGAGCGCTCACCAATTCGGCAATATGCAATCACATCGGAATGACCCTGAAGTTTGGCACCCTGCAAGTAAACCTCCTGCAGTGCCGCCAGATCTTTGAAGGACTGATCTTCGTTGCACGCTTTTGACCAGGGAACGGAAGCAGCCGTTGGGATGTGACCTGCTCTTGTGGCTCCTTCGTCTGGGTATCCAGGTGCGGTTAGCCGGTCACCGGCGTATTCTTCTGGCGAGCGAACATCGATTAGTGGCTTGCCAAAATGTAAAACGACGTCATCGCGGAATGCCCTAAGCACTTTATCGTTTCTTTCAATTACTGGGTAGTTTGATGCTTCGGGTTTCGGAACGTCCTTGGTTAGCTCCCTACCCTCGGCTATCCACTTGTCTCTACCGCCGTCAAGTAAACGAACATCCTCGTGGCCAAATAGCTTGAACACCCAAAGCGCGTAAGAAGCCCACCAGTTACTCTTGTCGCCGTAAATAACGATGGTATCTTCGCGCTTTATGCCGAGACTAGAAAAGACCTTCGCAAAGCCTTCTCCGTCGATGTAATCTCTGGTAACTGGATCGTTTAGATCCGTGTGCCAGTCAATTTTTAGCGCGGTAGGGATGTGACCTGTTTGGTAGAGCAAGACATCCTCGTCGGACTCGAGCAGTACTAGTCCCGGGGCATCAAGGTTACTCGCGAGCCACTCGGTACTTACCAGTGCGCCCGGTTGCGCATAGGCTGCAAATTTCTCAGAACTGTCAATGTCGATTGGCAAAGTTATCTCCTTGTAGACTTGGGGGTTCAACTGATCCACAGGTAGGCGGTGCAATTGTCAACCAATTCAGGAACGTTTTGTTCCCTGGTTGAAATTCAACCCAACCCCACACTCGGGGAGGTTTTGGATCAGCTTGTCCCTCCTAGAGAGTTTACCAAGGCCCGGTTCGATAACTACCTGCCAGATTCGAAGTTCCCCTCTCAGTCCTCAGCACTTTCCGCTGCCAGATCTTTTGTCCGGCCAGGGATCATTGGGTCATTTTTCACAAGGGCAAAAGCTCCAAATTACTTGGGGATTTACTTAGATGGTGGTTTCGGTGTTGGAAAGACCCATCTATTGGCCGCAATTTGGCATGAGTTCTCTGGGAAGAAAGCCTTTGGCAGCTTCTTGGCTTACACCAGTCTGATTGGTCTACTCGGCTTCGCGGATGCCCTAAAGCACTTGAGCCGATACGAGCTGATATGTATCGATGAATTCGAGCTTGACGACCCAGGGGACACCATGCTGATGTCAAGGCTTTTATCAGAACTTGGCTCAAAGGGAATCAGGTTCGCAGCAACGTCAAATACCCCTCCGAATGCATTGGGGGAGGGACGATTTGCAGCACGAGATTTCGCAAGGGAGATTTCGGTAATGGCCGATAGATTCCAAATTGTCTCGGTCGATGGAGATGATTACCGTCATCGACCGGTAGATGGACACACCACCGCCTTGTCAGACATTCAGATCGAGCAGAAGACTAAGCAGGCTCTGTCCAAAGGGCAGAATGTAGCTAAAGATGACTTTGGACAACTACTCAACCACCTAGCAAAGGTTCATCCCTCGAAATACTTGAAGCTGATTGAATCAATTGATTTTCTAATTCTGTCGAGCGCTCACAAGCTCACCGATCAATCGGCAGCACTTCGATTTGTATCGTTGGTGGACAGATTATATGAGTCAAGAATTGCTCTCGCGAGCACCGGGATCGGATTGACAGAAGTTTTTTCGGAAGAACATATTGCTGGTGGATATCGCAAGAAGTACTTGCGAGCTATCTCGCGGATCGGCTCTTTGACCGAGCTGGTTTAGCCTTCTTTTTCTTCGAGAGGTGCCATCTTCCTCTAAACCAGAGTGCGGTACCACCAAGAGCCATTGCTACAAAGGAACCCAGCAGTACTCCAAGAGTCGCCTGCGCATAGAGTTCCCGGTCGTCGATGAAAGCCAAGTGGGCAATCAACAGCGATACTGTGAATCCAATTCCCGCTAGCAAGCCAAGTGGGACAAAATCGAGGATTGTGAGTGGAAGCCTGTCTTTTGGTGCAAGTAATTGATTCGCGACTACTGCTGCGATTGATATCCCAACGACTTTTCCGACCACCAACCCGAAGAAGACCCCCGAGAATACTGGCTGGGATTCCCCAGCCACTGTTGGCATAACGACGGCAACTGCAGTGAACGCAAAAGTCGGGAGCACGAAAAAGTTTGTTGCAGGTTGCACCTTACTCATCGCCGCGTTAGTTCTCACAGCTGGAATTAGGATTCCCAGTAGCACACCTGCAACCGTGGCATGAACGCCACTTTGGTAAATCGTGTACCAAAGAACCAAACCAAATGAGGCTCGAATCAACCATTTGTTTGGGAATCTGGACTTTTCAGCAAACCTAAAGGCACCGGCCACGAGGAAGCTCGCTATCAGCCAGGAGGGTTCTAGCTTCGTTGTGTAGAAAATTGCGATGATACTGATAGCGATTAGGTCATCGAAAATTGCTAGAGCTAAGAGAAAAATTCTTGCTGCTGTTGGCATGCCTCTTCCAAAGATTGCGAGCACACCAAGGGCGAATGCGATGTCAGTGGCTGAGGGAATGGGCCACCCAACTATTCCAACCGTTCCCCAATTCAGATATGCGTAGATTAGCGAAGGAACTGCGACTCCCGCTAGAGCAGCAAGTACTGGAACCATGGCCTTCTTCGGAGAGGAGAGTGTTCCAATTTTGAGCTCGTACTTCAGTTCTAGACCAGCTACGAAAAAAAACAATGCCAAAAATAGGTCTGAAACCACATGTCCAACCGTGATTTGAATTCCCAGCAACTCGATATCCAGCTTGAAAGCAAGTGCCGTTAGCAACGGTTTACCAAACGGCGAATTTGCCAGCACAAGGCCGATCATTGCTGCTGTCATCATTATCATTGCGGCGTTGCGCTCAGATTTCATAGTTCAAAAATACCCCAATTGTGAAACAAGATGTTCATCTAGACAATGCCTTTGTAACAATCTCGAAACCGAATTGGTCACTCTCGGAAACCTTTTTGCGCAATCATGTTGTCAAATTCACGAATTTGAAAGGCAACCATGGATCAAGGAAATACTGCATTCGTTTTGTTCTCAGCGGCTCTTGTGCTGCTAATGACCCCTGGTTTGGCGTTTTTCTATGGAGGGTTAGTAAAGGCAAAGTCAGTGGTGAGTATGATCATGCTCTCCTTTGGGTCTCTTGCTCTTATTGCTGTTTTGTGGGTTCTGTATGGATATGCAATTACTTTTGCTGATGTTGGTGACGCTGGTTGGGTTGGAATTCCTCACCTTCTTGGAATTGACATAACCGCAATCGGCCTAAGCGCGCAAGTCGCCGAGTCAGCTGCGCCTATAGGAGCTTTCCCCGAGTTAGCTTTCGTAAGTTTCCAAGCCACTTTCGCAATCATTACTGTCGCGCTAATCTCTGGAGCTATCGCAGACCGGGCCAAGTTTGGCGCGTGGATGGTTTTTGCCGGAGTTTGGGCAACCCTTGTCTACTTCCCAGTTGCGGGTTGGGTATTCAACTTCACGCCTGAGGATGATGGTGGATGGATTGTCGACAAGCTAGGGGCAATCGACTTTGCAGGTGGAACTGCTGTTCATATAAACGCTGGGGCTGCGGCTTTGGCTATTGCAATCGTTCTTGGAAAGAGATTTGGATTCTCTAGAGGAATCACTCAGCCACACAACGTTCCTCTGACTCTAATCGGGGCATCACTTTTGTGGTTTGGCTGGTTCGGCTTCAACGCGGGCAGTCAGCTTGCTGCCGATGGCGTGGCCTCTCTGGTTGTAATCAACACAATTGCAGGACCAGCGGCAGCAATGCTTGGTTGGATCTCGATTGAGAAGATTCGACACGGAAAAGGAACTTCTATTGGTGCCGCATCCGGCGCAATAGCTGGGCTGGTTGCCATAACGCCAGCTTGCGCCTTCATCGAACCGGTTTGGGCAATCGTACTTGGTGTCATTGCTGGATCTGCCTGCGCTTTGGCAGTGGATCTAAAGTTTAGATTTGGTTTTGACGACTCGCTAGACGTCGTTGGAATTCACTTGGTGGGTGGTGTTATAGGAACACTATTCATTGGTCTGGTTGGTGCCGACGTTGGACTCTTCCTTGGATTCGGATTCGACCAACTTATTGCCCAGGCCCTAGGAGCCGCAGCAGTGTTTGGTTACAGCTTTGTGATGGCTCTTGTAATCGGCTTCGCAATAGAAAAATCGATGGGTTTTAGAGTCCAAGCCGAAGCAGAGCTTGCCGGAATTGACACTTCCGTGCACGGTGAAGAGGCCTACTCTTTCGGGAGCGACCGCAAGGTCTAATTCACAAAACTCAATATCCGCAACGCCATAGCCACAGCTTCTGGCTACTGGCAGCCGGCTTGGATTTGGGTTAGAGTAGCCAAGCAACCTAGGTTGCACGCGGATGTGGCTCAGTGGTAGAGCATCACCTTGCCAAGGTGAGGGTCGCGAGTTCGAATCTCGTCATCCGCTCGCAGTGGCCGAAAGAGCTACGCATCGGTGGAGTGGCCGAGAGGCTAGGCAGCGGCCTGCAAAGCCGTCTACACGGGTTCGAATCCCGTCTTCACCTCGAATTACCCGGGCGATTGGCGCAGTGGTAGCGCGCTTCCCTGA
>JBIIAT010000008.1:0-43158 GCA_044239775.1 Rhodoluna sp. | reverse complement strand
GCCAATCAGTTAGTCCCTCGGGTGGCGTTTCAGTCAATCCTTCCCACCAAACGTCACCATCTGAAGTCATCGCCACGTTAGTGAAAATCACCCCACGGCTCATTGATTCAACAGCAGCGCTGTTTGTGGTTGCATTAGTTCCTGGTGCAACACCAAAGATTCCATACTCTGGGTTCATCGCCAGAAGTCGACCATCAGAGCCTGGCCTCATCCAAACAATGTCATCGCCAAGAGTTTCAACTTTCCAGCCAGGAATTGAGGGGCGAAGCATTGCAAGGTTTGTTTTGCCGCAGGCCGAAGGAAAAGCTGCTGCGATGTGAAACTTGCCACCTGTTGGACTAGTTAGCCGAATTAGCAGCATGTGCTCTGCGAGCCAACCCTCAGCTCTTCCCATAACCGAACCAATTCGAAGTGCCATAGCCTTTTTACCTAGCAGTGAGTTACCACCGTATCCAGAACCAAAAGACCAAATCTCTCTAGTTTCTGGGTAATGAACAACGTGCACTTTGTCTGGGTTGCAGGGCCAACTAACATCTTGGGTCTTGTTACCCTGACCATCAATAAGTGGGCTACCAACAGAATGAACCGCAGGAACCCAAGGGGCTCCTGTCTCAATTCTTTTGGTCACTTCTGGCGAAACCCTAGTCATGATGTGCATTGAGGCAACTACATACGGGGAGTCTGTAATCTCTATGCCGTACTGAGTAAATTCAGAACCAATCGGTCCCATCGAAAAGGGGATCACATACATCACTCGGCCACGCATGCTTCCCGTGAAGTTTTCATTCATCAGAGCGCGCATGGCGTTTGGATCCATCCAGTTGTTAGTTGGGCCGGCGTCTACTTCAAGTTCAGAGCAAATAAAAGTCTTTTCTTCAACTCGTGCCACATCCCTGGGGTCAGTCCTAGAAAGAAAGCTATTCGGGCGAAGTTTTGGATTCAGGGGAATTAGCGAACCGCTTGCTACCAGCAGATTCTTGATTGACTCGAACTCTTGGGCGGACCCGTCGCACCACTTTATAGAGTCGGGATTGGTTAGAGCTGCTATCTGGTCTACCCAGTCCTTAACGCCTATAACAGCCACTCAATCCTCCTTGACGAGTAGTCCCAGTCTATAACGCTGAGAATCTAGAGGCCCGAGAATCCTTCATGACCAAAATTTTGTCAATCTAACGGCTCTATAGGTTTCTTAGTGGGACAATAATGTCACCCACAAATCAAAGGATTAGTTTTGAACAACATTGCCTCATTCATAACTGGCCGCAAAACTTCTTGGGTCACACTTCTTATTGGACTAATCTTTGCTGGTTTAGCCTTTGGTCCACTCAGTGCACCAGAGTCAGATACTTCGCCAACCGATGGTCTCCCAGCCAACAACGAGACAGTGCTTGTTAACAAGGCTCTAGAGGATCTTCCTGGAACTGATGGCACAGTTGCTGTTGTTGTTTACTCCTCGGACACCAAGCTCACTGAAGAGCAAGAGCTTTGGATAACCGGAACCTTTGATCCAATGGCTCAGGGTTTTGTTGATGGTGCCAGCGACAAGTTTTTGGATTACACATCAGGCGAATTAAACGGTGAGGCGTTTGTGCCACCAGCTCAAGTTTCAGATGATGGCAAAGTTGCCGTTATAACTGTTCCTTTGGAAGAATTCGAAGAAAACGCAGAACGCACCGAGCGAATGACCGAAATGCGTGCGATCGCTAAAGAAGATATGCCAGCTGGCCTAGAGGTTTACATCACCGGTCCCGAAGGTTTCCAGGTTGACATCGCAGGAGTATTTGCCGGTGCAAACTTTACGCTTCTTCTTTCCACCGTTATCATCGTTGCTGTACTGCTTCTTATTACCTACCGCTCACCGGTTCTTTGGCTAGTGCCACTGATTGTCATTGGTGTTGCTGATGGAATGGCAGCCCAGCTTGCCCCACAACTTGCAACTATCTTCCTGGGTGCACCAGCAGATGGATCGGTAACAGGAATCTTGTCAGTTCTAGTGTTTGGTGCTGGAACCAACTACGCGCTCTTGCTCATCGCCCGTTATCGGGAAGAGCTATTACTAAATGAAGATCGCCACAAGGCAATGTTCAAAGCCCTTAGAGGTGTAACACCGGCGGTGTTGGCATCAGGTGGAACAGTTGCTCTTGCATTGCTGACCCTGTTGTTTGCAGAGCTTGGTGGTAACAGGACATTGGGTCTTGTAGTTGCCGGTGGAATCATGATGGCCATGTTTGCAGCCCTGGTTGTTTTGCCAGCGGCAATTGTGGTTTTTGGAAGAGGACTGTTCTGGCCATTTGTTCCAAAATTTGGCGGAGTGAACAAGTCCGAAAAGGGACTTTGGGCAAAGCTTGGACGTGGCGTTAGCAAACGTCCGGTGGTTGTATCTATCGCAGGTTTTGTAATTCTTGCAATCTTGAGCTTCGGTGCTACCGGAGTAAAAGTTGGACTGTCTTCAACGGAGCAATTTAGGGTTGCTCCAGAAGCAGCCGTTGGCCAAGACGTCCTAGCCGAGGCATTCCCAGCTGGCTCCACGTCTCCTGCAGTCGTAATTGCCAACAACGGCTACGAGGATAAAGTTGCAGCTGCTGCTGAAAAGGTAACCGGTGTTGCCGAGGTTACCATCGGGGATAGCAACTCAGATATCACCAAGATCGATGTCGTGCTAGACGCCGAATCACAGTCTGAGCAAGCGTACGTAATCATCCGAGAGCTTCGCCAAGAACTAGGTGCAATCGAAGGGGCAGATGCCTTGGTTGGTGGACTAGATGCTCAGCGACTAGATGTCAAGGACACCTATGCTTCAGATCAGCTCACAGTTATTCCGTTGATTCTGCTCCTGGTGTTCTTGGTTCTGGTGCTATTACTTCGCTCGCTGGTAGCTCCAATTCTGCTGCTACTAACAGTTGTGGCATCCTTCTTCTCCGCAATCGGAGCGAGCTGGCTACTGTTTGAGAACGTCTTTGGATTACCGGCATTGGATCTTTCCGTGTTCTTGTATAGCTTCTTGTTCCTCGTTGCCCTAGGTGTGGATTACAACATCTTCTTGGTAACCAGAGCTAAAGAGGAATCAGAGAAGCTCGGCCTGAAAGAAGGAATGATCAAGGCGCTTGCCTCAACCGGTGGTGTTATAACTAGCGCAGGTATCTTGCTGGCCGCAGTGTTTGCCGTGTTAGGTGTGCTACCTCTTATTGCTCTATACCAAATTGGAATCATCGTGGGTATCGGTGTGCTGCTAGATACTCTCTTGGTAAGAACAGTGATTGTGCCTTCACTTGCGTTTATCACCGGAAAGTACTTCTGGTGGCCAAATCACAAGAAGGCTAAGGCCTAGTCAAAACTCACCCTTTGGCTGATTCTGAGCCGCGTTCGCGAGGTATTGATTGTTTGCTAGCTATAAACCAATAGTGGTAATCTCGATTGGTTGCTAGGCAACAACGCCCCGATAGCTCAGTGGTAGAGCACTTCCATGGTAAGGAAGGGGTCGACAGTTCAATCCTGTCTCGGGGCTCGACTAATAAGCTAATAAAAGAAGTGCAACTAGTTAGTCCCCGGCGGGGTAGCTCAGGTGGTTAGAGCACACGACTCATAATCGTGGGGTCGCGGGTTCGAGTCCCGCCTCCGCTACCAATTCAATCAACGGGAGATTCCCCAAGGACCTAGATACAGTTAACAAATGGTCAACCCAGCTATCGAAGGCAAAATCTACCCAAGGACTTCCAGTTACCTTGTTGGCCGCGAAAAAATTAGGGAATTTGCCAAAGCCGTTTTCTCAAATGACCCAGCAAATCTAGATCTAGAGGCAGCAAAAAAGCACGGCTATAAAGACCTGATCGCCCCACCTACTTTTGCCGTTGTCATCCAAGAGCGCTCGCTAACCCAGGTTATTACCGACAAAGAAGCCGCCCTTGATTTCTCTCGCGTTGTGCACGGCGACCAGCGATTTATCCACGTCAGACCTATTGTCGCCGGCGACGAGCTAACCAGCGAACTAAAGGTAGCTAGCGTGAAGCAGCTAGCTGGAAACTCAATGGTGAGCTTTGAAACCCAAATCTTTGACGCCAATCAAGATCTGGTCTGCACAGCTATTTCCACCCTGGTAGTTCGAGGTGAATCATGAGCCTAATTATTGGCCAAGAACTTCCAACTAGAGAATTCAAAATCACCCGCGAGAGCCTAGTTCGCTACGCAGGAGCCTCAGGAGATTTCAACGCGATTCACTATCGAGACGATGTTGCAAAGGCAGTTGGCTTACCAGGAGTGCTAGCTCACGGAATGCTAACCATGGGAGCTGCCGTACAGTGCGTGGTTGATTTTCTAGGAGACAGCGGAAAAGTACTTGATTACCAGGTGCGCTTTACAAAACCCGTCCTGGTCGATGCCGTTACGGGAGCTACCTTGATTGTGAACGCAACGGTAGTTGAAATAGACGAGGCAGAAAAGATTGCACGAATTGATCTGTCGGCAACAGCTGATGGAGTAGTGGTCCTTGGAAAAGCGCAGGTAAGGGTGAGTATCTGATGGCCAAACTTTCAGAGCTAACCTCTATGCGCGTTGGTGGCGAACCAGCAGAGTTAATCATCTGCACCACAACTAACCAACTAATCGAAGCCACCAAAGTGGTTTGGTCCTCAGGTGAGGATTGGTTACTAATCGGCGGTGGAACCAACATGGTGGTTTCAGACAGCATCGAAGATCTTTCTGTGATTCAGATCAAAACCAAAGGAATTGAGAAAACCACTGTTGGCGACAAGCACATCTGGCGCATTGCAGCCGGTGAAGATTGGGACGAGCTTGTAGCAGAGACTGTGAGGGATGGTCTAGCCGGCATCGAAGCTATGAGCGGTATTCCAGGAAGCGTTGGTGCATCGCCAGTTCAAAACATCGGTGCCTACGGCCAAGAGCTAAGTGATGTGTTTTTGAAAGCCGAGTTTTTGGATTATGAATCAAGTGAGCTACAAATTCTTGAGCCAAAGGATATGAAATTTGGCTATCGCGACAGCGCCATCAAAAAAGGCAAAATTGGACTTATCACCTGGATCGAAATTGAGCTTTTGAATCTAGCTGGTAAAGCAAGACCTCTTTACTCCGGCCAAATTGCAAAAGATCTCAATTCCGAAATGGGAGCTCAGCCAAGCCTGGTTCAGGTTCGAGAATCTGTTTTGAAACTTCGCGCTGCCAAATCCATGGTGCTAGATCCAGGTGACCCAAACAGCGTGAGCTGTGGCAGCTTCTTTACTAACCCAATCGTGACTGACACTTTCGCAAGAACTCTTCCTTCCGATGCCCCTTCTTGGGAAACACCAGAGGATGATGGGCTAACAGTCAAACTCAGCGCTGCTTGGTTGATTGAACAATCTGGAATAGAAAAAGGTTTCAGCCTGCCTGGATCAAGTGCAGCAATTTCTCAAAAGCACGCCCTGGCCATTACTAATCGCGGTGGGGCAACAGCAGATCAAATTGTTGAGCTTGCAAGATATGTTCAAGAACGTGTAGCATCCAAATTTGGGATCAATCTAGTTCCAGAACCAAACCTGATTGGTTTCTAGAGAACTCAGATCTATAGGAGCAGGAGAAATCAGGTGGCTGGACTTAGGGCAAAACTCTCTGGTGGCACAAGAACTTCCATTGGTGAAGCAGATCGAGTAATCGCAAAGTTACTCAAGGACCCTTCCGATTTGATTGAGATATACGATCTCTTTCTAGATAAAGATCCAGTTGTTGCAATGAGAGCAAGTTACGTTGCCATGAGGGTCGCCGAGAAAAACCCTGAATCTGTTTTGCCTTTCTCAAAAGACTTGTTGAAGAATCTTGAGCTCTACAAGCAACAAGAGGTGCGTTGGCACATCCCCCAACTATTGGTTCATTTGGAGCTAACCAAAGCGCAGAGAAGACGAGCCTACGAGGTAGTCATGAATTGGGTGGAAACTGACAGCAGTAAGATTGTGGGTTACTACGGGCTTCAGGCTGCAGCTGACTTTGCTGAAATGGATGAAGCGTTGCTTCAGGACTTCATTCCAAGAATTAGAAAAGCTAATCGAACCGGTGCCAAATCAATCCAGAATCGTTGCAAAAAGATTGCAAAACAGTTAGACATCGAAATTTAGTTTCCAGTTGACTCTTAGTTTAAGAAGAGCTCAGTGCCTGTATTTGTTTGAAGCAATACCTTTTAGCCAAATAGAGTCTGTAGTCGCTTTATGCCTTCCAAAATTGGCTCGTCACCAAGTGCGTAACTCATACGAACATAACCCGAAGGTCCGAAGGCTTCGCCAGGAACAAGAGCCACCTCAACTTGCTCCAAGATGAAATCACAAAGCTCTAGAGAAGTGTTGATCTGTTTTCCGGCCCAAGTCTTTCCAAGCAGTCCTCGAACGTCCGAGTAAACATAGAAGGCACCTTGTGGCATGGGAGCTAACCAGTTCTCAATTTTGCCAAGCTCGGAAACCGCGAGCTTTCGTCTGCGATCGAAAGCTTGCAGCATGTTCTGAACTTCGTCTTGTGGACCCGTTAGGGCTGCGAGCGCAGCTTTTTGTGCAATGTTATTTACGTTTGAAGTCAGGTGGGACTGTAAGTTAGCAGCTGCCTTCATGGCGTCGGCTGGTCCCGCCATCCAACCAAGACGCCATCCGGTCATGGCGTAGCTCTTGGCAACACCGTTGACCATGATGGTCTTATCAATTAGCTCTGGAACAACTTCAGTAATTGAGTATGCCTTTACGCCGTCATAAACCAGGTTCTGGTAAATCTCATCGGTGACTACCCACAGATCGTTTTGGTGTGCCCACTGACCGATGGCTGCTATTTCTTCCTTGGAGTAAACAGCACCAGTTGGGTTAGATGGAGAACACATCAGCAGCACCTTGGTGCGAGAAGTCTTGGCTTTTTCTAGCTGCTCAACGGTGACCTTGTAGCCCTGGTCGCTTCCTGCAAACACCTCTACGGTCTTGCCTCCAGCTAAAGCAATTGCCTCGGGGTAGGTAGTCCAATACGGAGAAGGAAGTATTACTTCATCTCCTGCATCTAGAAGAACTGCAAAGGCTTGGTAGACAGCTTGCTTGCCACCGTTAGTAACAACGACCTGGCTCGCGGTAACGGCAGTTCCAGAGTCTTTGAGGGTCTTTTGAGCTATAGCCTCGCGAAGTTCTGGAAGACCAACTGCTGGGGTGTAGCGGTGGTTCTTGGGGTCTAGAACAGCCTTTCCCGCTGCTTCAACAATGTGTGCCGGGGTTGGAAAGTCAGGCTCTCCAGCTGCGTAGCTAATCACGGGGCGACCCTCAGCCTGTAAGGCTTTGGCCTTAGCGTCGACTTTTAGGGTCGCAGACTCAGCTATGGCAGCTATTCGCTTAGAGATTCTGGAGGCACTCACGTATTCAAGCCTAGCGTGGAGGCTCTGGGGAAGGATCGACCCTTTGCAATCTGGGGGCAGGCAGATTAGAGTAGGACTCAGTAGTTGACAGCTACGGGAAGCCTAATCTGGCAAATTATCCATATTTAGATTCAATCTAGAAGTGTGTCTTTGCCAGTTGGTTTTGCGAAACTGTTTAGCCCCCAAAGGGCGGTGGCTCAATTGGTAGAGCAGCGGTCTCCAAAACCGCAGGTTGCAGGTTCGAGTCCTGTCCGCCCTGCAGACAGATGAAGAAAGAAAGAAGTAGCAATGGCAGATGAGCTTCAGCCAGCAGAGGACTTGGTAGTCAAAGCCAAGGCCGATCGCGCTGCAACTCGCAACATCTTCGGGCGGATAATCCTGTTTTTCAAGCAGGTACTCGCGGAGCTTCGCAAAGTTACAAAACCTACCTACAAGGAGCTAGTTAGCTTCACCGGAGTAGTTCTAGCCTTCGTAGTTGTTGTCATGGCAATTCTTTCCGGCATGGACTTCATTTTTTACAACCTCGTTACATTCACCTTCACACCAACTAGCTAGTTTCAGACAAGGAAACCTCAATTGAGCGAGATCGAACAAACAGAACTCGAAACAGACAACACCCAGGCTCCTGCCGCGGCGTTTTCTGCCGTTGAAGAAGTAACCGCGGTTGCAACCCCTGAGACCCCTGTCGAGACCCCTTCCTTTGGAAACACGCCTTACCAGGCACCCGAAGAAACTACCGAAACTCTAGACCCTGAAGAAGCTTTCATTGAAGAAGTTCCAGAGGTTTCAGAATCTGTAACGGATACTGACGCAGCCACTGCAGAAGCCACCGCAGAAGCCACTGAAGAAGCCAGTGAAGAAGTAGCGGAAGCTCCTAAGGATGAGGATCCATACCGTGTATTCAAGGCCGAGCTGCGCTCGCAACCTGGAAAGTGGTTCGTAGTTCACTCCTACGCAGGATATGAAAAGCGCGTGAAGCAGAACATCGAAAACCGAAAGCTTGCCATCGATGGCGGAGACAAGATCTTCCAGATTGAGGTTCCAATGGAAGACACCATTGAGATCAAGAACGGACAGAGAAAGCTAATCTCCAAAGTCCGCATCCCAGGTTATGTTCTAGTTCGCATGGAAATGACCGAGGAGTCTTGGTCCCTGGTTCGTCACACCCCAGCCGTTACCGGTTTCGTTGGAAACTCTCAGAACCCAACCCCATTGAGGCCAGACGAAGCATTCGAGATGCTAAAGACCCTTTATGTTCTTCCAGAAGAAGCAACAGCCAAGGCTGCCGCTAAGGGAACTCAGATGGTCAAGGGCAAGGCAAGAGCTGTTCCAATCAAGATCGATTTCAAGGTTGGCGAGTCCATCATGATCAAGGATGGTTCCTTCGCAGGTCTTCCTGGAACAATTTCCGAAATCAAGCCAGAGTCTGGAAAGCTCACAGTCTTGGTTTCCCTATTCGAGCGAGAGACTCCTGTGGAGCTTGGCTTCGAACAAGTCGGACCACTTAACTAAAGATTTATCTAAACCACTAAAAAAGGAAAACAAGCAAATGGCACCCAAGAAAAAAGTCACTGGAATGATTAAGCTGCAGATCCAGGCAGGCGCTGCTAACCCAGCTCCACCGATCGGTCCTGCTCTAGGTCAGCATGGTGTGAACATCATGGAGTTCTGCACCGCGTATAACAACGCAACCGCAGACCAAAAAGGAAACGTTGTTCCAGTTGAGATCACCGTCTACGAAGACCGTTCCTTCACCTTCATCCTGAAGACTCCTCCAGCAGCCGAGCTAATCAAAAAAGCTGCAGGGGTACCAAAGGGTTCCGCAACCCCTCACACCGACAAGGTGGCTCACCTTTCCAAGGAACAGCTAATCAAAATTGCTGAGACCAAGATGGCTGACCTAAACGCCAACGACGTTGAGGCAGCAGCAAAAATCATCGCCGGAACCGCCCGCTCCATGGGCATCACCGTCGACGCCTAGAACCTTAGGCACCAGCAACAAAGGCACTAAAACTAAAAACTAAAGAAGTCGTGGGAGAACCAGATCGGTTCGCTAACCACAACTGTGACCAGAAAAGGAACAACAGCACATGCCAAAAAGATCAAGGGCTTATCTAGAAGCCGCAAGTAAAATCACCGAGGGTAAGTTTTACACCCCAGCCGAGGCCGTAGCCCTAGTGCGCGAGACCGGCTCCAAGAAGTTTGACTCAACTATTGAAGTTGCCGTCAAGCTAGGTGTTGACCCTCGCAAAGCAGACCAGATGATTCGTGGAACTGTATCGCTTCCGCACGGAACCGGTAAGACTGCCCGCGTTATCGTATTTGCAACCGGCCCAGCAGCTGAAGCTGCAATCAAGGCCGGAGCCGACGAAGTCGGTGGCGATGAACTAATTGAGAAGGTAGCTGCCGGGTGGGTTGATTTCGACTCCGCAGTTTCCACACCAGAGCTCATGGGTAAAGTCGGTCGCCTTGGAAAGGTCTTGGGTCCTCGTAACCTAATGCCAAACCCAAAAACAGGAACAGTAACCCCAGATGTTGCTAAGGCAGTAACAGATATCAAGGGCGGAAAGATCGAGTTCAGAATCGACAAGCAGTCGAACCTGCACTTCATCATTGGAAAAGCTTCTTTCAGCGCTAGCCAGTTGGCAGAGAACCTAGGCGCAGCCTTGGATGAAATCCAAAGGCTGAAGCCTTCCAGCTCGAAGGGTAAATACATCCTCAAGACCGCCATCTCCACAACCTTTGGTCCTGGCATCTTGCTGGACACCACTGTTGCCAAGGCCGTTTAACTAACCCAAACCATCTCCCTTCATAAGGTGTGGAAAGGATAAGTGCCAAGATGATTTCCGAAGCAGACGAGCAGCGGGTACTAGACCTAGTCCCTAAAGGACTGTTTATCAACGGCAGCTGGCAAGACGCGGCTGACAAGCAAACTCTTGACGTTATCGATCCTGCAACCGGAAAAGTTCTAGCTAGCATCGCCGATGCCGCTCCAGCAGATGGCATGGCAGCAATCGAGGCTGCTGACAACGCCCAAGCAGCCTGGGCCAAAACCGCACCTCGAGAACGAGCTGAGCTTTTGCGTGCCGCTTTCGAAAAGGTAACGGCAATGTCGGATGACTTCGCCTTGCTGATGTCTCTTGAAATGGGCAAACCATTCCAAGAGGCCAAGGGTGAAGTCGCCTATGGAGCCGAGTTTCTGAGGTGGTTCTCCGAAGAGGCCCCAAGGATCACAGGCCGCTATGGGACAGCCCCCGATGGCAAAAACCGCATCATGGTTCTGAAAAAGCCTGTTGGACCATCGCTTTTTATTACCCCCTGGAACTTCCCGCTAGCCATGGCAACCAGAAAGATGGCCCCTGCCATTGCAGCTGGTTGCACCATGATCCTCAAGCCTGCGGCACTGACTCCACTAACATCAATGCTGTTTGTGAAGGTCTTGGAAGAAGTGGGAATCCCTAAGGGTGTTATAAACGTTATTCAAACCACCAGACCTGGACTTGTCACCGGACCAATCATCAAAGACGAGAGACTGCGTAAGCTCTCATTCACCGGATCAACTGGTGTCGGCAGAGCACTTATTGCCGACTCCGCTGAGAGAGTTCTAAAAGTCTCTATGGAGCTAGGCGGCAACGCGCCGTTTATTGTCTTTGAAGACGCCAACCTAGACAAGGCAGTAGAAGGCGCGATGCAGGCCAAGTTACGCAACATGGGAGAAGCCTGCACCGCAGCTAACAGAATGATTGTTCACGAGTCAGTGTCAGCAGAGTTTTCAAAACGTCTTGCCGAGAAAATGTCAGCTTTGAAAGTTTCCCGCGGAACAGTAGAAGGTGCCAACATCGGTCCGCTCATTGACGACAAGAGCAGAAACTCAGTTCATGCTTTAGTCCAAGACGCAGTTTCTAAGGGAGCAAAGGTTCTAACCGGTGGAGCAATTCCATCAGGTGAAGGATACTTCTATCCACCAACCGTGTTGGTTGATGTTGCTGCAAACTCCGAAATTCTGAAAGAAGAAATCTTCGGGCCAGTGGCACCGGTTGTTACATTCAAGACCGAAGACGAGGCAATCAAAATTGCCAACTCAACAGAGTTTGGACTTATTGCCTACGCCTTCACACAGAATCTAAACCGGGGACTAAGGCTTGCAGAAAGACTTGAGGTTGGAATGTTTGGTCTAAACGCCGGAGTCATCTCAAACCCCGCAGCGCCATTCGGGGGAGTCAAGTCCTCTGGCCTTGGCCGAGAAGGTGGATTTGAGGGAATCGAAGAGTATCTTGAAACTGTTTACGTCGGTATCTCCGATCCGGTAAACGAATAACCAATTGAATGACCATTTAGGCTCGGGGGATCCTGTGAACAAAAAATTTGGCAACACGACAAAACTCATTGCGCTTCTTGCACTTTCAGCACTAGTTCTTTCTGGCTGCACCAAACCAAACCCAGTTGTGACCACCAAGCCGAAGCCAAAACCGACACCTGTGGTGATTGAATATCAAACCGCTCCTCTTACCGGTTTCACTTACGTCAAGGGAGCTCCAGAAACCGTGAGCCTGGGCCTTCCTCCAGTTTCTTGCAAGATAGACAACGCTGCCGCTGGCAGGCCGCAATACAACCTCAACAAAACTGACATGGTGTTTGTTGAAATGGTTGAGGGTGGATTAACCCGGTTGGTCGCAACCTGGCACTCTCAGGCAGTAGACAAAGTTGGACCGGTTAGATCGATTCGACCAATGGACGCTGACATAGTTGCTCCCTACGGTGGAGTGTTCTGTTTCTCAGGTGGACTTTCTCAGTTTGTTTCGATGATGCGTGAAACTGGTTTGTATATGGCCGATGAGACTTCAGAGCGAGATGCCCCAGAGGACTCATTTTCTAGAACTAAAGAGAAATCAGCACCACATAACTTGGTTGTCAACATGGCGCTATTGCAGTCCCAGCATACTGACCGAGGTGGGGCAGGAGCCATGTTCACATACTCGGAAGACATTCCAGAATCCCAAAGGTATGTTCCAGACCCAAAGACCGTTAAAGAATTCGAAGAATTCCATGTTTATCGCCGCACTCAAATAACAGGCACCCCAACAATTGACGTCACGGTAAAGTATCCGATGGCCATCAGTTACTGGGCAGGCGATGGTGCTGGAAACATGCTTAGAACCCAAGATAAAGCACCTCATCTAGATGCAGTAACCAACGAGCAAGTCAGGGCGAAGAACGTGGTTGTAATGCAAGTTGAAATTGACAACACATACGGACAGATTCCAAAAACAGTCATGGTCTCGAGCGGTGCTGCCTGGGTTTTCCAAGATGGAAAAAGATTTGAAGGCACCTGGTCAAAGCCAACTCAAGCCTCACCGATTGAATTACTTGATGGAGCCGGCGTTCCAATCAAGCTGGCACCTGGCAACACTTGGGTTGAGCTCATGCCAACCAGAGGCACCATCACAATTACCTCCCCGTAGGTCTATCCCAGGTACCCAAAGCACCCTAAAAACCCTTGAAAACACTGGCCTGTAGGGGCGCTAGGGCTACCTGCCAGCTGGCAACTAAAAGGGTAAGAAGCTAGTCCTCGAACGGCTCTCGGCCGGACACAAGCTCCCAAGGAGTCTCGTGAATCTCACTTTTTGAGACCAAGGCAGATCCTTTCACAAAGTCTTGATAAACGATTCCGATTATTCGACTTGCTGACTCACCTGGGTGAGGTGAGCTTGCCTCAACAAGTTTTTGAATTTCTGTTTTTCTACTTGGCAAAGAATTCTGTTTTGCTTTTTTGATAACTTCAGTTAGCTCTGCAAAAGACTTAACGCGCATGGAACTCGCTGCAGCAATCTCACCGGTTGTACTGAACTTCCAATGTTCTGGATTTTCAAAAAAGATTGCAGGCTTTCTTGTGACAAGTGGATACTCACCAAGAAAAGAAATGCCATCAGTTACTAAAATATCGGTCGCTAGGAATAATCCGGCGTAGGAACCTTCTTCATCTGTGTAAGTGTTTGGTAATTCACTCCAAGATTTTCTCCAAGAAGTTAGATCATCAGCATCAATAACTTTTCTGTCGGTAAGTGTGCCCCAAAGAAATGGATGAGGACGCAAAACTATCTGAATGTCACGATTTGCTTTAGCAAATTCCAACATTTGTGTATAAATCTTTGAAAAAACTCCAAAGTTATACCAGTGAGGAGAATAGGAATGATGTGGAGCCCAAATTATTTTGAATTTACCTTCTTCAAGAGGCCAAGACGACATACCTGCTTGTGCTTCGCGAGCTAAATTGTCTATTTTTGGTGAGCCAGTGAAGTGAACATGAGTGTTTCCCCGCTCAGTAAGTGCATATGCGTCAACGACTTGCCTTTCTTGAGTAAAAACAAGTGATGCAAGCTGATGAAGTCGCTGGGTAAACAAGTGTGTTGCCACCGGAGCATCACCTTGACCACCCCCTGGCTCATCATCGGGCTCGTCCACCATCACCAAAGAGAAATATGGAACATAAACCAACCTGGTGAACTCCACCAGGTGATCAAATCGGACCGCTGGTTGGTAGTTTCGCTGCCAAGGGTAGTTCACAAAGACATAATCAGGGGCTAAATCCCTCAAAATAGCCAAACCTTGGCTGTTTTGGCTCCCCGAACCCCCGGAATTTAGCCGAATATGTGGGATTTGCCTGCTTTCGAAGAAGGCATGAGCCTTTTCCTCCTGGGCATAGGCCAATTGGCCAGTTAGTTTCCTGGGCATGGACACCACAATTGGCTCAAAACGAGGGTCTTTGGCCATTTTTTGGTAGATCTCGTCAAGGGCATCCCAAGCCTCGAAATAGAGACCTAAAAACACGACTTTTATGGGTTCCATCCCCCAAACCTAGCAAAATCCTCAGAAATAGCCATTTCGAAGAAATTTTAAGAATTTTTCTGAAATGACACGATTTAGGGTCTTAAAACAGGTGGTTAACCACACGAATTTAACTTGTGCATATATTTGGAACTAGCCCAGATCTAGCGCTCTGGTCCTTTGCGCTACTACCTATCCCAATGCTGGTCTTAGCTTTGCTTGGAATGTTCGGTCGCGAAGGTGTTGAAGACGAAGTTCGCTTTATCCAAAGGCCACAGTTCAAGTGGGTTTACCGGATTGGTGGAATTGTGATGCTTGTTGTGACCATGAACTTAGCTGGGGTGCTCTAAACACCTCTAGGTCCAAATAGGGTGCTTACCCCCCCGCTATTTGGGTTCTAAAAAACACCTCCCTCTAATACTAGGCTGATTACTAAACCTCTATAGTTACCGAATCTAGGGACAAAAATTGCATGCTTTGAAGCGCCGAAGATTTAGGTGGCTAAACGCAGCTATAGCTGTTTTCCTGACTTTCGCAGGTGTTGGTTTAACTGGCGTTGAATCCTCAGACGCTTCGGCAGTAATTTCTCGACCTGCAGCTGAAGTGGGCGTCAGCACAACGGACTGGACAAGCGTTTGCACGGGCTCTTGTGATGTTTCAGGATTCTCAGGCACCGTCAAGGTTGTCGTTTGGGTTGCTATTGGCTATGTGAAACTAGGCTCGACATCTGGATTCGGACCAGCGCTCACTGGATACCCAAGCGCTAGGTGGATCGACGGAACAGTAAATGAAATAGCGTTTACCGCATCTCAGGCTGATGCGAACATAGCTTTGGAGGGCTTGCAGTACAAGGCGAATGGATCGGGTACTTACGAATTAAAAATTTCAGTAACAACTTTTCAATCTGGAACTGCAGCGGACGCTAGCACTGGACATTTTTACGAGGTTGTCGATAACGTATCGAATATATCCTGGGAGCTGGCGCGCTGTAAAGCAAAGTATGGCCCAGATGCAACGTTCGGTGGAAGCACTGACAAACAACAACCGAACGCAACAGCGTCGATAGTTGGCGCGGATCGATGTACAAATACAAATGGCGGCACAAGACGCACCATGAATGGACTCAACGGGTATCTTGCCAATATCACATCTCAAGCAGAACAAATCTTTCTCAAGGATAAGCTCACCGAGCCAGGCTGGATTGGTGGCTCTGACAATACAACCGAAGGTATTTGGCAATGGAATGATGGCCCTGAGGCTGGCCAAGTGTTTTACGTTCAAACCACGAATTCGAGCTACCCAGTTCAATCCACTCGGAGAACCACCAATCTAATTGATGGCCGCCAGATGTATAACTACTTCAGCGACGGGGAACCAAATGGAGCATACAGAAGTGAACAATTCGCCGAGTTTGCTCAGGGCGCGGACTACGGTGATGGAAAGGCTTGGAACGACTGTCAAAACGACTGCGGTGGTAGGAGATACTACGTCATTGAATACGGTGATGATGGCGGAACTACTACTGCCGCTACAACAAGCTTCAACGTTCTAATTCCTGTAGCACCGACAATTACTTCAACTGCTGCACCGACTTCAAACAGCGCCGGAGGCGCGATTCTTCCCGGATCAGTGTTGACCGCTGCATTCACTTATGCTGGAGCACCAACACCAACCAAGACCTTCACTTGGCAATCCACTGCCTCGATTAGTGGCACCCCAACCTGGGAAACCATAAGCGGAGCAACCTCAGACACTTATACAATCCCTGTGAGTTCCGTAGGAAAGTTCTTTAGGGCCGTGGTTACTGCCTCTAACGTAGGTGGCACGACATCGGCGACACCTTCAAGTGCAACAGCTGTAACTGGTCTAGCTACCCTTGTGGCCCCGGATCTGAACGTCAGCTCAGACACTGGCTCGAGTGGGACTGACAACAGTACGGCTGATAACACACCTACTTTGGACTTCAGTGGCGTTACTGAAGGCGCAACTGTAACAGCCACGGCGTCTAAGGTGTCTTCGAGCAACGTGACATGTACCACTAGTGCTGCAGGTGCCGGAGGCACTGCCAGCTGTACCCTCGGTACCCTATCTGATGGCACTTGGTCTATTACCGCTACACAAAATCTCAATTCTCAAACTTCTTCGATCTCACCTGCTCTATCGGTGGCTATAGACACCGTAAAACCTTCAATTACAGCCAGCTCGCTAACCAGAGATTTAAGCGTTGCCACTCAGGTAAACATATCTCTAACCTTTAGCGAATCAGTAACACTGAATGACACCGCTGGGCTTGAGGTGTCTTCGGGTTGGACTGCAACGACACCAGAATTTAGCGGGACAGGCGTGACCTTTAGCGCAACAAAGTCTGGAAGCGTATCGCACAAACTAGTGGTAACTCTAGCTGGGGGATTTGCCAAGGACTTGAGAGGAAATACCTCGAATTCAGGAACTGCCACTATTGAAGACAACGTAGCTCCGACTCTAACCTTGACTTCAACGAGCGGCAGCACTTCGAGCTCTCGAGATCTTCAGTTTGTACTTTCGGGAAACGAGCCTCTGAGTTGCCCTACTTTGACTTCGACAGACTTTGACCTGACCAAGCTTCGAATAGACTCCGTTACTGCTCACCCTAGCGATTCCGGTAAGTGTTTGATTAACGCGGTTTCCATGGTTTCTCCGGGAGGCCCAGACAACAGCACAATTTCAGCCAAGAGCTCTGGATTCTCTGTTTCCGACTCAGAGAGTGTGGCTCAAACATCTATTGGTACAGGAAGTAACCTAACCGTCGAAGTCACTATCGTTGATGCTGCTTCTGGCGGGATAAAGCTAACACCGATTTCTGGAACTGTGCCAACCCAATTACCATTTGCAAGGCCAAGTAGGGTCATGGGCAACATCTCTCCAGCACTCCAAGAAGCCCTAATTGCTCAGGGAATAGTTGCGGCACCAGCGGGATCCCCTGGAATAAAAGTCGAGTCGGACCTTTCTCACATAAGCAGTGATGACTCAATAACCATCACGGAGACGCACACAATAAACACAGGAGAAAGAGTCGAACTAAGAATCCGGGTCTCTCCTTCCATGCAATCCACTCACGACACAGTTGCATACATGAAGAAAGGTGGAACCTGGTTCTATCTTGGACGGGCCAGCTTTGACACAGACTGGGCAAACTCAGACGCAATTTCTCTAGGCGAGCCGGGAACTTACATCTTCAAAGTATTCCTAATTTCAAAGTCGCAAACAGTACTTTCAGCAAACGTCCCGACCGCAAAATTTAGTTCATCAATCAGAGTTCTTGAAAACTTTATGGTACTCAACACTTCTCTTACAGACTCGAGCGTGGACTCCACAAGCGATCAAAGTTTACGGGTGGACTTGACGGTCAATGGAAGTGCAGTACCAGTTGCTGCGCCGCCGTCAGCTACCCCAGCTCCTTCTAGCACGCCTCGCCCTAGCCCTTCCGCAACTGTTGTGGCAACACCAACTCCGACCCCAACCCCAACTCCGACAGAAACTCGAGCAGCAATTGCTGCCCCAACTCCAACCCCAAGCCCATCCTTTTCTCCAGCCACTTCAATTCCGCCCATCACTCCTGCGCTTGGTGTCAGATTGGCGCCTCAACCAACAGAACCACCAAATCCGATTGAAAACTTGTCCCCAACAATCTCAATTCCGGAGATAACTCCTGGGGAACCCGTGGCTAACCCAGCCATTGGAGCTACCGGTGATGATAATGCACCGCCTCAAGAATTTAGCCCCCTATCTAGCCCCGAAGGAATTGTTGCCGCCGCCCAGACAACCACAGCCGCAGTGACAATTGCTGCAACCGTTGGAGCGGCCGCGGCAGCAGCTATTGGAGCTGCTGGAGCAGCAGCCGGTGCAGCAGCAGGAGCTGCCGGAGCTGCGGGAGCCGGCGCTGCTGGTTCTTCAAGCGCAGGATCATCGAGTAGCTCGAGCTCTTCTTCGAGCAGTTCTTCAAGTTCTTCTTCGGGGGGTGAAGGAGAAGCTGATCTGACTGAGATCGAGGTCGCCCAAGAGAATCTCACTCTGGATAAACAGAACTGGGGAGATAAGCTCTGGTTATTCAGTATCCCGTTAATGACATTTTTTGATCGGCGATCTCACAATGCTGCCGAGAGAGTCGCAAGATTCTCGCCGTTTGTTGCCAAGCTGATTAATGACGGAGCCTACGTTCGCGCAATGCTTGGAACGCTCAGCCTTCTAGTTCCAATCTTGGCCGGAATTGTCGGTGTGATGGCCGTGAACGAAAACGCTGCAGAAATCGCCGCTGGGGAATACTCCAAGATCATCACTCCTGGTTGGGAGCTCCTACTCGTCATTGCTGTCTTGGGAGCTTTTGATGCTTCTGCTGGTTTCGTTGGAGCTGCTGTCTACATAGTTGGAAGCTTGTTCACCGTGGGTCACGTTCCAGATGTTGGCGAAATCAGAACCATGATGGGCATCATGCTTGTCGCCGTTGGCCCTGGAATGCTGGCTACAGCATTCCGCACAATCCGCCGCGCCCCAGCTACAGACTCGAAGTCTTGGTGGGAGCGGATTTCGGACTTTGCTATTGCTCCGTTCATGGCCGGATGGTCAGTAAGCGCAATGGTCGCTGGTCTTCCGGCCCTTGCAGGACTTACTCTTGATGCAGCAAACCACATTGCTGACTTCGCAATCTTTGTTGCACTTGCAACCGTTTTTCGGGTTCTGCTCGAAGAGTTTGCGGCTAGAGCTTTTCCTTATCGCTTGAACAGAATCAACCCTGACGAAATCCCAGACCCAAGTAATCTTCAGAAAGCTATTGTCTTAGCTATCAAGTATGGAATCTGGGTGTTTATCGGCGGTGCCCTAATTGGCCCGAGCTGGCAGGTCTGGGTTGGATCTGCACTATTTGTTTTCCCAGCGATTCTTAGCTGGTATCAGGACAGATTCCCTAACTCTCCATTGCTATGGAGGCTATTGCCAACTGGAATTCCAGGCCTAGCTCTCACTTTGTTTGTTGCCTCCGCAACAACTGCCACAGTGGCAGCAGTAATTGGTTCCACCCCAGAACTAGCCCAGTGGGCATTCTTGATTTTGCCTATGCCCTTATTGATTCTTAGCCTTCTTGGTATGTTTGGTCGCCACGGCAAGATCAGTCGCAGAGGTAAAGAAGAAGTGCGCGTCAGCCAGAAAAATGACTTGGTATACCGAGTCGGTGGAGTCCTGATGCTTGTTGTTACCTTGAAGTTAGCTGGGGTTATCTAACAGCTGCCTCTTTTGCCTGATTAGGCTTGAGGCATGAGTCCAACCCCAAAGACAAAAAACGGCTTCGAGCCAAAGGTATGTGTTCGTTGTGGTCGGGGATTCGAGTGGCGCAAGAAGTGGGCCAAAGACTGGGTAAACGTCAAGTATTGCTCGGAAAAGTGCAGGGGCTAAATCATTACTAAGAATTCTTTTGAACGCATACTTCTTATTCCATTTGATCATCTAAACACTGACCGCGGAGTTCTAAAAGAGGCTAATGCCAAGACCGACTTGGTGTTACTGGTCGAAAGTGAACGCATGACCAAGGGTCGGCCTTGGCATAAAGAACGCCTGTTTTTTCTTATTTCTTCAGCCAGACACTTTGTCGCTGTCTTGGAAGCCAAGGGATTTACGGTTTTGTATCTAAAATCAAAGTCGACTCAGGCTGGGATAGAAAAAGCTCAAGACGAGTATGGCAAGCTACCGGTTTTATGTGCAGAGCCTTCTTCACACAAGCAGTTTGCCCAGCTACGAAAGCTTGGTGTGGAGTTTGTGGAGAACGATTTCTTTCTAACTCCAAGAGCCTTGTTTACTAGCTGGGCAGAGAGTCAAAAGAGCTTTGTAATGGAGAATTTCTACCGAGCACAAAGAATCCGTTTGAACATCCTGGTTGAAGGGAACAAACCGGTCCAGGGCAGATGGAACTTCGATGCTGAGAACCGGTTACCTCCTCCCAAAAACTACACCTGGCCCAAAAGGTTTCTTCATTCCAGAGATGAGATAGACAAACAAGTGGCCAAGGAACTTGGCTACGAACCAACGGATAGCTGGGCTACCACTAGGGCGGGTGCTCTAAAGCAGCTAAAGAACTTCTTGGATAACCATTTGGCTGGCTTTGGACCCTACGAGGATGCGGTCACTTTGGATGAGTGGTCGCTGCACCATTCGCTCTTGAGTCCATATCTAAACAATGGGCTATTGACCGCCGAGGAAGTCATTTCTGCCTGTATAAAGAGGTATGACCAAGATCTAGCTCCAATTGAGTCAGTTGAGGCCTTTGTCCGCCAGATTATTGGCTGGCGCGAGTATATAAACGGTATGTATTGGTTCTTAGGCCCTGAATATAAGCAGCTAAACGGCCTTGAAGCCAAGCGTGAGCTATTGCCTGTTTTTGTTGATTCTTCGAAGACCAAGATGAATTGCGTCAAGCAAGTTGTCACCCAAGTGGAAACCAGGGCCTGGACCCATCACATTCCAAGACTCATGATTCTTAGCAATTTGGCGCTTGTGACCGGAACCAATCCGCAGCAGTTTCTGGATTGGATGCGCGAGCAGTTTATTGATGCTGCGGATTGGGTCATGGTGCCAAACATCATCGGCATGGGGGTCCATGCTGATGGCGGAAGACTAATGACAAAACCCTATGCGGCAGGCGGTGCATACATTTCTCGCATGACCCAGTATTGCAAGGGGTGTGTATACGATCCAAAGAAGAGAGTTGGCGATGATGCCTGCCCGTTTACGACTTTGTATTGGGACTTTTTGGATCGACACAAAGCCCAGTTTTCCAAAAACCATCGAATGAGTCAGCAGGTCAATGGTCTAACTAGGCTCAGTGACTTACCCGAGCTTCGAGTTCGCGCCAAGAAGGTTCTTCAGGGCCTAAGCGATGGAACTGTTTAGTCAACGCTTAGCTTGATAAGGAACTGACCGCCACCGGCCGTAATCTCTGTGTGAAAAATTGTTCCCGGTGCTAACCGCGACAACCGATCAAGTAACCAGTTTGCAGCCTGCTCGGCATCAGCCTCACTTGGACACCTAGCCACTGCTTCGCGGCCACCTTTTCGAAGCAGTCTTTCGACAGTTTCGAAAATAGGTGCAGAGTCAGAAATCAACAAGTCATTGGACCAAGAAACTACTGGGGCAATCTTGCCGCGCTTGGTATTGCAAGCCCTATGAGCGAGGCGCTCTGTTGCAACCGACCCTTTTTTGCCTTTGGCGTCTTGGTAGCTATCAGCGCTTGGGCCTAGGTCTGAATTGACCGATGCATCTTTGTCTACTGGTGCATCGCATAGCCAGCAACGCCAACCATCTTTGGTACCAACGGCATCTAGATCACTCATTGAATCCACCTTCACTAACACCCTAACCGTGGAAAACACCAGGAATGCGGTTCATAGAGACTTTTTAGCTTTTGTTAGCTGGTACCTGCTCAGCTAGATTTAGAAAACTAACAGCTAACTATCGGTAAGTTGTGAGAGATTTGAACTAGGTGGACTATCTCTAGTCCTAGGCAATTGCTTTAGGAGAAACAATCAAATGAAAAAGCGACGTTGGCTGATTTACACAGGACTTGGTTTGGCTTTGGCCGGGGTCACTGCTGCTATAGCAATACCTGCCCTGAACCCAACCATTAACTACGAAACCTTTGAGGTTGCTCCAACGGCTGTAGTGAAAACAGTTTCTGCTAACGGGCAACTTGCCGAATCACAACTTTTGGCATATGGACCAAGCCAAGAGCCAGTGCTAATTGCATCCAATGGATCACAGATTGTTCCAGCTCAGTTTGGGGTTAGCTTAGAAATCAATCAAATTGAAGTTTCCGAAGGCGCCAGTGTCGCTGAAGGTGATTTGCTGTATACCTTTAATAACGTGCAAGGAAGGTCAGTTCAGGTTGTAGCAATTTCCGCAGGAATTGTCAGGTCGATTGACACGGCTGCAGGACTTAGAACCTCCGGACAAGTTTTGAGTATAGGAAGTACACAGCCCATAGTTTCTGTTTTTGCCAGTGAGTATGACGCTGATCTTTTGAACCCAGGTCAAAAAGCCACCATCGAACTAGATGCCATCGATGCGGTTTTTGAAGGTGCTGTTATTTCAATCGGTCAAGTAGCAAAGTCTGTAAGTGGGATCAAGCAGTACGAGGTCTTAGTAGAAGTTGCAGAAATTCCTACCGGTGCCAGATTCGGCATGAGTGCAACAGCAGTAATTGAAGTAGAAAGATCCGCTGATGTTCTTGCTATACCGATGGGAGCGCTAATTGGAGAACTACCTGAAGTCCAGCTCCTAAAGGTAGACGAAGCGGGAAATCAAAGTGTCGAAACAGTAAAAGTCGAACTAGGAATCAAGGGAGACAGTCTGGTCGAAATTAGCTCAGGTTTGAACAAGGGTGATTTAGTGATAGTCGGCATCTCCGGAGATGTTCCAGCGCCGGTTCAGTTCGGCCCTCCGCGCGGAGCCGGAAATAATGGCTAATGAAGTTGTTCGGCTAGATAAAGTTCGCCGAGACTACTTGGTTGGTGACCAGGTAACTACTGCCCTAGATGGTGTTGACCTGGTCATTGAACGCGGAGAGTTTGTGGCCATTGTTGGACCATCAGGAAGTGGAAAATCAACCATGATGAACCTGATTGGTTGTCTTGATAGGCCAAGTGCAGGAACAGTGTTTATTGCGGGAGATCCAACCAACGAGCTAACAGACAATGAACTAACCAGCCTTAGATCTAAAGCGATCGGCTTTGTATTTCAGCAATTTCAATTACTTCCTAACACCACCGCTATCGAAAACGTTATGGCGCCACTTTTGTATCAAGGAATTAGCTCTAAGGAGGCCAAGAAGTCAGCCTCCGAGATCCTGACCAAGCTAGGTCTTGGAGACAGGCTAAATTTTGACCGAAATCGTTTATCTGGTGGACAGCAGCAACGAGTTGCAATCGCAAGAGCGCTGGTTACAACCCCAGACATAGTTTTAGCTGACGAACCAACCGGAGCGCTAGATTCAAAAACTGGAGCTGCGGTTATTGATCTACTAAAGCAGCTTCATAAAGAAGGCAGAACAATCGTGCTTATCACCCACGATCTCGAAATTGCTGCCAGCGCTCCAAGAAGAGTGTTTCTACGGGATGGCCAAATCGAACGCGACGAGCGAGGTGCCAGTTGAAAATTCTTGGAACGGCAGCCTTAGCACTCAATAGAATCTGGGCCACCAAGGTCAGGTCACTTTTGACAATGCTCGGTGTGGTAATTGGTGTTGCGGCAATTGTTGCGTTGACCTCAATTGTTGATGGCGCTTCACAAGGAATCAACAAATCCCTTGCAACCCTTGGAACCAATCAGCTAAACATCACCGCCATGGCACCGGATGCGCTAACCGAGCAAGACGCTAAAGCCCTAGCTGAACTCGAAGATGTTTCTGTAATGTTTGTCCAGAGCCAGAACGAAGGAACAATTGCTACCGGGGACACGAGGGTTAACGCACGTTTGGTTGGGGTTTCTTCTGAATACTTTGAGGCGGTAAAACCAGAGATTGCTCTAGGTTCATATCTTTCTAGTAGTTCTTTTGCCCAAACTGCCAAAGACGTAGTTTTCGGTGCGGATGCTGCCAACGATGTTGGACTAACCGCCGATATGCTTGGCCAAACCGTGAAGCTAAACGGTCAGGATTTCCGATTGGTTGGTGTGTTAGACGATCAGGCAGGCTTTGGAACCGGTGGTCGGGTGTATGTCACCTTGGATTCTGCAAGAAAACTATTTAGCCAGTATCCATATGTTTCAAGCATTGTGATTCAGGCTAATACTCCTGAGCAGGTGGATGGTCTGCAGGTTACCGCGGACTCCTTACTTCGAGAAAGATACGGGCTTGGTGTTGATACCGACGCCAGATACACGATCACCAACCAGGCCTCTTTGATTGCAGCGGTTAGTTCCATTACTGACACGCTGGGATTATTACTCACTGGCATCGCGGCCATCAGCTTGATTGTTGGCGGCATTGGAATCATGAACATCATGCTGGTTTCTGTTCGGGAAAGAACCAGAGAAATTGGTGTTCGAAGAGCTATTGGAGCCAAGCAGTCAGATATCCTTACCCAGTTCTTGATTGAGGCAATTGTGCTGTCTTTGGCTGGAGGGGTAGTTGGTCTAATTCTTGGTGAGATAGCTGCTTTCTTCCTGGCAATCTTGGGTGATTGGGTTTTTGCCATCAAGTTGGATACGGTTCTTCTGGCCCTTGGCTTTAGCTTGCTAGTTGGAGTGGTGTTTGGTGTTTGGCCAGCTAGAACAGCAGCCAAGCTAGAGCCGATTGATGCGCTCAGGTTTGAATAACACCTGAAGTTGTTTACTCCCTCAAGCTAGTAATCTTTTCTGCAGAGGAGATTCCATGAAAGTGCTTTTTATCCAACACGATCACGTGTCTCCGCTCGGTCCGGTTGGTGAAAGATTTCAACAACTTGGGTTTGAGATTCAAACGTTGCTGGTGGTGCCAGGAGAAAAGTACCGGGAGCCCAACATTGAATTTGAATTTCCTGATTACTCAAACTATGACGTAATCATTCCTCTTGGCTCACCTTGGGGAGCTTGGGATGATGCCTGCATCGGTAACTGGTTACAACCAGAACTTGCTTGGATCAAATCCGCTATTGAAGCGGACGTCCCAGTTCTTGGAATCTGCTTTGGCGGTCAACTTATGGCAAGAGCTCTAGGTGGCAGCGTTGCGCCAGGGCCAAGACCAGAACTTGGCTGGACATATATTTTTAGCGACCAGCAAGACCTTGTATCTAACGGACCCTGGTTTCAATTTCACTACGACTATTGGACGGTGCCACCAGGAGCCAAAGAAATTGCGCGAACCGCTTTGGCCTCCCAAGCCTTCACTTACCGCAAATCTTTAGCTCTGCAGTTTCACCCCGAGCTGGACGTCGAAGTTTTAGAGGGTTGGTTGATCTGGGATGGCAACGATGAATTGGCCGAAGATGGCCAAGACCCAAAGGTTGTCATGGATCAAACCAAAGCCCTCAAAGCCGAATCGACTAAGCGAGCCTATGAATTAGTAGATAACTTCCTTGAGCAAGTTGCAAAGCTAACACCTGAGAAAACCACTGACTAGTCAATACAATCGGGATACTTTTAGCCTTCTTGCAACAAGTGATCTTTATAGTGGTGTGACGTAGGCTCCAGAAATTCCACCATCAACCAAGAAGGTTGAACCGGTAATAAACGAGCTATCGTCGGATGCTAGGAACGCTACCGATGCAGCTAGCTCTTCAGGGTTAGCAAATCTTCCAATTGGAATGTGCACAAGCCTACGAGCTGCACGCTCTGGATCTTTAGCAAACAGTTCTTGTAGCAGTGGTGTATTTACAGGCCCAGGGCAAAGTGCGTTCACTCTAATTCCTTGACGGGCAAACTGGACTCCGAGTTCACGGCTCATTGCAAGCACTCCACCTTTAGAGGCGGTGTATGAAATCTGGCTGGTGGCACTTCCAAGGACTGCAACAAAGGAAGCAGTGTTGATGATCGAACCCGATTGCTGCTTGGTCATGTGTCTAAGGGCTGCGCGGCAGCAAAGGTAAACGCTTTTTAGGTTTACGTCTTGAACCTTTTGCCAAGCTGGTAGCTCGGTTGTTTCAATCGAGTCATCATCCGGGGGTGAGATACCAGCGTTGTTGAAAGCTATGTCCACGCTGCCAAATAGTTTTACTGTCTCATCAAAAAGGTGGTTCACCTGAGCTTCATCGGCTACGTTGACCTGGATGAAAGCACCATCAACCTCGGCAGCTGCCTTTTCGCCTGATACCGGATCCATGTCACCGATTACGACCTTGGCACCCTCAGCCGCAAAGCGGCGTGCGGTTGCCAATCCAATACCCGAGGCACCACCTGTGATTACTGCTACTTTGCCCGCTAGACGCTGGGTCAGATCTATCTTCTTTACTGTCATTTGTTTCTCCTAATCAGCGGGGTAGTAAACGGTTTTTTCTTCGGTGAAGTGAAGCGGTGCATCGGGTCCAAGCTCTCGGCCAAGACCAGATTGCTTGAAGCCTCCAAATGGGGTGTTGTATCTAACAGAAGAATGCGAGTTCACAGAAAGGTTGCCACTCTCTAACGCTCTTGAAACTCTAATCCCGCGTCCTAGGTCACGAGTCCAAATAGAACCACTGAGTCCATACTCAGAACTGTTGGCAATTTCTAGTGCCTCAGCTTCGTCCTTGAAACGATAAACCGAAACAACAGGACCGAAGATTTCTTCGGTCATGCAGCGATCAGTTAGCTTGCCTGGGGTTAGCACTGCCGGTGCCATGAAATATCCCTTACCAGTTGGAGCATTTCCTCTGAAGGCAACGTTGCCATCGGAAAGATACTGCTCAACGTTTTCGAAGTGTTTTTTCGAAACCAGTGGACCCATTTCGGTTGCTTCATCGGTTGGGTCGCCAACTTTGTATGCCTTTACGGATTCTTCTAGACCTTCCATAAATTGGTCATACACAGGTGCTTCAACCAAGATGCGGCTTCTTGCGCAGCAGTCCTGGCCAGCGTTTTCAAATACGGAACTCGGCGCAGCTGCTGCTGCCTTATCAACATCAGCATCAGCGAAAACAATGTTGGCGCTCTTGCCACCAAGTTCTAGAGTTACTCTCTTAACCTGGTCAGCAGCCTTGCGCATAACCTGCTTGCCAACTTCGGTAGAGCCAGTGAAGACAACTTTGCCAACCTTAGGGTGGGTCAGGAACCTATCTCCAACAACTGATCCCTTACCTGGAATTACCTGGAATAGTCCTTCTGGAAGACCGGCTTCTAGGGCGAGCTCACCAATCTTGATGCTAGATAAAGGTGTCCACTCGGCTGGCTTTAGAACAACAGCATTGCCAGCTGCCAAGGCAGGAGCAAAGCCCCAGCTAGCGATGGTCATTGGGAAATTCCATGGGGTGATTACTCCAACCACGCCAATTGGCTCATTGAAGGTAACGGCTATTCCGCCAGCTACTGGAATCTGTTTTCCGATCAGGCGCTCAGGGGAAGCCGAGTAGTACTCAAGCACGTTTCTAACGTGGGTAGCTTCCCAGCGAGCCTGGGAAATTGGGTGGCCTGAGTTTCGAACCTCTAGCTGAGCTAGCGCTTCGATGTTGGCATCAACGGTGGCTGCAAAGCGGTGCAACAGCATCGCTCGATCCGAAGGGTTTAGAGCAGCCCACTTCTTCTGGGCTTTGGCGGCTAGCTCGATGGCAGCATCGGTTTGGCCCAGGTCAGCGTGAGAGATGGTTTCCATCTGCTCTTCGGTAGCAGGGTTAATCAGGGTGTAGCTCATTTAGATCCTCGATACTTTCTTGCCGCTTCGACTAGGCCTTCAAAGATTCTGAGATCTTCGAGAGTTTGCTCTGGATGCCACTGAACGGCAACACCAAAAGGATGTTCTTCTAATTCCACAGCTTCAACAATTCCATCTTCGCTCTTGGCTGTTACCTTGAGCCCCTTACCGACTTGGTCAATTGCCTGGTGGTGATACAAAGCAGCGTTGGAAACTTTATCCCCGACAAGTTCTCCTAGCTTGGAATCGCCTTCTACCGACACTTCAGCCGGAGTGAACTCAGCATTTCCTTTTTGGTAGCGGTTATCACCAATAACATCTGGCAGGTGCTGAATCAAAGTTCCACCGCGATTGATATTTAGCATCTGCGCTCCGCGACAAATTCCAAGAAAAGGGAGGTCGGCTTCAATTGCAGCGGATAGTAGTTTTTCTTCTAGCTGGTCTCGAAGCTTGTCTGGTTCCTCGGCTTCACCGTGAGGGGCTTGGCCATATCTAGATGGGTCAATGTCTCTTCCACCGCAGAGCATTAGCCCATCCAGTGAGGCAATGATGTCTTTGGCCTCGGCACTTTCTAGCTGCTGCGGTGGAATCATCACAGCTACTCCACCCGATCGGGTAATGCCTTCTATATAGAAAGCAGGGATCATTGCCATCTCGGTGTTCCAGACTCCGGTTTGACCTTGCTGGCGATAAATGGTTAGCCCAATAAGAGGTTTAGGTCCGCTCAAAGCCGCGCACCCTCTCCCAATCGGTAATGGCGCTATTGAAAGCCTGAATTTCAGTCTTGGCGTAGTGGAGATAGTGATCGACGACCTTGTCACCAAAGCTTGCTCTCGCAATCTTTGAATTCTGGAAAAGATCCAGGGCTTCTTGCATGGTGGCTGGAACATGAGGCTTTCCAGAAGCGTAGCCATTACCCGTGGTCATTGGCTCTAGTTCAAGCTTGTTCTCAATTCCGTAGATTCCGGCTGCGATCATGGCAGCGGTGGCCAGGTACTGGTTCACATCTCCTCCAGGAACGCGGTTTTCAACTCGCATTCCAAGCCCTTGGCCAACAACGCGCAGAGAAACAGTGCGGTTGTCGGCACCCCAGGCAACTGATGTTGGAGCGAAGCTTCCTTCTACGAACCTCTTATATGAATTGATCTGTGGTGCGTAAAGCAAGCTGAATTCACGCATCAGGGCAATTTGTCCAGCAATGAAGTACTTGAAGGTATCTGACATACCAAGTGGATCTGCTTTGTCTGCAAACACTGCCTTGTCGTCAAGTGAGCGGAAGGACATGTGAATGTGACAGGAGTTTCCTTCACGCTCGTTGTATTTAGCCATAAAGGTCAAGCTCTTGCCGTGCTTATCGGCAATCATCTTGGCACCTGATTTGTAGATGCTGTGGTTATCGCAGGTGGTCATGACCTCGTCGTATAGGAATGCAATTTCTTGCTGACCCAGGTTGCACTCGCCCTTTACGCCTTCGCAATACATTCCAGCATCATCCATCGAGTTTCTGATCTCTCGTAGGAGAGGTTCAACTCTCGTGGAAGCAAGTAGGTCGTAGTCAACGTTGTAATCGGTTGAAGGCTTGATGTCTTTGTAGCCTTTAGCCCAAGCTTCTCTGAAGGTGTCATCAAAGACTATGAACTCAAGTTCAGTTCCAACTAGAGCCTTCATGCCCATCTTCTCGAGCTTGTCCATTTGTGCTTTGAGAATTGAACGCGGGGACTGAGGAATTACTTCGTGCGAGGTGGTGTGAAGGTCGGTAGTAACAATTACGCTGCCAGGAAGCCATGGGGCCATGCGCATGGTCTTCATGTCTGGAACCATTGCCATGTCGGCGTAGCCGGTATCCCAAGAAGAGATCTCGTAGCCCTGGATGGTGTTGTTCTCGATATCAACTGCAAGTAAGTAGTTGCAACACTCAGCTGCGTGACCTGCGATGTTGTCGATGAAGTGCCTGGCGGCAACTCTTTTTCCGATTAGCCGTCCCTGCATGTCGGTGAACGCCATGATGACGGTGTCTATTTCGCCAGCTTTATAGAGAGTTTTGAGCTGGTCCATTGAAATGTAGCCTTTGGTGGCCATAGGGTAATTCCTCTTCTTTGAGGTTGGTTTTCCAACCACGACATTACAGCAGAGTTCTGCACTCCTTAGAAAACAAGCCTAGACCTAGGGCCAGGGGGCCAGAACGGCCCTTTGGATTGTTTACAAATTGAACGAGGTTTTTTGCCCAAAAGCCCAATTTGGGTCCTTAAATGGGTCTAGAGTTCCAAGTGAAACAACCCATTCACAATGTCGTGGATGAAGCCCCTCGGTCTTCGAGGCGCAGCTTCGAAGCGACGGATAGGAAACCGAATGTCTTCGGAAAACACAAAAGTTTCAGGCGTTACTTATAAGAAGCCTGAAGCCGGTTATTTTGAAAAACGCCAGCTGACTCGTGCGGCTGGCCTTTTGGGTCTCTGGGGACTTGCAATTGCTGCAGTTATCTCCGGTGACTTCTCAGGTTGGAACTTTGGTCTAGATGTCGGAGGCTTTGGTGGCCTCTTGATCGCCTTTGGAATTTTGGTGATCATGTACTACGGTCTGATGTTCTCAATCGGAGAAATGGCAGCTGCCATGCCTCACACCGGTGGAGCATATTCCTTTGCAAGAACCGCGATTGGGCCCTGGGGAGGTTTCATAACTGGTCTTGCTGAAACAATTACCTATGTTGCAACAACTGCCGTTGTTGTATTCTTCTCAGCATCGTATGCAGATGGAATCGCAACCGAGCTGCTCGGAGTATCACTTCCAGCTTGGGCTTGGTGGGCAATTCTCTACGTTGCGTTTATTGTTCTCAACGCTGCTGGTTCACACACCGCATTTAGATTTGCAATTATCGTAGCGGTTGTTTCGCTTGCGATTATTCTGATCTTCTCGCTGATGGCTGCATTCTCAGGACTATTTAGCTGGGACAACCTATTCAACATTGCACCTGAAGAAGGTCAAAGTGCATTCCTACCATTTGGTATCGAAGGTATTTTGTGGGCTATTCCGTTTGCGGTTTGGTTCTTCCTAGGTATCGAAGAACTTCCACTTGCAGCTGAAGAAGCAAAGGACCCTGCTAAGGACATTCCTAAGGCTGGTCTGTGGGCACGTACTACTTTGATTGCAACCGGTTTGTTGATCTTATTCCTAAACACAGGAATCGTTGGAGCAGAGGAGCTTCGGGTTGCCGGAGAGCCACTACTTGATGGTTTCCGCGTGATGGTTGGGGACCAGCTAGCTGCCCTGCTTGGATTGATCGCCCTGATTGGTCTTTTGGCATCGCTACAGGGAATCATGTTTGCTTACGCAAGAAACATGTACTCACTGTCTAGAGCTGGTTACTACCCGAAGGGTCTATCCGTTACCAACAGCAAGAACGTGCCTTTGGCATCGCTCATCGTTGGTGGACTAATCGGCTTCGTAGCTCTACTATCCATCGAGGTCCTAACAGCTTTGGATGCTGAAGGTGCCGGCGCAGTTGCCGGAGCCATCGTTCTAAACATCGCTGTATGGGGAGCCATGCTTGCCTACATGATGCAGGCAGTTAGCTTCCTAATCCTTCGACGCAAGCTACCAAACCTAAAGCGCCCATATGTTTCACCATGGGGTGTTCCAGGTGCAGTTGCTGCTGCAGTAATCGCAGGTATCTCATTCGTTGGATACCTAATCAACCCTGCGTTCCAAACAGCTATCGCTGGCATCGCGGTAATCTACATAGTCATGTTGGTTATCTTTGCGGTATACGGAAGACACAACCTAGTTATGTCTCCTGAAGAGGAATACGCAATTACGAACAACAAGTAAATTAGTGATGAGAAACGGGCCGGCATTGTGCCGGCCCGTTTTCACGAACGGATGTAAATGTCATACGTAGGAACCCTGGACCTTTTCACAATAGGTATCGGTCCGTCCTCTTCTCACACCGTGGGACCGATGAGAGCAGCTCGCGCCTTTGCGCTGGAGCTTGAGGACCCTTCTGAAATCACCAGAGTGCAAATCACACTTTATGGATCTTTGGCCGCTACCGGTGCAGGACATGGAACAACTAACGCTTTGGTAGCAGGACTCGCCGGTAGCACTCCAGAAGAGTGCAATCCAATGGAGGTTCTAAAGCTTTACGAGAATGCGAAAGCCACTAAAGAGGTTTCCCTTCTAGGAACCAAAGTTGTATTCAATGAGAGTGACTTAGTTTTTGAGCGCAAAAAGCGACTAACCAAACATTCGAACGGCATGAGATTCCACGCTTACAAAAACGACGAGCTCGTTCACAGCGCCATCTTTTTCTCAGTCGGAGGCGGATTTATTGAGGGCGAAACCGAAACTCTTCAGGTCTACCGCGATGTTCCTTACCCATACCAATCAGCTGTTGAGCTTATGGCGCATGCAAACTCAGAAGGCGTATCCATCGCCGAGATTGCTTATCGCAATGAGGTAGCAATTCACGGCGAGCAGGCTGTTCACGCAAGGCTCACTGCAATCTGGGCAGCGATGAAAGCTTGCATTCAATCAGGTCTTAGCAACGAGGGGGTCTTGCCGGGGTATCTAAATGTCCCAAGACGAGCCCGAGGTATGACAGAGCGCCTTGCCGAGATGTCTAAAAACGAAAACAGCGCTGGAGACCTAACTGCCGAATGGCTGCAGGCCTTTGCAATCGCTGTGAACGAAGAAAACGCAGCCGGAATGAGGGTGGTCACTGCTCCAACCAATGGTGCCGCCGGCATCATTCCCGCAGTTGCATACTTTGCCAACCAGTTCCGTGGAATAAGCGATGAAAAGATTGCGCGCGAGTATTTGTTGACAGCTGGCGCTATTGGCGCGCTCTATAAGTTGAATGCATCGATTTCTGGAGCGGAAGCTGGTTGCCAGGGCGAAGTTGGATCAGCTTGCTCTATGGCTGCTGCGGGAATTACTGCTGTTCTAGGTGGGACTAACGAGCAAATCGAGAACGCGGCTGAAATTGCCATGGAGCACAACCTTGGCCTTACATGCGATCCAGTTGGTGGCTTTGTTCAACTGCCTTGCATTGAAAGAAATGCTATTGCAGCAGGAACAGCGGTTGCAGCGATGAGGCTAGCCCTGCTGGGAGACGGCGATCACAAGATCTCTTTGGATACTGTGATTGAAACCATGAGACAAACCGGTGTTGACATGTCTACCAAGTACAAAGAGACCTCGATGGGTGGCTTGGCTGTCAACGTTGTTGAGTGTTAACTGAACCATGCCAGTAATACCAATGTTTCCACTTGGCTCTGTTTTGCTGCCTGCTATGCCACTACCGCTTCGAATCTTCGAGCAGCGCTACCTAAAGCTCTTGGGGGATCTTATGGCCTCCGATAAGCCAGAGTTTGGAGTTGTGCTTATCGAGCGGGGTAAAGAGGTGGGCGGGGGAGAAAAGCGCATGAGCATTGGAACCATCGCCTCTGTTACCGAGATTGGCACCACCCAGGAATTTCTAGGGCTGGAATCTTACGGATCACAAAGATTTAGGGTGAACGCTTGGCTACCCGATGATCCCTACCCACTGGCTGATATCGATTTGCTTCCAGATTTGATTTGGGACGACAGCCTGCTTCCTGCCAAAGCCCACCTGGAAACAAAAGTTCGGCAACTACTGGCCTTTGTTAGCGAGTTTGGCAACCTGCAGTTCGGTGCCGATATTGAGTTCAGTGAGGACCCGATGGAGGCTTGCTGGCAGATGGCTGGAGTGCTGCCGGTTGGCCCGCTGGATCAAATAGACCTACTTAGCTCCCAGTCTGCCGATGAGCTGATCTCTAGGACCTACGAAATAGTCAAGACCGCCAACGAAACCCTGACCGCCATGATCAATCAGCAACCTAACGATGGGGACATTAGCCCAGAATAGGCGCTCGCCATTTGGCCCCTATCGTCCCTCTAGACTTAGTGCTGGATTAGATTTCCCGAAGGAGCAAAGTGTCCCTAATTGGTGTTGTCGCAGAGCAGGAAGCCGAATCTAGGGTTGCTGCAACCCCTGAGACAGTCAAGGTTATTCGCTCACTTGGCTATGAAGTTGTCGTGGAAAAAGGTGCTGGAACCAAAGCATCTTTCCCAGACTCCGCCTACGAAGCTGCTGGCGCCAAGATTGTTAGCTCTGCTGACTCTTGGGGTGCAGACATTGTTCTAACTGTTAGCGCTCCTTCAGATGCCGAGATAGACAAGCTCAAAAAGGGATCGGTTCTGGTTGGTGTTTTAAGCCCAGCCCTCAAGCCTGAACTTCTCGAAGCACTTGCAAAGCAGGGTGTTACCGCGCTCGCAATGGATGCGGTTCCAAGAATCTCTAGAGCACAGTCGATGGACGTTCTTAGCTCCATGGCAAACATCGCAGGTTACCGTGCGGTTATTGAAGCTGCCCATGAGTTTGGCCGCTTCTTCACTGGACAAGTTACTGCTGCTGGAAAAGTTGCACCCGCAAAAGTTTTGGTAGCCGGTGCCGGTGTTGCAGGTCTTGCTGCCATTGGCTCCGCCTCAAGTCTTGGAGCAATTGTTAGAGCTACCGACCCAAGACCAGAGGTTGCTGATCAGGTTAAATCCATTGGTGGCGACTACCTTTTGGTTGAAGTCGATGAGCAGATGCAATCCAGTGATGGCTATGCGAAAGAAACTAGCAAGGCCTACGAACAAAGAGCTGCCGAGATTTATTCAGAACAGGCAGCAGACGTTGATATCATCATTACCACCGCGCTTATCCCTGGACGACCTGCTCCAAAGCTAATCACAGCTGAAGATGTTGCTCTAATGAAACCAGGCAGCGTCATTGTCGATATGGCTGCAGCTCAAGGTGGAAACGTGGCTGGATCTGTGGCGGGCAAGAAAATTGTCACCGCTAACGGTGTCACAATTCTTGGGTATACGGATCTTCCCTCACGCCTACCGGCTCAGTCCTCTCAGCTTTATGGAACAAACCTGGTAAACCTTTTGAAACTTCTTACCCCAGGCAAGGACGGCAAAGCCGTAATCGACTTCGAAGACGTAGTGATGCGTTCGGTCACTGTGGTCAAAGATGGCGCCACCACCTGGCCACCACCACCGGTTCAAGTATCAGCAGCCCCGGTAGCTAAGGCTGAGCCAGTTGTAATTCCAGAGAAAAAGAAGATGTCTGGCCGGACCAGGTCAGGCTTGATTGCCTTGGGTCTAGCGGCACTATTTGGCGTTGTAACCCTGGCTCCAGCACCGCTTCCAGAGCATTTCTTGGTTCTAATGCTTTCAGTTGTGATCGGGTTCTATGTAATTGGCAAGGTGCACCACGCTCTTCACACACCTCTAATGTCGGTGACAAATGCCATCTCAGGAATTGTGGTGGTGGCTGCGATCTTGCAGATCACCGACGCCATCTTGTTGGTTCAGATTCTCGCTGCCGTTGGAGTACTACTTGCAAGCATCAACGTCTTTGGTGGTTTCGCCGTTACCTCCCGAATGCTCAAGATGTTCACGAAGGGAGATAACTAATGAGTGCACTAGCTATCGCTAACGCGGCTTATGTTGCAGCTGCCTTGTTGTTTATCATGAGCCTTGCAGGACTTAGCAAGCACGAAACTGGTAGAACCGGTGTTCGATATGGAATCGCCGGTATGGCTATCGCCATGGTGGCAACTATTTGGTTGGCACTTTCTGGTGAGTGGAACGAATCAACTTTCCTCGGTCTTGGACTTCTAGTTGGTGCACTAGCTATTGGTGCTGTTATTGGTTTATGGCGAGCAAAGGTAGTTGCCATGACTGGCATGCCCGAGCTAATTGCCCTCTTTCACAGCTTCGTAGGTCTAACGGCAGTACTTGTTGGATGGAACGGAGCACTGCACGCCAAGGAACTAACTCCAGATCTTGCAGCTGTTCACAGCGCTGAGGTATTCATTGGTGTCTTTATTGGAGCCATTACCTTCACCGGATCCATCGTTGCCTATTTGAAGCTCTCAGCAAAGATGACTTCCAAGCCACTGATTCTGCCAGGTAGAAACTTCCTAAATCTCTTTGCACTGGTTGGCTTCGTAGCCCTGACCGTTGCCTATGTCGTTACCCCAGAACTAGGGCTACTAATAGCAGTAACGGTTCTAGCCCTAGCTCTTGGTTGGCACCTGGTTGCCTCCATTGGTGGTGGAGATATGCCGGTAGTTGTCTCGATGCTAAATAGCTATTCGGGTTGGGCAGCAGCTGCAACAGGCTTCCTATTGAGCAACAACTTGCTGATCGTTACCGGCGCCCTTGTTGGATCCTCCGGTGCTTACCTGTCTTTCATCATGTGTAAGGCGATGAACCGAAGCTTTATCTCGGTGATATTCGGAGGCTACGGTATCCAAGCTCCTTCTGAATCTGAAGAGGAAACCGGCGAGCACACTGAGACAGATGCTGCATCGGTAGCAGAGCTACTAAAAGCAGCCAAGTCGGTAGTTATTACCCCAGGCTATGGAATGGCTGTAGCTCAAGCTCAGTACCCTGTTGCGGAACTTGCCAAGAAACTTCGCGATATGGGTGTTCAGGTGCGCTTCGGTATTCACCCGGTTGCAGGAAGACTTCCTGGGCACATGAACGTACTTTTAGCTGAAGCCAAGGTTCCTTACGACATCGTTCTAGAAATGGACGAGATCAACGATGACCTAGCTAGCACAAATGTGGTTTTGGTCATTGGAGCCAACGACACCGTGAACCCTGCCGCAACCGAAAACCCATCGAGCCCAATTGCTGGTATGCCGGTGCTAAAGGTTTGGGAAGCCGAGAACGTGATTGTGTTTAAACGCTCAATGGCTTCTGGTTACGCAGGAGTTGCTAACCCGCTGTTTTATAAGCCAAATGCCAAGATGCTCTTTGGTGATGCCAAGGACAAGGTCAACGACATTCTCAAGGCGCTTTAGCCAAAGACACAATGAAGAGCAAAAAGCTAGTAGCTCTTATCAATTCAAGTCACCCAATTCCCTGCTTGGCAGTAGCAAGCTTTGCAGGGCTATTGGGACTTGGTTTAGGTATTTCCTGGGATCGCAGTTTGCTGATATTCCTTGTGGTCTTGCTGCAACAGATCTCGGTCGGTCTTTCCAATGATTGGCTCGACTACAAACGGGATCTCATGGCTGGTCGGACCGACAAACCTGCAGTCAATGGGACAGTAAAGGTTTCTGAGCTTCGAACTTGGGCGCTAGTTGCAGCATTGCTAGCCCAATCCACATCCTTTATCTTTGGCCCGACCGCAGCTTTGGTTATGTTTGGGATGTTGGCCGCAGGTTGGGCATACAACCTGGGCATGAAATCCAACTGGACATCGGTGATTCCCTATGCAATTGGGTTCGGCCTAATACCAATTTTTGTAGGGATGGCTTCGACTGGACTCGTTTGGGAGCTAGCCTGGATTGTTTTAGTGGCAGCCCTGTTGGGTGTCTCGGCCCACTTTGCAAATGTTTTGCCGGATATCGCAGCTGACAAACTCACCGGGGTCAATTCCTTGCCGCACATTCTTGGCCAACAATTCTCAGCTCTAGTAATTGGCTTTACAGCACTTTTGGCAACGGTGTTAGTTGTTACACAATCAAAAGACCTGAATCCTTTGGCTGCTGCGGTTGGCCTAGGTTCCAACCTAGTCATAGTCGGTCTGGCTAGCGCACTTTCAATCAGAAAAGATCCTCCCCGCACTGCATTCTCTTTACTGCTCTTAGCAACACTCGTAAATGTTGTTTTGCTAATGATGGGATAAGTGCTCTAGATAAACAGAATTGCTGGCTGGGAGCAATGAATTGCGATTGGCTGGCTTACAAAAATGTTGAAAGCGGGCGAGAAACAATTGATTTTGCCTTCTCGGGGCTGACATTCCAAATCCCAAGAGCGATACCTAGAGAAACATCAGCATCCGCTGGCGAAAGTTCATTTGTTGTGTGGACACCATGCAAAATTCCTGCAATACAGTAACTAAACAATCTGGATCTTTTATCAAAGTCAGACTTGGTCAAGCCTCCAAGGCGCGCAACCTTTTTAAGTGCAGGCAATGCATCGGCCTGCACTGCTTCGATTGCAAATCCAGGGTAAGACAGTGATTTGCTGATAAGCCTACTGAAATCTGGATGCGTCTTTGCAGCTCGGAATAATTTTCTACACACGTCGATCATCGTTTCGAAGTTTTCGTCAGTGGGAATGCCGCCATGCGCCCAATCAATCCATTCTCGCCAAGCCTCTGCAAGGGCTTCTTTAAACAACGTTTCCTTGTTGTAGAAATGGTTATAAATTGTCGTGGAAGAGACCCCAGCGTGTGCCACAAACTGTTCCACAGTGGCCTCTGGACCAATTTCTGCGAGTACCTCTTGGGCAGATTTTATAAGGGCTAGTCGATTGCGCTTCGATGCTGAGGACAATTTACCGCCAGGGTTCCCAGGTGATTGTTTGTCCGCCATCCCACAATTGTATTAACTAACCCAGGCGGCTGGTCAGTTTCTGGAAGAATTTGCCAAAATTGGCATTTTGTTCCAAATATGGCATAATCTAATAAAGTTAAATTTGAACGATTGCCCTTGGCCACTTGCTCTCCATTGAAGGTGCTCAGAAGGAATCTAGAGAGTAGAGAGAGCAAGGAAAAATGAGCACAAATCGCTATTTAGGAGGCAGCGCAGCTGCGACGCGTCCCGATGAACAACCGGGAAAATTCACTTCACGGTGGGCCATTCCAAGAGTGGAACCTCAAGTGGAGTCAAATCCAAAGAGGAAAAAATGGCAGATAAACAACATAGTTTTACTGTTTGTAATTTATGTTTTCAAACAGGCTAAAAAATTATCCTCTAGCGGTAGTAAGCGGGCCTAGGCCAAGTAGCTTGCGCGGAATAAAGCCTTCGAACCCGCGGTAATCATTCGAGTCTGGATTGTTGCGAATGATCACATGTCGACTATTGAAATTCCCAAGGTAACCACTATCCAAGCAATCGCCACCGCCCAAAGGACCATGGCAGTAGAGATCAATACCGTTACCTTCAGTGGCTTTACTCCAGCTGCTACCGAAGCAGCTGCAGCAAACTGAGTTCCAATAAGGATTGGACCTAGCACGGCCATCCCATAGATTCCGTACTTATCAAAGGCCTGTTGAGCTTTGATTAACTTGGGGGACTCGGCATCTTTACCTTTGGCCACGCGCCTTCTAATAATCCAGTTTCGGATTGAGTTTCCACCGAAGGCAAACACCGCGATTGTGATTATGTTTCCTGTGGCAGCAGCAATCACTGTCAACACCGGGTCTAATCCAAACAGGATTCCCGCTGGCACCACCGCAATGGCCTCAAACCATGGAATGGCTCCAGCTAGAAATACTCCAAATAGGCCTAATTGTTCTAGGTTCATGATTTCCTCTCAAACAGTCTGGAGAAGATAGACAGTAACGCCTCCATTGGTCCTCTATTTCTATATCTAAGATTTAGCTTCGCAAGCAGCGCCAGAATCAGCCACGTTGCCGCCGCGATCAAAACCACAGCAAGCAAGCTAAGTTCTTGGAACAACCCGAATCCCCACGCCGAGAACAACGTGGAGAACACCAGTGATTGTCCAAGGTAGATACTCAGTGAGTGACGGCCAGCTGCACTGAGAAGTGAAAGCTTCATCTTTTGGCTAAGTAGCCAAAGGCCACCAACTAATCCAGCTGACATCAGGGGGGCGGTCAAGAAATTCAGTGCAATTGCGATTAGGTACAAGCTAAGGCTGTAATTCTCAGCTTGTTCGTTTGTAATGAAAATGTAGCCTGAAAGTAACTGAAGCCCTAGACCCAGAGTGAGCCCCCAGATAGCGAATTTCTTCATTAGCTCTGGCTTCAAGGACGCAGCTAGCCCCCCTCTTCGAGCAATCAGCACACCAACAATGAATGCCACAAAGACCAGTGATCCTTGAAGCAAAAATGCTGGGCCGGCGGCAAGTAGCCAGAATTCAAACCTGGCTGCAGCAATCTCCAAAAACCCACCAGAGGCTAGAGCAACGTCTAAGAAGTCAATCGATTCTTCGCTTGGGAAGGTTTTGCCTTTCGAGGCAACGAGCATTTCGCCTAGATAAACCAGCAGCGAAATTGCCACAAACAACACTGCTGTGATGATGTAAATCACCCAGGCCCAAACCTTTAGAGTCTTTTCCTTGCGGAAGTAAAGCAAGGTAAGAAGTAGTGCAAATACTCCATAAATAAAGAGTATGTCTCCATGGAAGAAGAAGGTGAGGTGAATTAATCCCAGAATCACCAATCCAACTGACCTGGCAATCCACCTTCTTCTATTGCTCTTTTCACCCTTCAGCACATAGTGAGCCGAATACCCAAAAAGGAACGAGAACAACAGGTAGAACTTTGCCTGAAACAAAGCCGACACAATAAAGGCCACGCTTGCATTCTGCGGATCCGTTAGGTCCAGTGATTCCGCTCCATTGAAAGTGCTGATGGAAAAGAATTGAATGTTGACCATCGCTATGCCAAATAGGGCAAAGCCCCTCAAGATGTCTGGGAAATTGTCCCTTGTAGTCGTTGTCAATTTAGATATCCCTTTCTCTCCAAGCAAGAATCATTGAAGGCGCAGAGGCAAACGCAAAAAGTGCCGCAATAACCAGGTAGCTTCCGTCGTTACCTTGAGGCTCAAAGAGCACAAGCTCTGGACCAAAGAGCATCGCAAGAAGAATTGCAAACACTACGTACATCATGGTCAAGTAGGCATACCGGTAAGAGGTGTTGCGAATCTGAATTTGCCTCTCGTCCAAAAGCTCGTCAGGGGCTTCTGCGATTCCTCTAACTGCCACTCTGAGCAGTGAGTATCCGATTAGAACTGATAGCACGACCCAAATTCCGGTGACAACCAAAATGGTTATCTCGGTCTCAGAAGAGATGTTCAGGTTAGTTTTTAGCGTCGGGTAGTAGCTTCCCAAGGAAACTACAAGGATTCCCAGCGCGTAAAGCACAACAAGAATGCGTCTGTTGCGCTGGGACCTGAGCCACTTGAATTTGGAGTTCTCGTCAGTAAGTAAGGCCCTTGTACCTTTTTCGGTCACGCCTAGGCCCCAGTAGATCTTGTTCTTCTTTGACATTACTTCTTTCCTTTTTTCTGTTCAGTGAGTGAAAAAAGCTCTGAAACTTCCTTGTTCAGGGCCTTGGCGATGCGAAGGGCTAGGACCAGAGAGGGGCTGTATTCGCCGCGCTCCAGGTAGCCAATGGTTTGGTAGTGGACTCCAACGAGATCTGCCAGCTCTTGCCTACTCAGCCCCTGGGCAGTGCGAATCTGCTCGATCTGGTTGAATACCGGCTCTTCGGAATTTCTACTCATAGATGTAGTATAGATGCTACATAGCATTAATGCAACACGTGGAGTTTTCTGCCTGGTCCGGCAGAGCTAAGCCCAACTACCGAAGAATTAGAACTATTGCCAAAATCAGGATCAATAATGCTCCTGAGTACTGGATTCCTTGCTGAACTTTGTGATTGGTAAATTTAGAAGTGATGGTGGCTGCAAAAACCAGACCAAATTGCCAAACCAGCGAACCGACAAAAACACCCAAGGCAAACAAGCCAATGCCAACTATCAAAACCCCAGTGGATGCTAACTCAGCTACCGACGGCGTGATACCTACGAAGTAAAAGGCGGTAGCGGGGTTTAGAACGGTCAGTCCAAAGAATTTGGCAAATGTTGCCAATCTTGTGGGCTTAGCTATTGGATCTGAAGACAGATTCAGGGCCGAGGATCTTCTGGCATCGATAAAGATCCTCACAGCCACAATTGTCAATATGAGAGAGCCTGCCAAGCGCATGGGAAATAGCCAGTCGGTTAGAAGGCTTATTGCTAGATTTCCAAAAGCAAAAACCACAGCGGCATAACAAAGGTCAACCGTTGCCATAGCAAGGGCACCGAAGATACCTATTCCACGACCGTGTTTGATGGTGGTGCTAATAAGCAAAATCGCCATCGGACCTAGGGGGATAGCCAAAGCGAGACCTGCAAAAGCACCAGTTATAAACAGATCCATCAGCAGCACCAGCGACAACAGCATGATGAATCGAATTCTTCATTTAACTTTGTGCTGTCGTTCACAATCTTCCCATCGATAATCTTCGATTCAAAGATTAGATGACACATCGAAGAATGTCAATGTATAGTTATGGCGTGGCTAAAGAACTAAAAATTTTGCATTCGCCAAAGGCGCTCTCAACTTTGGCTGAGCAGTTCAAAGCCCTTGGAGACGAGACTCGACTTGGGCTCATAATGGCTGTTGCAGCTAGCGATGGTGCGGAAGCTTGTGTTTGCGATCTCACGCCCGATACAGGCTTAGCTCAAAGTACAGTCAGCCATCACCTAAAGCTGTTGGTGGATTCGGGATTGCTAGAAAGAACGCAACGAGGTAAGTGGGCGTATTACTCACTAACTAGCGCAGCTAGGAACTTGCTCAAGTAATTCACTAAATTTCTAAGGCCTAGTCTTTGCTTGAGCTCTTGATTGGCTTAGCGAAAGGACTGCAAAGAGAATCGTGGCGAATACCGCTAGAGCCACAAAACTAATGATTGTCATTTCGCTCGGCGAGGAAAATGGCTCAGCCCTAAGCGACTGCCAGGTCACTAATCCAACAAAGCCAAGCCAGGTGAGGTTTCCAACAACGATCAAGGGAATCCGGAAGGCAATAGGCAGTAGCAAAGATACGGCTAGCAGAATCCCTGCTACCTGGATCGAGTGCAGTCCAAAGAAGTGCCCTACTCGTAAATCACCGGCTACTGTGCTCCAGCCAAGAAATGGCAAACCAGGACCACCATCTGAAACTCCAACTGCGTGAGCTCCGGCTATCCCTTGGTAGTTAGCCAGCTGGGTGGCGGTTGGCCAGGTCATCAAGTAAGCCAGCCCCATACCAACCGCAGTGTTGATGCTTCCTAAGGCAAGTGCCAACTTGAGATTGAACTCCTGCTGCTTTTGAAACAAGATCATCAAGCTGATGAAGATTGTTGAGAAAAGCACAATTGAAATGAAGGTTGCCATGATCGACCAAATGGCAATGGCGGTTGGAGTCGAAACATTGAAATGGCTTGTTTCACCAATGCTTGCCATGGCCAAGATTATGACAATCTCAACGGCAAGCGACATTGCGATAACAAATCCAGTGAGCTTGACCCAACGGCCCCCTCGAGTTAGGAAAGAGCTAAGCCAAGAGTAAGTGAATGAGAAAATTGCAACAGAGATGTAGAACTTAATTGGCTTTTCCCAGACAGAAACTCCAAGCAGTTGCCTTGAGTCAAGGATCCATAATGGGATAAGTGCAACTGCGACCACGACGCAGATAACGGCTAGCCAGAAGAGGGATTTAGTGTGCTTTAGGCGTGATAGGTCAAATAGTTTCTCAGGCTGCATTTCTCGACTCCTGGTTTTGAATTAGGTGTGATTTGATCTGGCTCAGTGTCTTGTCGAGTTTGTCTAAGTCAACAAATGCTGCGTTGTCGAAGATGATTCTGAATTCCTTTTCTAGGAAGTCAGCCGATTGGGTGGTTAAGGTTTCACCCTTGCGCGTTAGCGCCAGAGAAAGGTTCTTGTCATTCCCGGATACCTTGGAAATCTTCACTAGGTTTCGCTCTTGAAACCAAGAGAGCCTCTGGCTAACTGCAGCTCTCGAGACACCCAAACACTCGGCTAGATAGCTTGGCGTTGGATTGGTCTGGCTCATA
>JBIIAT010000022.1:0-13508 GCA_044239775.1 Rhodoluna sp. | reverse complement strand
GGCGAATTTCGTGACCCCAGCGGGATTCGAACCCGCGCCGCTGCCGTGAGAGGGCAGTGTCCTAGGCCGCTAAACGATGGGGCCGTAAGCAACCTTTCGATTATGCCACACCCCACCAGAAGGCAACAGTCCCTATAAAGCGGGAGCAATCACCATTAGCGCTGCTGGCACCAAGGTTGCAGTGAAAGGTGCTTGGCCAACATACTCACCATCGGAATAGATTGGCATTCCATCGGCAGCAATCTCAACTTTTGTTGCCTCAAGTAGCTCAACCGCTGGGTCAGTGACGTGCGTTCCCTTGTATACCCGAGGGAAAATCTTTACCAACTTGAAGCGAGTGATTTTGTTCAAGATCAATAAATCCAACTTGCCATCCGTTATCGAGGCTTCTGGCACCACCAGCATTCCCCCACCAAAGACTCCCGAGTTACTAACTACGCAAAGCATGGCTTCAAAATCCTTTGCCACGCCATCAATCTTTGAGCGGTACTTGATTGCCTTGAAGCTAGCTAGCTCCAGCAACATAGCCAGGTAATACTTCATAGGGCCCGCTGGCCACGTCATTTTGTTGGCTCTAGCGTTTACCAGAGCATCAAAGCCAGCTGAAGCCGAGCCAATGGCCCAGGTCTTGCCTCCGCTGTGTTCAATCTCGATTGCGTCAATAAATTTTGGTGAAGAAATGTTCTCTAGGATCAACTTCGCGCTGGCAGCAGCATCGTTCATCGGCATGCCGAATATTCCGGCCGAGTCATTGCCTGTTCCAGCAGGAACAATTGCCATTGGGACCCTGGTATTGGCACACACATTCACCCCAAGGTGAGCCATGCCATCGCCGCCAACCAAAACCAAAGCGTCAATTGCCTGATTGGCAATTGCCGTCTTGATTCCTTGCTTTGCTGCCTCATAGCTTTCAGCAGAAAGATCAATCACTTCGTGCGAGGAGGTTGCCAATACAGCGCGAACGCTCGCTCCAGCCACGGCACCCTTATTGCCTCCGGCTGTTGGATTGATAACCAATCCCACTCGCATAAAACACCTTTGTTTGAAGCCAAATTGTTGTTAGAGCGAAAGCTTAGCGAGAACTTAGGGGTTTCAGGCAACGCCATACAATGAACAATATGAAGATCACCAAGCACGGCCACGCCTGCCTCGAGGTCGTGCTCGACTCCCAAACCCTAGTTATTGACCCAGGCTCATACACCGAAGAGCTAACCAATTTGGGCAATGTGGTCGCTGTAGTGATTACCCATAAACACGATGACCACTGCGACGAGGCCAAGATAGCAAAAATCAAAAAAGACAACCCAGCCGTCCAGATCTTTGGCACCAGCGAGGTTGCGGCAAGGCTTTCGGGGATGGGTGTAACTACGGTCTATCACGGCGATTACTACGAAGTTGGCTCTTTCAAGCTGGAGTTTTTTGGAGATATGCACCAGATCATTCACCGGAGCATCCCACTGATTCAAAACACAGCAGTCTTGGTCAACGGAGATCTTTACTACGCGGGCGATAGCTATACCCCGCCGGATGTAAAGGTAAAGGCCCTTGCCTGCCCAACTAGCGCACCATGGCTAAAAATCGGCGACGTGATGGATTACATCCAAGAGGTAAAACCTGCTATTTGTTTTCCAACCCACAATGCTCTTTTGAGCCAACTGGGTCACGATTTGAATAACTCGCGGGTGAAGCAAGTGACTGAAGAAAATGGCGGGGAGTTTAGATACCTAGAGGTTGGCCAGTCCTTAGAGCTGTAGCGCAACTACCAGGCTGGCAACAAACATCAAGATTGTGGTAACTCCCCAAACGGCACGTTCCTTTTTCGACCTGGTGGCATTGTTTGCTAGCGCTGCCAAAGCATTAGACGCAACAAGAACCCAGTTAACAATCGAATTTCCAGCTGGATCAAAAATCGGATCAAAGACACCTAGCTGAGCTAGGTAGTGGCCGGCGAAGGCAATCATGAGAGCAAAAGAAATAACCGAGCCAATTCGGTAACCCGTTGGTAGCTTTCCCTTGTTGGCACCCCCATAGGAATACTCACCAAGCGGTGCGCCAAAAACTATTGCTAATTGAAAGATTGCTGTAGCGGTGGTAGCTAGAACCATAAAACTAGCGGCGATTGTTAGTAGCATGAGCTCATTTCTTGCTGGGGTACCTGGACTCGAACCAAGAACAAATGAACCAGAATCATCCGTGTTGCCAATTACACCATACCCCAAGGGATTTAATTGGGCCCTGGCCCAGATTTCAATACTAGCTTGCGAACTTAGCCGCGGGCAAATAGTTCTAAACGAGCAAGTGTTTCCGCCTTGCCAAGAATCTCCATTGACTCAAATAGTGGCGGAGAAACTCTCTTTCCAGAAATCGCAGTGCGAAGCGGACCAAAAGCATTTCGAGGTTTTTCACCCATCGATTCAACAAGCACCTGATTCATCAAATCGTGAAGTGCATCGGTAGTAAAACTCTCTAGGCCCTGCAAAGCTTCTAGCGCTGCAGCAACAATCGACTTGGCGTTTTCAGGCAACGCTTTTTTGGCATCTTCTTCAATTTCAATCTTGCTGCTTGGGGCAAACAAGAAAGACAGCATGTCAACTGATTCACCCAAGACAGTGATTCGCTCCTGAATCAACGGCGCTGCCTTGGAAAGTATTGCCAATTCTGCATCGGTTGCAGGATTAGAAAGCACGTTGCCAGCCTGCAAATAAGGAACCAATCGGGCCTGGAAATCTTCGGGGGAAAGCTGCCTGATGTGGGTTGCGTTTATGGCCTCTGCTTTTTTAAGATCAAACCTGGCAGGGTTTGGGTTCACATCAACAACATCAAACGCTTTGGCCATCTCACTGAGGCTAAAGATGTCCTCATCAGCCGAGATACCCCAACCAAGTAGTGCCAGGTAGTTGAGAAGTCCTTCGGGAATAAAGCCGCGGTCTTTGTGGTGGAAGAGATTGCTTTCGGGGTCCCGCTTGGAAAGTTTCTTGTTGCCCTCCCCCATCACATAGGGCAAGTGACCAAATTGTGGAATGAAAGTTGTTATACCTGCTTGAACCATCGCGTTGTAAAGTGCAATCTGCCGAGGGGTCGAAGACAATAGGTCTTCACCGCGCAAAACATGGGTCACACCCATCAGCGCATCATCAACCGGGTTCACCAGGGTATAAAGCGCCTGTCCGTTTGGGCGAACTACAACAAAGTCAGGAAATGACCCGGCTGGGAAAGTTATCTCGCCACGAACTAGATCGGTGAAGCTAATGTCTGAATCTGGAACCCTAAGTCTTAGAGCAGGTGTTCTACCCTCCGCTAAGTACTTATCTTTGGTGGCCTGATCTAAATCACGCTCGGAGTTGTCATAACCTAGCTGCTTGGCTCTGCCAGCTGCTTCGTTGCGGGCATCAATTTCTTCGCCGGTTAGAAAGCTCTCGTAAAGATGCCCAGCACCTTTGAGTTTTTGGATTACCTCTAGATAAATCTCTGTTCGCTGCGACTGGCGATACGGCTCATGAGGTCCGCCAACATTCACACCCTCGTCCCAGTCCAAGCCAAGCCAGGAAAGTGCAGTAAGTAGCTGGTCAAAGCTTTCTTCGCTGTCACGTTCTTGATCGGTATCTTCAATGCGGAAGATTAGCTTGCCGCCGGTGTGACGGGCATAGGCCCAGTTAAAAAGTGCAGTTCGGATAAGGCCCACGTGAGGAGTTCCAGTAGGTGAAGGGCAAAACCTAACCCTTACGTTCTGGCCTGTGGCATCAGAAAACGGGGCGGTAATCAAAGTGGTCATTATGCAATAAGTCTAGGCAACAGGGTTAGAGAGGATGCCGATTCCCTCAATTTCACACTCGATCAAATCGCCAGAGTTTATGACGCTGATTCCAGCAGGTGAACCAGTCAAGATGATATCCCCTGGCAACAAGGACATGTTCTTTGAGACGTAGGATATTATGGACGGGATGTTATGGACCATCTCAGTAATTGCAACGTTTTGCCTTACCTCGCCATTGATTCTCGATTCGATTACCTGCCCATCAGGCGAAAACTCAGTTTCTACCCAAGGGCCCAGTGGGCAGAAGCTGTCAAACCCCTTGGATCTAGCCCACTGGCCATCGCCAAACTGGAGATCCCTGGCGGTGACATCGTTAGCGATCGTTACTCCCCATAAATACTCCAGGGCCTTTTCCTCGCTTACGTTCTTGGCCAGTTTTCCAATCACCAGACATAGCTCGGCTTCCAGCTCGACTTGTTTGCTTTGTGGCGGAATAACAATGGCATCGCCATGGCCAATAATCGAACTCGAAGGCTTAAAGAAAATTAGCGGCTCGGCAGTTACCTCTTCACCGATTTCGGCTGCGTGATCGGCAAAGTTTTTGCCGATGCAAACAATCTTCGAAGGAATTGTTGGAGCTAATAGCTTTACCTCTTTAAGAGGTATCCGTTCGCCAGTAGTTTGGTAGCCAGCAACCAGAGGGTGCCCTTTGAGAACTACAAGTTCTGGCCCATCTACAATCCCGAATCTAGGATCTGCCCCATTGCTGAATCTTGCTACCTTCACTCTGACAGCCTATACATCCATCTGTGTTTGTCTTCGACTCGCCCGTATTGAATGCCAGTTAGCTGCTCCCTTAAAGAAGTAGTCAGCTTGCCAGGTTCACTGTCTGCCTTGCCTATTTCCTCGTTTTTGGACTTGAGTAACCCAATCGGGGTGATAACGGCTGCTGTTCCACAAGCAAAGATTTCTGTTATGGCGCCAGAGTTGACTCCCTCACGAATCTCGTCCAAAGAAATCTTTCTCTCCTGAACTTCGTTACCGCGATCTTTCAGCAAAGTGATCACGGAGTTTCTGGTGATACCGCAAAGAATTGTTCCGTCTAACCCTGGAGTAATGACCTTGCCATCGGCAAAAACAAAGAATAGGTTCATTCCGCCAAGTTCCTCGATGTATGTACCTGATTCAGCATCTAGGAACATTACCTGCGAGCAGCCATTTTCGTAACCTTCATTTTGGGCCATCAAAGAAGCCGCGTAGTTACCGCCAGTTTTTGCTTCACCGGTTCCGTGCTTGCCGGCTCTTGCCGAATCAAGCGCAATCCAAATCGAAACAGGTTTGAGCCCTCCAGTAAAGTACGGTCCTACCGGGCTAGCAATTACTCGATACTCTGCGCGATGAGCTGCTCTAACCCCCAGGAAGTTTTCGGCGGCAATTTCGAATGGGCGAAAATACAAGGTCTTTTCATTTTCTGGAGCTGGAACCCAATCACCGTCTAGGGCAATTAGCTGACGTAGAGACTCAACAAAGATCTCAGTTGGTAATTCTGGAAGCGCCATGCGCTTGGCCGAGCGCTGCAATCTGGCGGCGTTTTCTTGTGGTCTAAAGGTCCAAATCGAACCATCGTCGTGCCGGTATGCCTTGATGCCTTCAAAGATTTCCTGACCGTAGTGCAACACAGCGCTAGATGGGTCCATCAGGATTGGGCCATATGGCTCAACACGGGCAGAGTGCCAGCCCTTGTCTTTTTCCCAAACCACTACCACCTGATGATCAGTGAAGTGAGTTCCAAAAGTGGGGTTAGCAATAATCGCATCGCGATCAGCCTTGGATACCGGGTTCAGGTTTTTGATCTGTTCGAAAGTTAGATTCATCTGCTTCCTACAAATTCTCGAAGATGCTTCTAGCGATTTGGTCGGTGGATAATCCAGTTGCAGCTTTAGCAAGGTGCTTGGCTATCGCCGACTCGATTCTTTCGGCAGCTTGGTCTTCTTCGATGTGACGAAGTAGCATCGCTGCCGATGCGATGGCAGCGGTTGGGTCAGCCAAGTTCTTGCCTGCAATATCCGGTGCTGAGCCATGCACTGGCTCAAACATTGATGGGAATGCTCCGGTTGGGTTCAAGTTGCCACTTGCGGCAAGGCCGATACCACCGCTTATTGCAGCAGCTAGGTCAGTCAAGATATCGCCAAAGAGATTATCTGTAACTATGACATCGAATCTGGAAGGTTCGGTGACCATAAAAATTGTGGCGGCATCAACGTGCAGGTAATCGTGATCGACAGTTGGATATTCCTTAGCGACTTCGGAAACAATCCTCTGATACAAAGCACCGGAGTGAACCAGTACGTTGTGCTTGTGAACCAAGGTAAGTTTCTTCCTGCTTCTGGTGCTAGCTAACTTGAATGCATATCGAACTACCCGCTCAACGCCATAAGCGGTGTTTACCGAAACCTCGTTGGCAACTTCTTCGGGGGTGCCTTTTCTAACGGAACCACCGGTTCCAACGTAGGGACCCTCGGTACCTTCTCGAACCACAACAAAGTCCACATCCCCAGGATTAGAAAGCTTGGATGTAACACCCGGGTATAACTTGGTCGGGCGAAGATTCACATAGTGATCAAAACCAAATCGAAGCTTTAGTAACAGCCCGCGCTCGAGGATCCCCGATGGAACACCCGGGTCACCAATTGCACCAAGAAGCAAGACGTCTTGTTCGGCAAGGGATTCAAGTTCAGCGTCTGTAAGGATTGTTCCGGTGGCCAAGTATCTTTTGGCTCCAAAGTAGTAGTCGGTTTTTTCAAAATTTACTCTTGGAGCAGCTTGCTCCAAAGCAGCAACGGCATGGCGAATGACCTCTGGACCAATGCCATCGCCTGGAATGACCCCAAGCTTTACAGATTTAGCCAATTGAACTCCGCTCGATAGAACAACTTTACTTGTTTTGGCTAAAGAACTACTTTGGAATGCTGGCCCTTCGGTCCTTCAAGGCAGCCTTGATTAGCTTTTGAGTTTTGGGGTTATCTAGGTCCTCTATGGTGGAGAGCTTGAGGTGCCTCATGAGTGGACCCGTGCCCTCTAGCAGATCATCAGCACCCAATCGGGATCCGTGAAAGAAGCCCAGATTCACATGGTTCTTATAAGCAATCAGGTAACAGTAGGCCTCGGAGTTCTTTTTGGGGCCTAGTCCATAGGAAATCGACCTCTCTCCAAGCCTCGGAACAATTACGACTTCAGGGTGCATCTCTAGAAGCAACTTATGAGCCTTCCTGAGAATGGGAAGGGTCTGTTTGGTGGCAGCTGCAAACACTTCGGATAATTTACCCAGGGACTCATGAATCTCAGCCATGAATCGACTTTAGCGAATTTTGTTCAGGGGAGAAAGGTTAGCTTCTTGGCTTTCATGAGCACCTTAAGTCTCGCAACAGCAGATTTGCCCATTCCGTGCAAAGAAGTTAGCTTCTCGAGCGTTATCTTTCGAAGGTCTGAGACTTTGTATAGCTTGGCATCGACTAAGGCCCGCCTTGCGGGTCCTGAAAGACCAATCTTTCGCCACTCCCCGTCAAAAGCTTCATAGCTAGCGGGGTCTTCAGGGTTTGGCTTCGGGGGAACTACCTTGCCAGGTTTTGCCATAGGGCCAGTCTAGATAGCTAGAGCTTTATTGCCAGGGCAGTGAGGGTTATTGAGGGCCTGAGTCCCTGCTTGGTTTGAACTTGCCCGTCTCGGTTGGTAATGAATTCCACCTTCAGCGGCAGCTCACCAAGGATTTCAGTCATCGATTCAATGCTTGGAAGAACATGGGGGTCCTGGGGACCACCGAAGCCATCTTTGAGATTTTCCAGTGCATGCCAAACACCAAAGAATGTGCCGCCAGGGCGGATGTTTGCTACCAACCTGGCGATACCAGCTTTTAGGTCCTGATGGTTTATTTGCATGTATGCAACAACACCAAGATCAACTGGTGCAAGCTTGGATTCAAAATCAAGAGCGGACGCTTGAGTTGTATATACCCGCTCAGAAACTTTTCTTTCGGCAGCTAACTTTTCACACTTAGCCAAACCAACACTGGATAGATCGATGTTCTCTGCCTGCCAGCCCTTCTCGGCGAAGAAGACAGTGTTGCGTCCCTCACCCCCGGCAAGATCAATCATCTTGCCTGGGGTGAGGTGCTCTAAGTGTTCTTTGACAAAACGGTTTGCTTCGGTTGTGTAGATGTATTCGTCAACCGAATACTTCTGATCCCAAAAGAGTTTGTCCATATCAGAAGTATGCCAATACCTGGGGTATTTACTTGACTACAGTGAGGCCGGTTTCGGCTGCAGCATTTTCCAGCGAACCACCGTTGTGCAAGGTACCGGTGAAGCCATTAGCCTTCATGGTCTCGATCGCCTGACCGGAGCGGTTTCCGCTTCTGCAGTAAATGTAGTAGTCGGCTGACTTATCTAAAGTTTCAAGATTTGCCATGAACTGTGCATCCTGGACATCAAACAAGAGTGCGCCTTCTAGGTGACCCGCTGAGGTCTCTGCCGGTGTGCGAACGTCAATAACTTCCGCGTAGCTGCTCATGTCCATTGGCTCCACAGTACTGCAGCCAGTCAGGCCGGTAACTGCAAGAGCTGCGATGAAACTTCCGGCAATAAATTTGTATAACTTCTTCAATTGGTATTCCTTTCCTATACCCCCTAGGGTATACTGAAAGTCCAAGAAGCGCAAGGAGCCAAAATGCAAATCGAACCCCAGGACCTCAAAAAAGCCAGAGACCGTCTAGTTCGTGCCCAGGGCCAAATAGCCGGAGTAGTAAAAATGCTCGATGAAGGCAGAGACTGCACCGAGATTTTGACGCAGCTCTCTGCTGCCAACTCGGCACTTACCAAAGCAGGCTTTGCCATCATCGCTACCGGCATGGCGCAGTGTGGCAATGATGCTGCAGGAACTAAAGATCGAGCAACGCTAGAAAAAGCGTTCATGTCTTTAGCATAAACCTCGAATCTCCAACTAAGAGCTAACTCAGGGACTCAAATGAAAACAATAATTATTGGTGGTGTAGCAGGCGGAATGTCAGCGGCCACAAGACTTCGAAGACTAAAAGAAGGTGCCGAGATTATCATCTTCGAGCAAGGTGCTAACGTCTCCTACGCTAACTGTGGTCTTCCTTACCACGTAGGTGAAGTTATCAAAAATGAGTCCGAGTTACTATTACGAACTCCGAAGAGCCTAAAGGACCGCTTCAACTTAGATGTGCGGGTAAATTCCAGGGTCACCAAAATAGACCCGGCACAAAAAACAGTTACGGTACTTAACGTCAAGACAGACGAAAGCTACGAGGAGTCTTACGACAATCTTGTTATCTCAACCGGTGCCAAGCCAAGAGCGCTTCCAACACCGGGCATCGAGCGTGCATTCATTCTTCGTGATGTTGAAGATGCCACAAAAATCAAAGCCCAGGTAGATTCGGGCAACATCAAGTCAGCCGCCATTTTGGGAGCAGGATTTATTGGAATAGAGCTGGCAGAAAACTTTATCCACCGTGGCGTAGCAACAACTGTGGTGGAAATGAGCAAAACCATACTCCCCCAGTTCGACGCTGAGATCATCGAACCGTTTCAAGCCCACTTGGTTGCCAACAAGATCGAGTTAGCTCTCGGGGTAACTGCAGCAACAATCAACGAAAAAACCATCACTTTGTCTGATGGCAGACAAATAGCTGCAGATCTTGTGGTTTCAGCAGCAGGGGTGGTTCCAGATCATCACCTAGCAGTTGAAGCGGGACTAACAATCGGTGACTCAGGCGGTATTTGGGTCGATAGCCACCAGAGAACTTCGGACCCCTTTATCTTTGCCGTAGGTGATGCCGCTGAAAAGACCAGCTACTTTTCTGGCAAAGGTCAGCAGATTTGGCTTGCGAACTTGGCTAACCGTCACGGCCGCTTGGTGGCGGACGTAATTGCCGGCGAAAATGTTGAGGTCAAAAAAGCCATCGGAACAGGAATTATCGGAGCCTTCGGAATGGCTGCTTCGCTAACTGGCCTTACCGAAGGCCTGGCCACGAAGTTAGGTATAGAGGTATCAGTTATTCACCTGCACCCCGGTTCTCACGCTGGTTACTACCCGGGTTCAGAACGAGTTTCTCTCAAGGTTCTGTTTCACCCAGCAACTGGCAAGTTACTTGGTGCCCAGGGTGTTGGTCTAGATGGAATTGACAAAAGAATCGACGTTATCTCAACAGCTATTTATGCCGGCCTTACCGTGCAGGATCTCATGAACCTAGAACTTGCCTACGCACCCGCTTTTGGTTCGGCTAAAGATGCAATCAACCAAGCAGGTTACGTTGGCGATAACGTCTTCACTGGTAAAACCGAAAACGTCCAATGGCACGAAATCGAAGCTCTGCAGCACAATGGAACGATCTTGGTCGATGTTCGGGACGCAAGCGAAAACCAAGCAGGCGCAATTCCTGGCTCAGTGTTGATTCCGGTAAATGACCTGCGCTCAAGAATTGGTGAGGTGCTGGGTAAAGACATAGTCGTGCACTGCGCTGTTGGGCAGCGCGGACATACCGCCGTTCAGCTTCTAAAAAGCTACGGGGTCAATGCTCGTAACCTCTCCGGCGGATACACCACTTGGAAAGCTGGGGTGGATTCGAGAGCTAGAGCAACAAAATAGCCTAAGCGTCTGAGGTATTCTAGATTCCAGCGGAACCCACCTACGAAAGTTAGAGCCCAGAAATGGAAAAGTTTGTCATCGCTGTTGATCAGGGAACTACCAGCACCCGAGCAATAATCTTCAATGAAGCAGGCGAAGACTTAGCTTCTGGTCAGCTCGAACACAAACAAATCATGTCTCAGCCTGGTTGGGTGGAACACGATGCCATGGAAATCTGGGATAACGCCCGTGAAGTTGTTGGTCAGGCCCTTAGCCGAAGCAACATAACCCGTCACTCCATTGCGGCTGTTGGAATCACAAATCAGCGCGAAACTAGCGTGGTCTGGAATAAGCACACCGGAGTCCCGGTATACAACGCCATCGTTTGGCAAGATACGAGAACTCAGCCCATTGTCGACAAGTTAGCCGCCAACGGTGGCATCAATCGATTCCGTGAAACAACCGGTCTACCGCTGGCCACCTTTTTTGCTGGAACCAAGGTTTCCTGGATTTTGGAAAACGTCAAGGGAGCCAAAGAGGCAGCTCTAGCTGGAGATTTGTTATTTGGAACCATGGACACCTGGTTGCTGTGGAATTTCACCGGCGGTCCGCAAGGTGGCGTTCATAAAACTGACGTAACCAATGCCAGCAGAACCATGTTGATGAATCTAAGAACCCTGCAGTGGGATGAGCAAATAGCAGCAGAGTTTGGAATTCCCACCAACATGCTCCCTGAGATTTGTTCTTCGTCTGAGGTTTATGGAACAGTGAGCGAATCCAGCCTGCTACGTGGAGTGCCGATTTCTGGAATCTTGGGAGACCAGCATGCAGCGACCTTCGGTCAGGCAGCCTTTAGCAAGGGTGAGTCAAAAAACACCTACGGTACCGGTAACTTCTTGATCTTCAACACCGGTGAAGACATCGTGATGTCAAAAAATGGCTTGCTGACCACAGTCGCCTACCAACTAGGTAAGGCTAAGCCCGTCTACGCTCTCGAGGGCTCAATTGCTGTCACTGGATCGCTAATCCAATGGCTACGAGACAACTTGAACTTCTTTCAAAACGCCCCAGAGGTCGAAGCTATGGCCAATACCGTCACAGATAACGGTGGTGCTTACTTCGTACCAGCTTTCAGCGGCCTGTTCGCTCCGCACTGGCGACCGGATGCCCGTGGAGCACTAGTTGGTCTGACCAGGTTTATCAACAAAGGTCACATCGCCAGAGCTGCCCTGGAGGCAACCGCCTTCCAGACTCTCGAGGTCTTGGATGCACTAAACGCAGACTCCGGTGTTGCACTAACCGAGCTAAAAGTTGATGGCGGTATGACCAAGAACAACACGCTTATGCAGTTCCAGGCAGACATCTTGGGTGTCCCGGTGATTAGCCCAGTGATTACAGAAACCACTGCCCTTGGAGCTGCCTACGCAGCTGGCCTAGCGGTTGGTTTCTGGACCGATCTTGATCAGCTTAGAAATCGTTGGCGTGAAGGAAAGCGCTGGGTTCCAAATATGGAAGACACCGAGCGTCAAAGACAAATCAAACAGTGGAAAAAAGCTGTTTCCAAGACCCTCGACTGGGTCGACTAAAAAAGCTAGTTTCGATCCTCTGGATCAACACCGGTTCTAAAGTTTGAGTTCAAGGCACTGATTGACGCGATCTCTTGTTCCGATAACTCAAAGTCAAACACGTTCATGTTTTCAGTAATTCGCTCCATGGAGTTTGACTTAGGAATCACCGCAACACCTCTTTGGATGTGCCAACGCAAAACAATTTGCGCAACAGATTTACCGTGAGATTGCGCAAGCTCAGCGAGCATATCCTCTTCAAGGATTTTTCCCCTGGCCAAAGGCGACCAGGCCTGAGTAAGTATTGAGTGCAAATTGTCATATTCCAAGACTTTGTCTTGGGTAAGCCATGGGTGCAGCTCAACTTGATTCAAAACAGGTTTGTGCTCTGCAACTTTTAGGACCTCATCCACGTGGTGGGGGTGAAAATTACAAACACCAATAGAGCGCACAAGACCTTCGTTTTTTAGCTTCTCCATTGCCTTCCAGGAGTCCACATAGAGCAAGCCTCGCTTGGGAGCAGGCCAATGAATCAGATAAAAATCCAAATAATCCAAACCCAGTAACTTCAAGCTTTTGTCAAAAGCCTTTAGGGTGTTTTCATAACCTAAGTCGTCCATCCAGAATTTTGTGGCAACTTGCACCTGGTCTCTGGGAACGCCAGATTCAGCAATTCCCTGCCCTACCCCAACTTCGTTTTCATACATCGAAGCGGTGTCGATCAGGCGATAGCCATTGGTAAGCGCGTGGGAAACAAGAGGTGCAGCTAGGTCATTATCAACTTTGTAGACACCAAGACCAAGCTTGGGAATTGTGTTTCCATCAAGCAGGTCTTCTACCGGTGACTTGGCTGGGAGGTTCAAGAATTCTCTTTTCTTTTGTTAAAAAGTACTGGCTGGCAACCTAGGTTGCCAGCCAGTACTTAGCTTTCCAACTGAAACGAATTACTCGTTTGCAGCTGCCCAGCGCTTGACTAGTTCGTCATAGTTCTGGGTTTCACCCGCAGGCTTCTCGTTTGCAAGTTTCGCAACCGGTGCACCTGGCTGATCGATCCAGTACTGCTCGTCCTTCTCTTCATTCATCTTGACCGCACAGTTAGCATCAGGGTTCGATGCTTCTAGACGGATCATGACGTCATCCTGAGCAGCTGCAAGTTCGTTCATTGCCTCTTGAGGAGTGAACTCGCCTGATGCAGCCTTGGAAATTGACTGCCACCATAGGTTAGAAATGGTTGGGTAGTCAGGAACGTTGGTACCAGTTGGAGACCATGCAACACGGTCTGGTGAACGGTAGAACTCAATGAGTCCTCCATACTTGAACGCGTTTTCAGTGAAGTACTCAAGGTCAAGGGTTGACTGACGAATGAATGTCAGTGCCTCTGCCGACTTGGCAGCATCAACTGTCTTCGAGGTAACGAACTGTGCGTAAAGCCATGCAGCAGCGCGTCGGTTCTCGTCAGCGTGGTCCATGAATGTCCATGATCCTACGTCCTGGTAGCCAAGCTTCTGGCCATCCTTCCAGTAGGAACCGTGTGGGCTTGGAGCCAT
>JBIIAT010000021.1:0-13659 GCA_044239775.1 Rhodoluna sp. | reverse complement strand
ACCAGAAAATCTGCTGCGCAATTTCACCCTGTCCTACTACACCTCCAGCCTCGCTGAAGTCCATTCCCTTTGCTGTCTCAGGTGCGTACTCGAACCAGTCCAAGAACTTGGTTAGAGCGTAAACCGATGCAGGACCGTTTAGGTCTCCACCGCGGGATACAGATGAACCAGCAGGGTTACAGCCTTCAACACGGATACCCCACTCATCAACAGGAAGACCGTTAGGTCCGTCGCCGATGCCGTCACCGTTACCGGCCATGGATAGCCATGCGTCAGTAAAGCGCCACTGGAGTGAAGGACCTGGCTGAGCGTAGTCCATGTGACCATAGACCTTCTTGCCATCAACGGTTCCGTTGCCATTTACTTCAGTTGAGAAGAACTTAGCGATGTCCTCGTATGCAGACCAGTTAACTGGAACGCCTAGGTCGTAACCGTAGATGTCCTTGAACTGCTTCTGGATGTCAGCGTCGCTGAACCAGTCGTAGCGGAACCAGTAAAGGTTCGCAAACTGCTGGTCAGGTAGCTGATAGATAACGCCATCAGAACCAGTGGTGAAGCTGAGACCAATGAAGTCTTCGATGTCCAAACCTGGGTTTGTGATCGCAGAGTCTGCCATTAGGTCAGCTACTGGGTAGATGTAGTCTCCACGCTGATGAGTACCGATTAGGTCGGAGTCATTAACGTAGCCATCGTAGATCGAGGTACGGGTCTTGATTTCGGTCTGGATTCTTTCGATAACGTCACCCTCACCGATGAGGTCGTGAGTTACTGAGATTCCAGTTAGTTCCTTGAACGCCTGTGTAAGAGTCTCTGACTCGTACACGTGCGGGTCAATGGTCTCAGAAACAACGCTGATCTCGGAAACTCCAAGACCCGCAGCCGCTTCAGCGAACCACTTCATTTCAGCAATTTTCTCATCGCGGGACAATGCACTGAGTGCAAACTCACCATCAGCCCACTTTGCAGCAACTGCATCCACGTCAGTCGGTGTGCCACCTGCGGCACACCCTGTTACTAGTAGGACCGCTGTGGCCGACATGGCCAAACCAGCGATGCTACGTTTGCGAATACTTCTATTCATTTTTACCTTTCGCATTGCCGTCGAGGAGGCCGATCTGGTCTTCTCAACATTTCTAGAACTTGAGAAAATACCCAAGCTCCAAAACGATGAACAAGGGTTGCCCATCGAATTCATTATCCCCATATCAAGATCACCACTGCCATGGCTAGCGCTGATATGGCCCACACAACGGTGTCACTGTCCACAACTGCGAACGATATCACCATGATTAATGCAAACGAAACAATCGCGATGTAAACGCGCTCACTTCTATCTGTCACTATCCCCAAAAAGCCTTTTCGTCTAACTGGCGGGCGGTAGTGTCCCCAAATAGTCAGACCTGTAATCATCAGGGCGACACCGATAAACACAATGGCAACCGGTGTGGTCCAAGGAATCCAGTCAAATAGGTCAAACATCTTCTACACACGTCCTAACGCAAAGCCCTTGGCGATGTAGTTTCGAACGAACCAGATCACGATCACTCCAGGAATGATTGTCATAACTCCCGCAGCAGACAGTAGGGACCAGTCAATTCCGGAAGCCGAAATGGTTCTGGTCATCTGGGCAGCAATCGGCTTAGCACTTGTTGCAGTGATGGTTCTGGCAATCAGGAGCTCAACCCAGCTGAACATGAACAAGAAGAAGGCGGTCACACCAATTCCGGAGCGAATCATCGGGATGAAAATAGTCAAGAAGAACCGAGGGAACTTGTAGCCATCGATCTCGGCTATCTCATCGAGTTGCTTAGGAACCCCTGACATAAAGCCCTCGAGAATCCAAACCGCCAGCGGCACGTTGAAAAGCATATGGGCTAGCGCCACACCCAATGGAGTGTCGAATAGGTCCACTGCCTGATACAGCTGGAAGAAAGGGAGCAAGAACACTGCAGCAGGAGCCATGCGGTTAGTTAGCAGCCAGAAGAACAAGTGCTTATCTCCTGAGAAGGTGTAACGGCTAAATGCATAGGCAGCTGGAAGAGCCACCAACAGCGATAGCACTGTGTTTAGCAGGGTGTAAGTAACCGAGTTCATGTATGAACCGATCCAACTTGAATCCTCAAAGAACTGGGTGTATCCGTTCAAGGAGATCTCGGTCGGGATTACTTCAAACTTGGAAAGAATGTCAGCGTTGTCACGGAAGGACATCGATATCAACCAAATAATCGGAAGAGCCCAGATCGCCATAATCAGCCAGAACAACCAGCTTCGAAGGTCAATGCGGAACCTAGAGGTCTTCTTGCCTGCTGCGGAGGTAGGAATCATCGTCGTCATTTTTGCACCTTCTTAAGTTTCGAACTGACCTTATTTGCGTGTTTGTCTAGCTTCGCTGCCTTCTTTTCCTTAGGGGTGACTTTGGTAGCTCCTGGGCGCTCGTCCAAAGTCAAGACTGTGAAGAAGATGAAGGAGAAGATCTGGATAACTAAGAAGTACATCAGTGAGAATGCTCCGGCAACACCTAGGTCGAACTGACCGATAGCAATCGTGGTGAGCAAAATACTCAAGGTCTGGGTGGATGATCCAGGCCCTCCACCGGTGACCACAAAAGGCTCGGTGTACATCATGAATGAGTCCATGAAGCGAAGCAAGATTGCAATCATCAACACTCGCCTGAGCTTTGGAAGCTCAACGAAGCGGAATACCGCCATTCGGGATGCGCCATCGATGGCAGCTGCCTGATAGTAAGCCTGAGGAATAGACCGGAGTCCGGCATAGACCAGCAAAGTCACCAAAGGTGTCCAGTGCCAAGTGTCCATAACCAAAATCGTTCCCCAAGCATCTGTAGTGTCTTCGCTCAGGTTGTAATCAAAGAACTGGTTCACCAGCACTCCACCCAAACCGATGTCGCTGCGGGTGAAGATTCTCCAAGTGGTTCCAACTACGTTCCAAGGAATAATCAATGGAATTGCAACAACCACCAGAGCAGCCGATGCTTTCCAACCGGAGCGCGGCATGAGCCTGGCCAAAAAGATTCCAAGTGGAATCTGAATAAGAAGTATCTGGGCCGACAGGGTCAAGTTTCTAGTGAAAGCATCCTGGATGTTTGGATCGGTTGCTACTCGCTTGAAGAAATCAAGACCTACAAACAAACGGTTGGATGCGCCTTGGATGTCCTGAAGCGAGTAGTTAGCAACGGCCATCAAAGGAATAATCGCGGTGAAGGCAACAACAAACACCACTGGTAAAACTAAGAACCATGCTCTGTTATTTTTCTTCTTACCATCCATGATTAGTTGCCCCCTGCACTGCTAGGTGAAACTGTTGACACGGCCTTTTTGTTCATGTCGTAGACAAATGCTCGCTTAGCATCAAAGCTGAAATTCGCTTTGGCGCCAACTTTGGCGTCGTAGCTTTCTTCGGTTTTGGCGATGAACTTGAAATCGTCCTTGCTCAGATGCACCAGCTTGAAAACTCCGCGGTCTTCAATGCGGTCGATCTTGAACTCAAGGCCGGATTTGCTAGGAACCAAAAACTCTGGTCTTACCCCAAAGCGGTGAGCTCCATTTAGACCAGACTTGGCAGCTTGACCAATGGTCTTTCCGTTATGAGTAAGTACTGAAGCACTTGCCTCAACATCAAGAAAGTTCATTCCCGGAGAGCCAATGAAGTAGCCCACGAATTCATGCTGCGGCTCCAAAAACAGTGACTCGGATGTTCCTACTTGAACCAAAGAACCCTGGTCCATTACCAAAACCTCATCGGCGAATGTCAACGCCTCGGTCTGATCGTGGGTCACGTACACAACAGTGACACCGGTTGCCAAATGCAATCTCTTTAGACGGTTTCTTAGTGTCCACTTGAAGTTCTGATCGATCACTGTAAGTGGCTCATCGAACAAGATCGCAGAAACGTCTTCGCGCACCAGTCCCCGACCAAGGCTCACAATTTGCTGCAGGTCTGAGCGAAGTTTGGATGGCTTGCGATCAAGATCTTTTTCGATTCCCAGAAGGGCTGCGATTTCGTTTACTCGCTCGGCAACCTTGGCTCTTGGAACCTTGCGGTTCTTTAGCGGAAACTCTAGGTTCTTACGAACGCTCATGGTGTCGTAAAGAACCGGGAACTGGAACACCTGGGCGATGTTGCGATCATCGGTTATGACGTCGGTGACGTCCTTGCCGTCAATGAATACTTTTCCTTCGGAAGGCTTTAGCAAACCGGAGATGATGTTCAAAAGTGTTGTCTTGCCACAACCACTTGGGCCAAGTAGGGCGTAAGCCTTACCGTCTTTCCAAGTCATGGTGATTGGGTTCAAAGCGTAGGTCTTGCCTCCGTCGTAGGAGTGAGCAACACCTTCTAAGCGAATCTCAGCCATTTACTTTCCCTCTCCAATTGGAGCAAAAATTGACTCTCCGGTTTCTGGATCGAAGCCATAAAGATCTGCTGGGTCAAAGTAAGCAGTTAGCTTCTTATCCAATGCAAAACGCTCGGTTCCTTCGATTTCGATAACTACCTGCTCCCCAGAAGATAGCTTCACGTGAACGAAAGTTGAGCTTCCAGTTACCTCGGCTAGCTGCACCTGGCAAGCAAAGGAAACCGAGTTCTTCGATAGCGACTCGAGGGTGATCTTGCCTGGCTGCAAACCAAGGGTTATCGCACGAGAAGCTGAGGCAATCTCAGGCCTTGTGAACTTGAAGCTTTCTGGGCCAAAGTTGGCGGTTTTGCCATCTACAGTGCTTGGCAGCAAGTTAATCGGTGGATCCGCCATCGCGATGGCGGAGGCAATGGAAACAGGCTTTTGGTAAATTTCCAAGGCCTTGCCGGATTGGATGAGTCTGCCCTCGTTCATCACAAAGGTCTCGGTTGCAAACTCCAGTGCCTCGGAAGGCTCAGCGGTTGAGTAAATCACAACTGAGGAGTCGTTTGCGAAGATGCTTTGTAGTTCTTCGCGAAGTTGTTCTCTAAGTTTGTAATCCAAGTTAGCTAGTGGCTCGTCAAGTAATACGATGTCAGCCTTACGTGCCAGGGCACGGGCAATAGCCACGCGCTGCTGCTGACCTCCCGAAAGTTCTGATGGCTTGCGCTTTAGGAAAGGAGTAAGGCCAAGAAGTTTTGCCATCTGCTCGACTCGAGCAGCAACCTCGTCCTTGTTGGGCTTCTTGGCAGATAGAAGAGGCGAAGCAATATTGTCAAATACTGAAAGAGATGGGTAGTTGATGAACTGCTGGTAAACGAAAGCTACCGATCGCTGCTGAACGGTTTCTTTGGTGATGTCTTTCCCAGCAAGGGTCATGGTTCCGGTTGTTGGCTTTACCAATCCGGCAATTAGCCGCATGAGAGTTGTCTTACCGGCGGTGGTAGGGCCAATGAGCAAGTTGATGCCGCTATTGAATGTGGCAGAGAGGTCGTATATGTAGTCTTCGGAGTTTTGATTGAAAGAAACGTTGGTTAGAACCAGCTTCGTCATTTGCTACTTCCAATCTCGATATGGACACCGGAAACCTCGGCTGAGCTAGTTGAGGAATCCCAGTCCAAAACCTTGGCCATGATTGCTGCCAGCTCCTGAAGCAGCGCGGTGCTCATGGATCCGGTGAAAGCGAGGTTGGTGCGACGATTCACTAGATCCTCCAATCGATACACAGCTTCATTCTTCACCAAGAACTCAATCTCCGCATCCGAGAAGCTAGGGCTGTGCTTCAGCGGGGTCTCTGAAGAGCTGGAAATGTGCTCAATAAGCGCCTCGGCCCTGGTTCCATAGCGAAGTAGCAGCGCTAGAGCCCGCTCGGTGCCTACTTTTTGACCATTTAGCTCAGCCCAAGCCCGTTGAGCCGAATCGGTGGTTGGGAAGTTCTTACCGCCACCTATTGGCAGGCTAGCTGTGGACAAAACCCTGGATTTGCCAAGTAGTTTCAAGACATCTGAGCTGAGGTGCTCCCCAAGTGCCCTAAAGGTGGTCCACTTTCCACCAACCAAGCTAAGAACCGGAACATCGTTATTGGACGAGGTTCTAACAATCCGGTAGTCCCGAGAAACTACCCCTGGGTTTATATCCCCACTGGCAGCCAGCGGACGAACCCCTGAGTACTTGAAAACGATTTGACCCTTATTGATCTGAATGTCTGGGAAAACGTAAGAAACCAACTTGAAGAAGTAATCCACTTCCTCATCGGTGCAAACTGCTGGGACATTCATGTCGTGTGGGATGTCGGTGGTTCCAACCAGCACTTTGCCAAGGATTGGATACATCAAAACAATTCGACCATCGCGGTTCTCGAAAAAGATTTCTCGGTTATCGCAAGCTTTGAAAAGCTCCTTGTTATCTAAAACAATGTGAGAGCCTTTAGTTCCTGCCATGTATCCAGTTGAAAAGCCAAGAGCCTGGTTAGTCATGTCAGTCCAGGGACCGGTGGTGTTAACAATTACATCGGCGCTAAATTCAATTTCTTCCCCGGTAAGCATGTCGGTCAAAACTGTTTTGCCACCGCTTCGCGAACTAGCCGCTAGGTAGTTGTAGCTTCTGGCATTAGATCCTGCTGCAAGACCATCAAACAAAACATCGAGTGCTAACCGCTCTGGGTTGTCCATTGCAGCGTCGAAGTAGGTAGCGGTGAATTTGACGTCATCGTTTAGCGATGGCATTTCTGCTTTAGATTTTTTCTTTCCTAAGAATCGATGCCTCGGCATCGTTCCACCGTTTCGACCGAAGGTGTCATACAAAACCAAACCAACTTTGATCAGGATTGCTCCACGCTCTTTTGGTTTTCCTTGCGCGTGAGTAATCAACCTGATTGGCGCACTGAGCAAACCAGAGAAGATAGAAAAGATTGGCATCGTGGTCTTTAGCGGTTTGACGTAGTGCGGCGCTGCCGAGAGCAACCGGTTTCTTTCTTGCAAAGATTCTTTGACTAAACGAATCTCACCGTTTTCTAGGTAACGAACACCGCCGTGAATCATGTGTGAGGAAGCAGCCGATGCTCCAGAGCAGTAATCGTTTTTTTCAACTAGAACTACATCAACGCCCTGAAGGGCTAGATCACGAAATGTTGCGAGACCGTTTATACCGCCGCCGATAATAAGCACCTGCGCTTTGGGATTATCCCGAAGCGATGAGAGTCGAGCTCGCTCGATGGTGCTTTGGCTCATTTGACCCGTAGCTTTCTTCCTTGAAAATACTGAGTGACAGCAATCTATTGGGAAATTTGACCCCTTGAGCGCATTTTCAGGGATGTTGCACATATGTGCAATACTTTCGTTATGTTAGACGAAATCAACGAAACATCTAGGGTTCGACTGGCCCTGAAAGCCGCCCAGCTCTACTATTTACAAGATCTGACCATGGACGCCATCGGCGATGAGCTCAACGTTTCCAGATCCTCAGTTTCAAGGTTGCTCCAGCTTGCCAAGGACAGAGGCATAGTAGAGTTCAAAATCAACTCCCCTGAGGATGCCACCAGGCGAATGGCAACCCAAATCAAACAGCTATATGGGGTCAATGCCCACCTGGTGCCAGTTGCCGAAAGCGCCTCCCCGATCGACCGATTGGATCGAGTGGCCCTAACAGCTGCACGAATGCTCGGGAACTTCTTTTTTTCCGGAATGACCATGGGCGTTGCCTGGGGGTCAACCACGGCAGCCGTTAGTCGAAACCTGGTTCCCAAACCGCTACGGGATTCTCGAGTGGTGCAACTAAATGGTGCGGGAAACACTTTGACCACTGGTGTTATATATAGTGGTGAAATTCTCAGGCGCTTTGGTGAAGCATATGGCGCAACCGTCGAGCAGTTTCCAGTCCCGGCTTTTTTTGATTATCCAGCAGCCAAAGAAACCCTCTGGAGAGAGCGCAGCACCAAAAGAATTCTCAACATCCAATCCTCCATGGATGTTGTCCTATTTGGATTAGGTTCTAGTGCTTCCGAGGTTCCAAGTCAGGTGTATACCGCTGGCTACCTGAGCAAAAAGGATCAAAAAGGCCTGGATGACAGTGGCATTGTCGGAGACATTGCCACTGTCTTTTACCGCGCCGATGGCTCCTCGAACGACATCGCATTGAATCAACGCTCCACCGGTCCCAGCCTCGATGTCATTCGAGGTGTGCCAAGAAGAATTTGCGTGATTGCAGGTACCGCCAGAGTCCCCAGCCTCAAAGGAGCACTAGCGGGTAAGTATATTTCGGATTTGATCATTGACGACAGCACCGCCGAAGCCCTGCTGGCAGATTCCTAACTATCTGCCCTTCCGATACAGTAATCTCAACAAAGCGCAGGAAGGCTGGCAATTGAACGCTTCAGATCAGAAAGATTCCGCTGGCTCAGTAGTTGTAGTCGGAAGCATCTGCATTGACCTTGCCTCCTTTTCCAAGCGAATGCCCACACCTGGAGAAACCATTATTGGAGACGATTTTCAACTAGTTCTTGGAGGAAAAGGCTCCAATCAAGCTATTGCAGCAGCCCTAGCCGGCAGCCCTAGCGTGCTAGTTAGCTGCGTCGGAGATGACCTGTTTTCTGATTTTGCCAAACAGACCCTGCTTGATTTTGGGGTAAACACCCAAGCAGTCAAGACAGTTCAAGGCCCCACGGGAATTGCTCACATCAGAGTCGATGACAAGGGAGAAAACAACATAGTTGTTGTCCCATTGGCTAACTCCAAGCTCAGCAAGACCCAAATCGATGAAGCCTTTGAAAAAACCCCAACGGCCAAAGTCTTGCTACTGCAACTAGAGATCCCTTGGGAACTAAACGAGCATGCCATCAAGCTAGCTAAAGCCAAGGCAATGACAATTGTGCTCGACCCTGCCCCAGCAGCAGAGCTGCCTGCTGGGGCCTGGGAACAAATCGACATCTGCACCCCCAACGAGTCAGAAGCCAAAGCGATAACTGGTGTCACCGTGACCGATAACCAAAGTGCGACTCAAGCCGGACAATGGTTTGTTGACCGCGGCGTCAAAAACGCCGTAATCACCATGGGTGGATCCGGAGTTATGTTGGTCAATAGCCAAGGCTCGAAACACTTTGCAGCACCCAAAGTAAAGGTTGTGGACACCACAGCCGCCGGCGACGCATTCGCCGGCTACCTTGGTGCACTCATTGCCCAAGGAGAAGAACTTGCAAGCGCTATTTCAGTTGCGGTAACAGCGGCGTCGATTTCAGTTACCAAGGTTGGTGCCTCGCCTAGTTTGCCATCGAAGGCGCAAGTTGAAAGCTTTATTGACTAGCTCATTGAGATAGTAATTGCCTTCATCGTAGAGGCGTCGATGTCCGACTTTAGCTTTTCTAGCAATTTAGGTTCAATTGGTGAGTCAACTGTAACAACAGATAGGGCCTTGCCGCCTTTTTGCTGACGTGCAATTTGCATGGCAGCAATGTTGACATTGGCGTCGGCAAAGGCCTTTCCGTAGACCGCAACAATACCTGGACGGTCGGTATAGACCATGAGGACCATGTGCTCGGCAAAAGCGAGCTCCACTTCGTAACCGTTGATACCGGTGATCTTCTCGTGGCGCTTTGGACCAATCACTGTTCCTGAAACCGAAATCACGTTGCCATCAGATAACACCGCACGAATGGTAGTCATGTTGCGATACTCTTCCGAAACCCGATCTGTACTGAGCTTCACGCTAACCCCACGGGCTTCAGCCAATAGCGGCGCATTGACGTAGCTAACCTGATCGGTAACGGCGTTCTGGAAAATTCCCTTTAGAGCAGCCAGCTTCAAAACCGAGACATCGTGCTCCACAATCTCGCCCCGAACCTCAACCTCAACAGAAACCAAAGAAGCATCGGCCATACCAAACAAGACCTGACCCAACTTCTCGGCCATAGAAATACCTGGTTTCACCGAGTCGTCAATGTTGCCACCTGCAACATTGACCGCATCTGGAACTATATCCCCAGCCAAGGCCAGTCTTACCGACTTAGCTACCGAGATACCTGCTTTTTCCTGAGCTTCATCAGTTGAAGCTCCAAGGTGAGGGGTAACAAGAATATTTGGCAGAGACAATAAAGGCGAGCCCTTAGGGGGCTCATTGTTGAAAACATCTAGGCCGGCGCCAGCGATCCGGCCGGTTGTGAGCGCCTCAAGTAAAGCGTCCTCATCGATGATTCCACCGCGCGAGCAATTAACAATTCTGAGCTCTTTCTTGGCAAGAGCGAACTGAGCAGTGCTGATTAGCCCCGTAGTTTCTGGAGTCTTAGGAATGTGTATCGTAATGAAATCAGATTGCTGCATAAGCTCTTCAAGGGTTGCAAGGCTCACACCCATCTGCTCAGCCCTAGCTGGCGTCACATAAGGGTCATACCCAATAAGCCTTGCCCCAAAGCCAGCTAGCCGCTCTGCAACGAGTGATCCAATTCTTCCAAGACCGACAATTCCTATGGTCTTGTCGTATAGCTCAACACCGGTGAACTTACTTCTTTCCCACTTGTCCTGCTTTAGCGAAGCATTCGCCTCTGGAATGTGACGAGCTAGAGAAAGAATGTGTCCAATAGCTAACTCAGCTGCCGAAATAACGTTAGAGGTAGGCGCATTAACAACCATCACCCCAGCGCTGGTAGCTGCCTTGATGTCCACATTGTCGAGCCCAACACCAGCTCTTGCAATAACCTTCAGCTGCTTAGCGGCAGCTATTGCCTCAGCATCCAGCTGGGTAGCAGAGCGAACCAAGATAGCCGAAGCGGTTGCAATAGCAGATAGCAAGACGGCACGATCAGTGCCGTCAATGTTCTTGATCTCAAAATCAGGACCCAGAGCAGAAACCGTGGCAGGAGAAAGCTCTTCAGCGATAAGAACTATTGGCTTAGTCACGAAGGTCTCCAGTGGATTTGCGATGAGAGGACCTCACCGAAACACTAAGTCTAGCCAAAAGTCCCGAATACGCAGGGTCCCCAGGGGAATCTAAGATCTGCCTTTGTTTCTGCGCCTTACATTCCAGATACCAAAAATCCCAAGCGAGATTGGCACCAAGGCAATGGGGATGCCGTTGCCCTCGATCAAAACCCAGCCCACCCAAAGACCTGCAGCAATCGAAAGTGATGCAAAGACATAGGTGAGAACCTTGGTAACCGGATTTCTAAACCAAGAAAACACGAATGCTCCTAGGCCAAAGCTCAATATTCCAAGGAGTATTAGAACCACTGTTTGTGCGAGACTTTCCATTTCTTTCCCTTCATTGCTCGTTACGCTTTAGGTTTTCTCCCTGAACCTACAAGCCAAAGAACTAGTCCAACTATAGAAACCAGGAACCCAATTGGCAGCGTTACCAGAAGGTACCACAAAACCACGGCTCCAGCGCAGGCACTTTCATCAAACGGATTCTCACAACCAATTGAAAATACGGCCGAAAGAAGAAGTGGAAATAGGGCGACAACCAAACCAGCGAGCATAATCCGAAAGCCCCAAACGCGAGCATCGGGTCCTCTTCCCACAGCCACAATCCAAATAACTAGTCCAGCCATAGAAACCAGGAACGCAACCAGGAACGCAAATGGCATTGTTGCCTCAAACAACGGAGCAGCTAGAGCTCCAACGCAGGAGCTTTCATCATCCGGGTTCTGGCAACCAATAAAAAGAAAGAAATAAAGAACTAGTGGGAATATTCCAATAACCAACCCAGCGAGCATGGTCCTAAAGCCCCACACCCTAGCTCTAGGCTTTTGCATACTTATTAGTATGCACCCAGCCCACCTAAAGGGAGCAATTACCCATTCCTATAGCCCAAACCTGATTACACTAAAACACCATAGGGAGGCCCAAATGGCAAGACCATACACAGCAGAGCGCCCAGTCGAATACCCCGCTAAACCCAAAGCCATTAGATCTAAAAAAGGTCTGACCAATCTCCCCAAAGGCCCAAACTCCCTTGGGGGACTATTAACCCTAAGGTTTCTAAGCGACACCCCTAAGTTCTTACTTGATCTCCAAAACAAGTACGGGGACACCGCCTCCTTCTTTCTAGGAGGCGAGCTGTTCATTGCCTTCTTTGGCCCCGAAGGAGTAACCGACATCCTTGTAAAAAAGCAGCACTCCTTCGTTAAAGGTGTGGGCTTTGAGCGCATGCATAAGGTCCTAGGCAAAGGCTTACTAACAAACGAAGAGCCAGTGCATCTTCGGCACCGCCGAATGATGCAACCGCCCTTTCACCACGGCCAGCTAAATGACTATGCCCTCAACATGAGAACAATAACCAAGGAGCACATAGCCAACTGGCAACTAGGTCAGGAAGTCTCAGCCAACGAAGAAATGATGAGACTTACCTTCCAGATCGTTGCCAGACTGCTGTTTTCAACCGATATAGATAAGTACGCCGAAGGCGTGCAACACCACATGGGTGTTGCCATCGACCGCATCGAGCGAACCATGCTGCCAGGACTAGATAGATTCGATGAGAGCCCACTTCCCTACTTCAAAAAGTTCAAGGAATCAGCCGAGTATCTAGCTGATGTAGCAGAAGACATTATTTCCCAGCGGGTAGCAAGTGGCACCCACGGGACGGATTTGCTTGGCCTATTACTTGACGCCCGAGACGACGAAAACCAAGCCCTTAGCCACGACGATGTAAGGGATGAAACCCTAACCCTTATTCTTTCTGGCCACGAAACAACAGCCAACGTAATGACCTGGGCCCTTGCCTATCTTCGAGACCGCGAAGATCTCTGGGAAAAGCTAAGGCAAGAAGCAGAGCTATACCTTCCAGATAACTCACCTCCAGAAATACGCCAAATACTTTCAGCCCCTACCGCCAAGGCGGTATTTCAAGAAGCACTAAGGCTAGCCCCACCGGTATGGGTCTCCCCAAGAAGAGCCATCGAAGAGGTTGAGGTAGCAGGAGTTAGAGTTCCCAAAGGTGCCCATGTCCTAGTTAGCCAATACGCCAGCCACCGCAACAAAAACTTCTTTCCAAACCCAGATAAGTTCCAACCAGAACGCTGGGCCAACGACTTTGAAGATTCCCTGCCTAGAAGTGCTTACTTTCCCTTCCTAGCCGGAACCAGAAAGTGCCTAGGAGATCAGTTCGCCCTCCTCGAAGCACACATCATCTTGCTCGAGATGGCAAGAACCAAAAGACCAAAGCCAATAGATGCCAAGCTCCCTATTGCAGAACCCAGAGCAACCTTTAGACCCAAAGGCGGGGTTCCTTCGGTGGTTGTTGAATAGCTAGAAGCTATTTACCGCACTCACAAAGCTGCTCTTCAGGAATACCCGCAAGAGCCTGTTCGATGTGCTCTCCACAACCAGACCAAGTGATCTTGTTGCAGCTAGAGCAAAGAGCTGGTGAACACATATGGATCTCCTAAATACGTAGTGATTTACCTAGAAGACAGTGTATACCCTGGGGGGTATAACCGCAATGGGGAAACGGAGGGTGGATCGCTATCAAATTTGTTTAGTGTCCTGCCAAGAATCCTGGCTTAATCGTCAATTTTGACCAACAAATTTGAGGAATCTTTCTTCTAACCTGGCTGGGTCAGGCTTCTCCCCCAGACTTGAGCCACGCTCTCTCTACTTGACTTTATGACTTACTATCTCTCTATGCCCTCAAACCCCAACCAACTGCTCGAGCTAAAGATTGCTGGCCGCTGCCGGATGATTCCGGTATGGGCCAGCAAGTTACCTTTTGAGGTAAGGCCAGGTCTCAAGTTTGACCCTAGGGCTGGGGACTACTTCTTA
>JBIIAT010000007.1:0-43661 GCA_044239775.1 Rhodoluna sp. | reverse complement strand
GACTTAGGCCACACTAAGGAGCATCTTGCCCAAAGGAGCAGAAACAAAAAAGCTTTACCCGGCAACCTATTTTGCGGAAGACGCGGGTGGGAAACTAATCCACTTCTGACCGAGATCTAAGACCTCGGAGCCATGGGATAGCCTAGCATGACCCGCACTGAAGGAGAATAGTTGTCTGATTACGACGAAATTGACCAGCAGATCACCGAGATTTCGGATTTGCCAGCCGTTGAGGTCATTGGCCGATATGCCGTGGATCTTCTGAGCGTGGCCGCGGTTCAGTGTGGGCTAGCCGCCGATGGCCGAAAAGGCGACCTGGATGAGGCTAGAAAGCTAATAACTGCAGTTGCTGGGTTGATTACGGCAGCGGCCCCAGACCTGGGAGATCACCACGCGAGACCCCTAAGAGATGCCCTCCGTCAGGTTCAATTGGCCTTTAGAGAGGCCTCTGTAATTAAAGATGCCCCAGGCCAAGGCCCTGGTGAGAAATTCACCGGGCCAGTTAACTAGCAATAAGTTTTATTGAAACCGAATCAACCGAAGACGCAAAATCTTCGCTAGCGGCCCAGTACCTACTGATCCTGTCCAGCAATTCTCGAACGTCGCTCGGGCTAGCGCCGTTTTCTAGGCGCAGTGCAACTTCCAATTCAGGACCTGCCAACCTAGCGGTTGGATCGGCAGACCTAAGATCAAAACCAATCACCTGCGCTTCGCTAGCAACTGAGCCCTCCACTACCTTTTTCACTATTTGGTTTAGCTCTGCCGGTTGCCAATCTAGACCTTGGGCTATTCGAGCAATGGCTGGACGTCGAAGGACAAATTCTGTTTCACTGCCGGGGTCAATTACCACCCTGGTGCTTAGCTGCGAAGCCGCAGCCAGACAGACCCTGATCGCATCTATGGGAACTGGACGGGCATCCTTGTTCCAGCGCTGCATGGCTTCCACTGATGAAAAAACCACCAGTGCATCTTGGTCATCGGGAGACTGAACTGTCACTATCGAAAGCTCAGCGCTTTTGTCTACCAATCGGCCATTTGGGCCAATCTCCGATTCGCCCAAATGGGCTACCAATGGAATAAGTAACCTGGAAACTCGAATTACATCAACAACCTTTGCTTGACCGAGTTCTCCGCTTCGAAAACCACTAATCGCAGTTAGAAACTCCTTGGGTGCAGACCCGTCGTCACCGGCAAAGCGATTATCCTCAAGCTGCCTTCCCTCCCAAGGAACTCCAGCCGAGTCGCTAAATCGGTCTGGGTTGATTTCATAGGTCACGATCTAGAAACCCTAAGTGCCTGCTCGAGGCTAAAGCGCCCCACATAAAGCGCCTTTCCAAGAATTGCTCCCGCTAAACCCTTGGGCTTAAGCCCCACAAGGGCCTCAAGATCTAACAACTCTGAAATTCCGCCACTGGCAATTACTGGCTTGTTGGTCATTTCAAGCACTGATTCCAACAGTTCGATGTTGGGTCCTGTCAATGAACCATCTTTGTTGATGTCCGTGACTACATATCTCGCACAGCCAAATTGCTCCAACTTTGCCATGACCTCTGCTAACTCCCCCACGTCTTCTTTGGTTCCGCGGGCAACAAGCCTTGACCCAGAAACGTCTAAGGCAACAGACACTAAGTTTCCGTGCTTAGCAATGACGGACTCGACCCAAGAAAGAGTGGTCAGGGCAGAGGTTGCGAGATTTATTCTTGCGGCACCGGTAGAAAGCGCGGACACAAATGATTCTTGGTCGCGAATGCCGCCGGAGACTTGAACTTTTACACCCGAAACCGAAGAGACTACCTGAGAGATGAGTTCTCGGTTTTCTCCGCTACCGTAGGCTGCATCAAGGTCTACAAGATGTATCCAGGTTGTTCCAGCATTAACCCAACTGGTTGCGATTTCTAGCGGTGAGCCAAATGACTCTTGGGTACTTTGGTCTCCGGTTGTAAGGCGCACCGACATTCCATTTGAAACGTCTATCGCAGGAAGCAGTTCGAATGAGGAAAGTTTCGATGCTTCAGATGCGCCACCGTCGTGGCGCTTCAAGTTGTCTTGGCTATCCACTGTTTAACAGTAGCGCCAGGCAAAACCTCTAAGGAAGTGCGAGCCTATCGCCTGCGACTATGTCAGCGCTTTGCAGGTTGTTCAGCAATATGATCTCGGCTACCCAATCCTGCTGGTTCTTTCCGTTGGCATAGGTTTCAGCCAATTGCCACAGGCTTTCTCCTGGCATTACTGAAACGTAATTGAAGGCGGTCTCCGCGGTCGAGCTTTGATCTACCGCCACGGCGCTCTGGGTGAAGATCATGCCAGCGATCAAGATAGCTAGGGCGCTAAGGACGAAAAGTGTCCTAGCTAAGCGGGCCCTACGCTTGGGGCTCATTGGGTGAATCTGGGCTGCTGCTGTACTCATTTGGTTCCCTTTCCTCAGGTATTCGAACAAGTGTTCTACTTAGAACAAGATTACAAGGAACCACCGACATTTTGTCAAGAATATTGGCAAAAATTCGAAAATATGTTTGATTTTAGCCCATTTTTAGAATACAGTTTCGATAAAGCCCAATTGGGCACCTTCGAAAGGGTCATTATGGACGCCAGTAAGCCCAGCCGCCGCGCCACCACACTCAGTGCCATGCAGGAGCGTATCCTTCAGGCCATTCAGCGCTCCAAGACAGAACGGGGCTATGTCCCGAGCATGCGAGAAATCGGGGACGAGGTTGGATTGTCCTCCCCTTCTTCGGTTACCCACCAGCTGAACCAGCTAGAACTTGCCGGATACATTAGCCGCGACCCAAAGCGCCCAAGAACAATCGACGTTCTTATTGAAGTTCCAGGTTATGAAGGTGAAGCTGGTTCCGAGCCGGACAACATCACGCCAATCGGAGATGCAGCCATGGTTCCCATGGTGGGAAGAATTGCCGCAGGTGGTCCGATCACAGCGGAGCAAAATATCGAAGAAATCTTCCCCTTGCCAAGGCAACTCGTTGGAAAGGGTGACCTATTTCTGCTCAAGGTTGTTGGTGAATCCATGATCGACGCAGCTATTTGCGATGGTGACTGGGTGGTAGTTCGTCAACAGCAAACCGCAGAAAATGGTGACATCGTCGCAGCCTTGCTGGAAGACGAAGCGACTGTGAAAACCTTCAAGCAAAGAGATGGTCACACCTGGTTGCTTCCAAGAAACTCGAGCTTTGAACCTATCTTGGGTGACCGAGCCGTAATTCTAGGAAAAGTAGTTGCAGTTCTAAGAAGCATCTAACAAAAACTGACTCAGCTCACTAGCCAATTGCGGCTTCACGCGTGCCTCAATCAATGTTCCATCGTCTTTATGACTAACGCTAACGATTCTCGCCTCCGAATGAATCCGTGAAACCAGATCACCTCTGGAATAAGGTATGAGCGCCCGAACCAGAATCTCTGGTCTAGGCAAGAGTGCTTCGATTTGCTCGAGTAGCTCTGGTATACCCTCTCCAGTTGCAGCCGACACTAGGACAGCGCCTGGTTCCATGCCACGAAGAACTATCTGCTGCTCTAAATCAACTAAGTCGCACTTATTGAAAACCAGTAGCTCTTTGACGTTTTGAGCATCGACTTCGGCTAACACGTTCCGAACAGTCTGAATCTGTCCCGCAGGATCGGGGTGGGAAGCATCGACCACATGAACCACCAAGTCACTGTGTGCAATCTCTTCAATAGTTGACCTAAAGGCCTCAACCAGTTGATGCGGCAGGTCCTTTACGAAACCAACTGTGTCAGCCAGGGTGTATTCGCGGCCATCAGCAGTCTGGGTCTTTCTAACAGTCGGGTCCAGGGTTGCAAACAACGCATTCTCGACCAGAACCCCTGCTCTGGTAATTCGATTCAGAAGTGAAGACTTTCCGGCGTTGGTGTATCCCGCGATGGCAACGGCCGGGATCTCGTTTTTTGACCTGGACCAGCGCATGGTGGCTCGCGCGGGAGCCATCTCCTTTATCTGTTTTCTTAGCTTGGCCATTTTGGTGTTGATACGTCTTCTGTCCAGTTCTATTTTGGTTTCTCCAGGACCACGCGAACCAATTCCAACACCGCCACCAACTTGACCACCGGCTTGTCTCGACATCGACTCACCCCAACCGCGCAGCCTGGGAAGTAGATACTCAAGTTGAGCCAATTCAACTTGCGCTTTACCCTCCCTGGACTTAGCGTGCTGAGCAAAGATGTCCAAGATAATTGCCGTGCGATCAACCACCTTGACTTTGACAATGTCTTCGAGGTTTCTTCTTTGGCTTGGTGCCAATTCGGTATCGGCAATAACTGTGTCTGCCTCGCAGGCGGCCACAATTGCCTTTAGTTCTTGTGCCTTACCCTTACCTAGATAACTCGCTGGGTCGGGAAATGCTCTACGTTGCAATAACCCATCAAGAACTTGGGCACCCGCTGTTTCAGCCAGAGCCGCTAGCTCCCGGAGCGAATTCTCTGCCTCCAAAACGGTCCCCCTCCCCCAAACGCCAATCAGTACTACCTTCTCGAGTCTTAGCTGGCGATACTCAACATCGCTAATGTCTTGCAGTTCAGTTGACAGACCACCGACTCGTCGAAGTGCTGAACGCTCTTCTAGATCTAGCTGGTCCCCATCAAACCCCGAACTGTCGACCTTAGTTGGGATAGGTTTCTTGTCTCGACCAAGAATGCGGTCAATCATCGACATTGATTGCTCCGATTCTGATTCCATCCAACTAACACTAGTAATCAGAATTGAGATAAATTGAAGCCATGTCCTCGGATCACTACTTTTCCCAGGAACCTAAAAGCAATTACCAGCCCAAGCAAATTGAGCTCGATGTTGCTGGTGAGGTTTTCCAAGTAAGCACAGCCTCTGGAACCTTCTCTCCCCTGCGCCTTGATGTTGGAACCGCAGTGCTTATCGATCACCTCGAACTAGCGCCAAAAGATGGCAACATTCTTGACCTAGGTTGTGGCTGGGGGCCTATAGCCCTAAATCTTGCCAAGCACAGCCCCAAGGCCAAAGTTTGGGCGGTTGATGTAAACAGCCGCTCTCTAGAGCTAACAGCCGAAAACGCCAAAACCTTGGGACTTTCCAATATCCAAACCGCAACCCCAGAGTCTGTCGAACCAGACATAAAGTTCTCCGGTATCTGGTCTAACCCACCGATTCGAATCGGCAAAAAAGAGCTTCACGGATTGCTTCTGACATGGCTTCCTCGTTTGGAGAAAGGTGGCTCTGCCTATCTCGTAGTTCAGAAAAACCTTGGCTCCGATTCGCTTCAAAAATGGCTAACCGAGACTCTGATTGAGGGATACGAAGTATCTAGGCTCACTTCGATAAAAACTTATCGAATCATCAAGGTGCTGCGCACTTCCTAGAGGCTGTCTAGGTCCATCTCTCCGTCAAAGGTCAGCTCCGCGGGACCACTTATAGATACGTGCTCCCCGTCTTCGGTAGCAAACATGCGAACCGCCACTACTCCACCCAAAGCTTGCACCTGCCACTGGTTGGGAGCAGTTGCTCCTGCCCAGTATCTGGTTGCTAGAGCTGCGGCTGCGATACCTGTGCCACAAGACAATGTCTCACCAACACCACGCTCGTGCACTCTAAAAGAGAAATAGCCAACACCATCCTTAACCATGGGGTCGTTTGGTACTACAAACTCCACGTTGACACCGTTTGCTGGGGTTGGTTCAACATTTGGAGCTTCAAAGAGCTTTAGCTGCTTGAGCTCTGCGTCGCTTGATAGCGCAACTACAACATGTGGGTTTCCAATCTCAATGCCCTGACCAGGTCTTGCAACTTCAATTCCGCCAGCTTCCACGGTGAATTCACTCGTTAGCTTCCACCGACCAAGGTCAACTGCAAAGCCATTAGATCCTTGAGTGAGGTCCTTAACACCGGCGCGAGTACCAACAGCAAGAGTTGAACCACCCTCAATCTTTGCTAGCCGGCGATCAAGTAAGTATTTTGCAAAAACCCTTACCCCGTTCCCGCACATCTCTGCCGCATTACCATCAGCGTTGTAGTAATCCATAAACCAGTTGGCGGCAGGCTCGACTTCGAGAATTGCTTTACCCTCTGGAATTCTTGAGGTCTTTACGACCCTAATGAAGCCATCGGCCCCGATTCCAAAGCGCCGGTCGCAGATTTTGGCAATCTGTTTTGGGCTAAGAGAAAGCTCTGCTTCGGGGTCCAGAACCAGCACGAAATCGTTTCCGGTGCCGTGGCCCTTGGTGAAAGCAATGATTGTCATGCTCCAAGCCTACGGGCGAGAGGCGAGGAGATTGTGCTTGCGCACCAACGCAATTGCCAAATTTGTAACCTCAGGGTCTAGGGCATCCAGCCAGTTGATTCGGGTGTCGCGCTTGAACCAAGACATTTGCCGTCTGGCGTATTTTTGTGTCAGCTTGGTGGTTGATTCAATCGCCTGATCTTCAGTGAGCTCGCCGTCTAATTGCGCTAGAGCTTGTGCGTAGCCGATTGCGTAGCCTGCAGTGACTGAGTCACGAAGTCCCTTGGTAATCAAAGCATTCGTCTCCTGAACCATTCCCTTACTCCACATCAACCGCACTCGCTGCTCCAATCTGGCAACCAGCGTCTCGCGATCCATCCGTAAACCAATTTCCAACACTTCCTGCCAGGAATCAATCTCGTCTGGCAGAGCTGCTGCAAATGGTTCACCGGTGAGGGTTACAATCTCAAGTGCTCTTACGATACGGCGGCCATTCTCCTTATCAATTCGACTCGCTGCAATCTCATCCAACTCCGTTAGCTTCTGGTGCATAACGTTAGGACCTAGCTCTAGTAGTTCTTGCTCCAGCACTGCTCTTAGGTCTTTGTCGCGAACAGGGAACTCAAAGTTGTTCAATACCGCTGCAACATAAAGCATTGAACCCCCAACCAAAATTGGTAAGACACCGCGTGATTGAATCTCCAAGATTTTGGCTCGTGCCAGCTTCTGATATTCTGCCGCCGTAGACTCCTGTGTGACATCAAGAACATCGATAAGGTGATGCTCGATTCCGCGCCTTTCGGAAACAGGCAACTTCGCTGTTCCAATGTCCATGCCTCTATAGAGCTGCATTGCATCGGCATTGATTATCTCGGCTGCTGAACCCTCTTGGGCCATGGTCTCAGCAATCCGAATTGCTAGCTCACTCTTACCGGTTCCGGTCGAGCCCACAATGGCAATGAGTTTCGCCGGCATTACTTTCTTTTCAGGGTAGGAAGTCCAATGCTGACACCCTTGGCTGCACTCGAATCAACAGAGCAGGATGCTGCCTCGAGTGCGTCGTAGGCATCACCGGCTCTAGTTGGAACCATGCTGTAACCAGCGGTTGGCTGATCAGCCAACAAGAAGTATGGTTTAGCGTCAGTTACCTGAACCGTAACTAGATCGCCCGGTCTTGGTTCCTTCTTGTCGGCGGGTAGCTCAAAGTGCACCAACCTGCTGTCTCTTGCACGACCGCTGAGTCTGTTGTTTTGTGAGTCTTTGCGACCCTCGTGGTTGCCGACCAGTACCTCAACTTTTTTGCCGATCTGCTTCTTGTTTTCCTGCCATGCAATCTCGTTCACGTGCTCTATTAGTCGCTCATATCTTTCTTGAGCAACCTCTTTGGAGATTTGATCAGGCATGTCAGCTGCCGGTGTTCCGGGTCGCTTGGAATACTGATAGGTATAGGCCATCGTAAAACGAGACTTGGTGGCAATTTCCATAGTGTCTTGAAAATCCTGCTCAGTTTCGCCAGGGAAGCCAACAATGATGTCAGTAGTTATTGACGCCTCTGGCATGGCATCTCTGACCCGATCCAGAATGCCCAGGTACTTGTCTGTTCGATAACTGCGTTTCATCGCCTTGAGAATGGTATTGGAACCGGACTGTAATGGCATGTGTAGGTGGGGCATCACATTTGGAGTTTCTGCCATGGCGTCGATTACATCGTCAGTAAAAGCTGCGGGATGCGGGGAAATAAACCGAACTCGCTCTAGGCCATCAATTTCACCACAAGCCCGAAGTAGCTTCGCGAAGGCTCCGCGATCACCAAACTCAACCCCATAGGTGTTCACGTTTTGTCCAAGCAGCATGATTTCGATAACCCCGTCGTCGACCATGGCCTTGATCTCGCTAAGAATCTCTCCTGGTCGGCGGTCTTTTTCCTTACCGCGCAGCGATGGAACTATGCAAAAGGTACAGCTGTTATTACAGCCCACCGAAATGGACACCATTCCCGAATACGAGGAATCACGTTTGGTTGGTAGGTCAGATGGGAAAGTCTCTAAAGCTTCGATGATTTCAACCTGAGCTTCTCGGTTGTGTCTGGCTCTTTCGAGAAGCACCGGAAGAGAACCCATGTTGTGAGTACCAAACACAACATCAACCCACGGGGCTTTTTTGATTATCAGGTCACGGTCTTTTTGAGCGAGACATCCGCCCACTGCGATTTGGAAGTTTGGGTCCTGCTCTTTCTTGGCAAGTAACGTGCCGAGGTTTCCATAGAGCTTATTGTCGGCATTTTCCCGAACTGCGCAGGTATTGAAAATGACCACATCTGAATCACCGATTTCACCAGGTAGATACCCTGCGTCTTCAAGAAGCCCCGAAATTCGCTCAGAGTCATGAGCGTTCATTTGGCAGCCGTAGGTTCGAACCTCGTAGCTTCGGGTCTTGGTAAGCATCAGGCTTACGATTTTACCGCGTCGGACTCCGCTTCCCTAATGGCAGCAAATACAGCACTGGAGCCAAAACCTCGTCTTTGCAAAAATCCAACCAATCTTCGTTTCCGCACTTCAGGCTGTAGGTGACTAAGTTGGCCTAATCGCTTGATTGCAAGCTCGGTGGCAACAGCCAGCTCATCCTCATCGCTGATTTCTGATGCGACCTGATCGATTAGCTCTTTGTCCAAGCCCTTAGTTTCAAGCTTTCTTTTCACCATCGAGCGAGCCAGGCCTTTGGTTCTGCGGCTGGCATCTGCTAAATCCTGGGCATAAACCTGGTCATTGATTAGCTCGACCTCGGTGAAGCGCTCGATAAGGGGTTTGGCTATCTCTGCAGGTATTTCGTTTTTTAGTAAGACTTCGAGAAGTTCCGCGGAGGATTTAGGACCTTTTTCCAAAAGCCGCAGAATGATCCTTCTTGCTCGCTCTTCTAAGTTGTCCACCGAGGAGAGCATTATTAACCTGCGGATGCAGCCTTCTTAGGGGCCTCCGGGGCTTCCTCGACTGGAAGATCAGCCACTGCACGTGGTACTCCCACGCCGAGCTTGGCCTTGATCTTCTTTTCAATTTCGTTGGCAACATCTGGATTCTCGATCAGGTAGTTCCTGGAGTTTTCTTTACCCTGACCAAGCTGCTCACCTTCATAGGTGTACCAAGCACCGGATTTCTTTACTACCTCGTGCTCAACTCCAAAGTCCAGCAGGCTGCCTTCGCGAGAGATTCCGGTTCCGTAAATAATGTCAAACTCAGCCTGCTTGAAAGGTGCCGCCATCTTGTTCTTGACAACTTTCACCCTGGTGCGGTTTCCAACAGCCTCGGTGCCATCTTTTAGAGTTTCGATTCTTCGAATATCTAGCCGAACCGAAGCATAGAACTTCAGGGCTTTACCACCGGAGGTGGTTTCTGGGCTTCCGAAGAAGACTCCGATTTTTTCACGTAGCTGGTTGATAAAGATCATCGTGGTGTTGGTGTTGCTTAGGGCACCGGTTAGCTTCCTAAGCGCTTGAGACATCAACCTGGCTTGCAAACCGACGTGAGTGTCACCCATTTCTCCTTCGATTTCCGCGCGAGGAACCAAGGCAGCAACTGAGTCGATTACGATGACGTCCACCGAACCAGAGCGAACTAGCATGTCAGCTATCTCCAGAGCTTGCTCACCGGTGTCTGGTTGGCTAACCAGCAGTGCATCGGTGTCGACACCGAGCGCCTTGGCATATTCCGGATCCAAGGCGTGCTCGGCATCTATGAATGCGGCAATTCCTCCAGCGCGCTGAGCGTTGGCAATAGCGTGTAGGGCAACGGTAGTTTTACCCGAAGATTCTGGTCCATAAACTTCAACAATTCTGCCGCGCGGCAATCCACCAGTACCAAGTGCTGCATCAAGAGCAATTGACCCGGTTGGGATGACCTCGACTGGGGCGCGCTCGTCAGAGCCCAGTCTCATTACGGAACCCTTGCCAAACTGACGTTCGATCTGGGCTAGAGCGGTGTCGAGTGCTTTCTCGCGATCTGAAGCTGATGGCATTTGGGGTTCCTCTTTCAATTTGGTGTGGTTCTGAGATTACTTTTGACTACCGACAACTGAAGGCTCAAAACACCAATTTGTGTATAACTTTGACCCTAAAGCTGTCTTGGAAACACCCTAGCAGGATTCGAACAAGATTTCGAGTATATTTCTACTCGGCGTGTTGTTTTTTAGCTTTTTTGTCCAGACCGGTCCATCGCTCTTCCGGGACCTGCTGAACCCTGCAAATAGCAAGCCAGATCTGCCTTGGGTCCTCACCTGAGGCCAGCAAAGATGCTGCAGTCTTATCCCCTAGCTCCAACAGGGCAAGGTCACGAATCAGCACTTGGGCCTGGGAATTGCCGAACTCGTCGGACATTAACTCTTGGAACTGGCTAAGGCGCAATGGATTAGATCCGGCAGCCTAAATACGACCGCCGAGCAGGTCCTTTTCGAGCTGCTCATTGAAGTCCTGGACAAAGCCAATTGGGACTATCAAATCCGACACTTCCTTGCCAGAGAGGCTAGTTGCCATGAACTCCTCAGGCAAAACCCCCTCGACTAGGGCAATTCGGTCCGAAACTTCCCGCAAAACAACCGATAGCGGTACCTCTAGGGCATCGGCAACCGAGGCCAAAATCTCCGATGAAGCCTCTTTTTGGCCTCTTTCAAGCTCACTCAGGTAACCCAAGGCCACGCTGGCGCGGGCGGCTACTTGACGCAGGGTCTGGCCCTTTTGCAACCTGAGATCCCGCAGGACATCTCCAATTTCAGTTCTAACTAGTGCCACGCGACCCTCCTTTGCTTCTTGCTCTAAATCTATCGGTTGACTCTGACATGGATAACTAGATTATCCCGTAATTTCTTCCCAGAGGTGTCCCACTCCCAGCAAAACCGCAGATTTCTGGATTTCGGCCCGGTCGCCAGATAGCTGGTGGGCAAAAACCTTGGTCGAGCCCAAATTAGAAATAGCGATGTAGAGCTCCCCGACCGGTTTGTCGCCTTGAGTGGCTGGGCCAGCCACTCCGGTTGTCGATATTGCCACAATTTGCTCCACAGCTAGGCCGGATTTGTTTGAAATTTTCGTTCTAAGGCCCTCTGCCATTTGGGCGGCAACTTCTGGATCCACTGGACCTTGGTTTTCTAGTAGCTGATTCGAAACACCAAGAAGTTCGTGCTTTAGTTTCGTATCGTAAGCAACAATCCCCGCAAGCAAAACATCCGATGCTCCCGCGATGGCGGTAAATTCGGCAGTAAGCAACCCACCAGTTAGAGATTCGGCGACAACCAAAAACTTGCCTTGGTCTCGAAGCACTTGTAAAACTTTTGCTGCGGAACTCATGATTTTCTTGCGGCTAGAAAAAACTGAACACCCGAAACCAAAGTTGCAGCTAGGGCAAGATATATGCAGCCCTCTTCCAAAAAGCTCCAAGCTGGCACCCATACTTCAAATGGTGCCAGAACTACGCCAACAGCAACGGCCTGCAAGATTGTCTTTAGTTTCCCAGCAAGGTTTGCAGGAATAGTCACCTTGCGAGCGACAACTAAGCGGTATCCGGTAACAGCGAGCTCTCGAAACAAAATGATTGCGGTAACCCACCAATCAATTTCACCTAAAACCGATAAAGCCAACAGAGCTCCGCCAATTAGCACCTTGTCGGCAACTGGATCGAGCAACTTTCCTAAGTCTGTGACCTTATCGGTCCGTCGAGCAATCAACCCGTCAAGTCCGTCTGTCGAAATTGCCACGACAAACAAAGTGAGGGCTAGAAACCTTGGCCAGGAGTTTTGCTCGGGAAAACTAAGGAGAATCGCAACAAAAATCGGTGCCATCAAGATGCGGATCATCGTGATGGAGTTGGGAATATTCAATTTCGTCCTGTCAGATTCCAGGCATCCTCGTCGCCATCCGAGTCATCAGTTGAAACCCCCAGAGTCTGGGGCTTCTGGCCTCGAAGCTGAGCCAAAACGTTTGCAAGCTCTTCAGGTTTGACCAATACGTCCCTTGCCTTGGATCCTTCCGATGGTCCGACAATATTTCTGGATTCCAAAAGATCCATCAATCTTCCAGCCTTAGCGAAACCAACCCGGAGCTTGCGCTGCAGCATTGAGGTTGAACCAAATTGTGAATTCACAATCAGCTCCGTTGCCTGAAGCAGCACATCTAAATCATCACCGATGTCCGAATCCACGACTCGTGCTGTTGCTGTCACGGCAACGTCCGAACGATACTCGGGCTCCATCTGAGCCTTGACGTGATCGACAACTTTGTGAAGCTCGACTTCGCCAACCCAAGCGCCTTGAACTCGAATCGGCTTGTTGGTTCCCATGGGTGAAAACAGTGCGTCACCTTGACCAACCAGCTTCTCGGCACCGGTTTGATCGAGAATAACCCTGGAGTCTGTAATGGACGAAACGGAGAACGCGAGCCTGGAAGGAACGTTTGCCTTAATAAGTCCTGTCACTACATCTACAGATGGTCTTTGAGTTGCCAGCACCAGATGAATACCCGAGGCGCGAGCTAGCTGGGTGATACGCACTATCGAGTCTTCAACATCCCTTGGAGCAACAATCATCAAATCAGCGAGCTCATCAACAACTACCAACAGGTATGGGTATGGCTGCAATTTTCTAGTTGAGCCCTCTGGAACCGTTAGTTCGCCTGCCACAACTGCCCTGTTGAAATCATCAATGTGTTTGAACCCAAAAGACGCTAGATCGTCGTAGCGCATGTCCATCTCTTTTACTACCCACTGCAAAGCCTCTGCGGCTTTCTTCGGATTAGTAATGATTGGAGTAATCAGGTGCGGAACACCCTGATAGGCGGCCAATTCGACTCGTTTCGGATCAATCAAAACCAGTCTTACCTCAGCTGGCTTGGCCCGCATCAGGATGGAGGTAATCATGGCGTTGACGAAACTGGACTTACCCGCTCCGGTTGCACCAGCCACCAAAAGATGAGGCATCTTGGCTAGGTTTGCCACCACGAAGCCGCCCTCGACGTCTTTTCCTATGCCAATTGTGAGCGGGTGTTGAGACAGCTTGGCGTTTTGAGACCGAAGCACATCACCCAAAGAAACTGTTTCTCGATCGGTGTTTGGTATCTCGATACCAATCGCGCTCTTACCTGGAATTGGCGCAAGGATTCGAACTTCATTGGAAGCAACCGCATAAGAGATGTTGCTGGCCAGTCTTGTTACAGCCTCAACCTTCACCCCAGCGGCAAGCTCCACCTCATACCTTGTGACAGTCGGTCCTCTGGAAAAACCAGTCACTGTTGCCTCAATATCAAACTCACTGAAAACAGAGCTAATTGCCGAAACAACCTCGTCTGTAACTTCAGATTTAAGTTTTGGAATTGTACCCGGACCCAGAAGAGACTGGTCTGGAAGCTTATAGGTTCTTTGGGTTCTGCCAACAGCAGCTACTGGTTCAGAATCCTCCGGCTCTTCATCAAATAATGCTTCGGGCTCAAGTACTGATTCAATCACTGGAATTTCTTTGGTTACTGGTTGTTCCAGTAGGTCATCAACCAAATCTTCTTGCTCCACGAGCGCAGAGTCATAAGCCCCTTCGTCTTTTCTACCTCTTCGCCACCACGGAGCCTTTGATCCATCAAAAGCATCATGTAACTCAGGCTGCTCGATTTGTTCGTGACTACCGCGAAGCGAAGATCCAAATAAGTATTCATAGAGCTGCTGCAACCGTTCACCAATTTTATTTGGAGCGGTCTTAGTCATTATCAAAACTGACGCAAAACCAAATAGTGCAAGAACTGGTGCTGCTCCCCAGATGGTGATTGTCGCCAAAAATGGAATCGCGATCAGCCAGCCAAGTAACCCTCCAGCTTGGCTCAGTGCATCTACACCATCGGTGGGTTGTGGCTGAGCACTAAACAAATGGAAGAAGCCTGAGCTTGTTATTAGTAACAGGAAAAGACCTATTCCAATTCTGGAATTGTCTCTGGTGGTCGAAGGGTGCCTGGCCAGATAAAAAGCGAACACAATCATGATTACTGGGAGGACAAAGGAAACCGGACCAAATAACATTCCGAAGGTCCAAGAGTTCAAAGTTTGCGCCCAAGGTTCTTGGATTAGAAACCAGCTAAAAACCACTCCCAAGACGCCAAGAATGGCCATAAAAAATGGTGGCCCATCGCGTCTATCCTCTAGCGCGATCTGGTTGGGAGAAAGTGCCCTAGCTAATGAGCCAAACCCATGAGCTAGAAACAGGTAAAACCTAGCAAGCAAGGATCTTTCAGATGCTACCGACTTAGTTGCTCCCAAGACCTGAGTTTTGGCCGGGGCGCGCTTTCTCGCAGGAGTCGGTTTTCGCGTTGCCATGACTTTTAAACTACTAGCGCACTGGCCAAAACCCGCGTAACCAAGGGCGGCTAGCCGTGAATTACCACTGGGATGATCATTGGACGCCTGCGATGTGCTTTTGAAACCCAGCCTCCGACACTGCGTCTAATCACCTGTTGCAGCTGATGGGTGTCTTTGATTCCCTCTCTCGCCGCAAGCAATAAAGCCTTTTCAATTTGAGGTTTCACATCATCAAATACGTGATCTTCTTCCGCAAATGCCCTCGCCCGAATCTCAGGACCTGCAGTAATCAATCCAGTCTTAGGATCTATCACAACAAAAACCGATATGAAGCCCTCTTCGCTCAAAATGCGACGATCCTTCAAATCTTCTTCCGTTATGGTGCCGACTGTCTTGCCATCAACAAAGAGCAGTCCGCACTCAACTTCGCCAACTACCTTGGCAACCCCGTTAGCTAAATCAATTACAAAACCGTCTTCGGCCAAGATAATGTTTTCTGGCTTTACGCCGGTTTGTTCGGCGAGCTTCGCGTTGGCCATTAGGTGCCGATACTCACCGTGAACAGGCATGACGTTTTTGGGTTTTAAGATGTTGTAAACATAGAGCAGCTCACCGGCTGCAGCGTGTCCAGAAACGTGGACTTTGGCGTTACCTTTGTGAATCACGTTGGCACCGAGCTTGGTGAGTCCGTCAATGATTCGATAAACCGCATTCTCGTTACCTGGAATTAGCGAGCTTGCCAGAATCACAGTGTCCCCTTGAGCAATTTCAATTTCATGCTCGAGATTCACCATCCTGGACAATACGGCCATAGGTTCTCCCTGGCTTCCGGTTGACATAAACACAACTCGGTTGTGATCAAGACTCAAAGCATCTTTTAGCTCAACTAGCGCTCCGTCTGGCACGGTTAGGTAACCAAGTTCACTGGCGATGTGCATGTTACGAACCATTGATCTACCAACCATTGCAACTTTTCTACCGTTACTAACGGCTGCATCGATTACCTGTTGGACTCTGTGAACGTGGGAAGAAAAGGAGGCAACAATAACGCGCTGGGTGGCTCTGCCAATTACATCTTCTAAGACTGGTCCGATGTCTTTTTCAAGTGGCGTAAAACCAGGAACATCAGCGTTAGTGGAATCGCAAAGGAAGAGGTCTAATCCAGCTTCCCCAATTCGAGAAAACGCTCGAAGATCGGTGAGCCTGCCATCAAGTGGGATCTGGTCCATTTTGAAATCCCCAGTATGCAAAATTGTGCCCGCCTGGGACTTGATTACCACTGCGAGGGCGTCTGGAATCGAATGGTTAACGGCCACGAATTCAAGTTCGAAATCACCCATCTTTTCGATATCACCTTCAGATACGGTGTGAGTGAAAAGACTCATCTTGTGCTCTTTGGCCTTGGCTTCAATAAAGGCCAGGGTAAGAGCCGATCCAAGTATCGGAATGTCAGCCTTGAGACGAAGTAAATATGGCACTCCCCCGATGTGATCTTCGTGACCGTGGGTTAGAACCAATCCGATGATGTCATCAAGTCTGTCTCGAAGATATCCAAAGTCGGGCAGGATTACATCTACTCCAGGTTGGTTTTCCTCGGGAAACAGAACACCGCAGTCAACAATCAGTATCTTGCCGTTGATTTCGAACACGGTCATGTTGCGGCCGATTTCGCCAATTCCACCGAGTGGAATAATTCTCATGACATCGTTTTGAAGCTTTGCCGGTAACGGCAGGGTTTGAACCACAGGTTCTTCTTTCTAGCGTTATCTGGTTGTGCCTGCCACCTTGGGCAATGCACCACCAGCTGCGGCGTTTCTATCTGGTCTAAAGTTTTCGAAGGAAAGCCCTGGAACTAATCCGACTTTCTCTATTCCATCTTCGATGCGAGCCGCCTCATCATCTTCTGGTCCAACTAATGGCAATCTAACACGGGCAGAAGAAATAAGGCCCAGGCCATCTAATACATATTTGGCGGCTACCGTGCCGGGAACGTGTGTCATGATGGCGCGCTGCAGTGGCTCAAGCGCATTGTGAACGGTAAGAGCGTGATCAAAATCGTTACGGTTAGTGGCGTCAACTAATTCCCGATATGCAGCAGGCGCCACGTTAGCTGTTACACCGATCAAACCAGTTGCTCCAATGGATAGATGAGGTAGCACGTTGGAGTCGTCGCCGGAAAAATACATCAAATCGGTTTCGTTCATAAGCCTTGATGCCTGAGCTAAGTCACCCACGGCGTCTTTTACGGCAATTATGTTTGGGTGCTTAGCTGCCCGATGAAAAGTTTGCTGTGAAATAGCGACTCCGGTTCTTCCCGGAATGTCATACAAAATCACTGGCAGGTCAGTTGAATCAGCTATTAAGCGGAAATGAGTCAGGATTCCAGCTTGAGTTGGCTTGTTGTAATAAGGGGTGACAATCATTACGCCATCGGCGCCAGCTTTCTCGCTGGCTTTGTATAGCTGCATGGCATGAGCGGTTTCATTGGATCCACCACCAGTAATAATCTTGGCTCGTCCGGCAGCGACAGATTTACCAACCTCAACCAGCTTGATTTTCTCAGGGTCGGTTAGGGTGCTAGTTTCACCGGTTGTTCCGGTGACCACGATTCCATCCGCTCCGTTTGATATGACGTAGTCCATGTGCTTTTCGGTGGAGTCCCAATCAACTTCACCCTCAGGCGTCATTGGCGTGACAAGTGCTACAAGCACCTGACCGAAAATGCCATGATTTGTTTTTGCCATGGATAAACCATAGCCCAGAGCTAACTTAGGGTGCTACTCGGCCGTTTTGGTTAAAGGTCTCATAGGTGAACGGCATCAACTTGGCCCAGAAATCTTCCATCTTTTCAGCACACATTTCAATCTCCCGCTGCGGAAAAGAGGGAAAGTGCGTGCCCTCACGCTTGGTTCGAAGGCTCAGAAAGTTCATCAAAGCACGCGAGTTCATAGTCACATACATGCTGGAGTAAATGTTTAGCGGCAAGACGATGCGCGCCACCTCTCTGGCCACACCGGCTTCCAACATTCTCTGGTAGGACTCATAGGCGCTAATCGAAGCAGTTCTGGATTCTTGCTCTACCAGGGCAATCTGCTCTGCAGAACCTGGAAGAAACTCGTAGTGCCCGGTTTTTCCGGTTTGAACCAAATTTCTATCCGGTCCTGGAACATAGAAAACTGGAGAAAGCTCTTTATAGCGACCAGACTCTTCGTTGTAGCTAGCGATTCGATGGCGCATGAATTCCCTAAAAACAAATATGGGCGCCTGGACATAAAAAGTCATCGAGTTGTGCTCAAACGGAGAGCCGTGACGATCGCGCATCAAATAGTTGATTAGGCCTCGGTCACGAGAATCGGCCTCGGCATCTTTGTTAGCTGTTGCAGCTTCAAGTGACTGCTCTCCCTGGGTTGAAACCCGGGCTGCAAACAGCACATCTTGGTCACTGGCGTTGGCGCGAACTAACTCGACAGTGACATCGGATCTAAAAACTACTTCGGACATCTGACCAGCTTATCTAGAACAAGGCTGGAGGCCCTCAAGGACCATCTTGAGCCTGAAAAATTTCCCGAAAATCGGGCATAATCTCTAGGGCAAACCAGTTGACTAATGCTGGGTCAAATATTGCTAATCAGATTGGGAAAGCTTTGGATTTCAGGGTTGCTATTATCGCCGCACTGGTTCTTACAGCACTTGTTGCTGGCTTTTGGTGGCGGAGCCGAACCGGACGGGCCAAGATGGTTCGATCTGGGGAGCTAGTTGACCTTGGAAAACTCAAGGCAACAAGGTCCGGTAAGCCAGTCACAAATTTTGGCAATAAAGCAACCTTGCTGCAGTTTTCCACCGAAGTATGCTCGATCTGCGTTCAAACGGCCAAGTATTTCAAGGAGTTGGAATCAAAACACCCGGACCTTGCGCACGTGGAAGTTGACCTTACCGATCGAATGGATTTAGCAGCCCACTTTAATGTCATGCAAACACCCACCACATTGATCTTGGATAGAAACGGCAAAGTCCAAGCGCGAATCGGTGGCGCACCAAAAGCTAATGTAATTGCCCAAGAACTAGAGAAACTGGAGATCAAATGAGTTCAACAAACAACGCACCCAAGGGAATAGACCCAAGGGGTCCAAGATTTGGAGCAGCGATTACATCCGTCCTCATGGTTTTGGTAATCTACCTAAGCCTTGATCCAGAAACAATCACAATTGCTCTTGGAATAATGAGTTTCTCGGTTGCAATGTTCGTTATCGGAACCGCAGTTGGTCCAGCAAAACACCCATACTCTTACGTTTTCAAGTACCTGGTGCGACCAGCCTTGAAAGCACCGACTGCGCTGGAAAACGCCACCCCGGTGCACTTTGCTCAGTTTGTTGGATTGATCGTTACTGGCACCGGATTGGCGTTGCATCTATTGGGAGTGGCCTACGCCTTGCCAGTTGCCGCAGCTGCGGCATTCACCGCAGCATTTTTGAATGCGGTATTTGCATACTGCCTTGGTTGCCAGATATATCTCGGACTAAAGAGAATTGGGTTAATTCCTTCAAAGAGTTAGTTCTTGCTTAGAAGTATTGCTGTTCGCATTGCCTTTCTGGCTCTTGCTCTGTCTCCTGCAGCATCGTAGGCAAGGCCGAGTGCAAACCAGGACTTCCAGTTTGACTCATCGCTAGCTACGCCCTCTCGATACTTTTCGAATACAGCCTCGGCGGAGTCTCTGGTTGGGCGACCGCTGGGTCTTAGTTCGAAATCAAATCTGGGCCAAGAATCCTCAGTTTTTAGCTTCTCCCCCAGCTTCTCGATTTGTAGACCAAAGCGAAGCTCAAGAAAAATGCCCCAGGCGCCAAGAATTGGGAAAAAAAGCATAAGTGAACCAATTGCCACAGCAACTGGTTCACTCGAAGAGATAAATCCGATAGATCGTTCCCAGACCAAGGTCAGGTAAACGCCAAGCAATCCAGTCATGACTAAAGCGCCAAGTTTTGCGGAGGTCAATTTAGTCAACTTCCAACAAAGCAAGCATTCCAACACTCAAACCAGTTAGCTTCATCGCCTTATTGATTGAAAGCAAGATACCTTTGGCATAAACCTCATGAGAGGTGACTTCGTGCCTCACATAGAGAAATTCGTTAGCCGCCGTTAGAGTTACTTCCTGCTCGGCGTGCTTATTTTCTAGTCGAACGCTTCTTATAGGGATTCCATTGAACAATGGGTCCTTTACTTCACCCTGCTGGATATCTGCAGGCTCGCCATTTCGAGCTTCCGCAATTGCCTGCGATGTGTAAAGTGCAGTGCCCGAAGGGGCATCAATCTTGGTCACGTTGTGAGTTTCAATGATCTCGATGCCATTGAAATACTTGGAGGCTTCAGCCACAAACTTTGTGGCAAGCACCGAGCCAATTGAGAAGTTTGGCACAATAGCGATTACAGCAGAGCTACCTGCAAGCTTGGTCTTAACTCGTTCGATTTTTTCCTTGGTCCAGCCACTTGTTCCCACGATTAATCGCAAATTGTTTTCAATTGCAAAATCCACTACCCGCTCTGAGACATCCGGGTTTGTAAAATCTATGACTAAATCAGCGCCAAGAGCTTCGTTTAGCGAATTAGCAGAGCCCAGTGCACTGTGAAGAGAAAGGCTTGGGTCGTTATCAATCAGACCCAAAGTTAGCTGACCCATTCGACCGGATGCTCCGATAAGGCTAATACTCGTGCTCATACGCTCCAACTTACCTTGAGCTAGCTTACAAATTGATCAAACATTGCCTGATCAACATCACCAACGGCAACTAGCGACCTTGGTCTAGAAACCAGTTCTGCCGCGAGAGCTTGAACCTCCGAAAGAGTGACTTGCTCAAAGCGCGAGAGTGATTCATCCAAATCCATAAACTCACCAGAGACTATTTCTGCGGTGGCCAGTCTAGACATTCGGGCTTGGTTAGTTTCAAACTTGAGCGCGAGGCTTCCCGAGATGTTTCCTTGAGCTAGCTCTAGTTCTGCCCTGGTGATGCCATCAGCTGCAACTTTTTCTAGCTCCTCAAGCATCAAGGAAGTTACCTCAATAGCTTTTGCTGCAGAGCAGCCGGCATACAAACCAAAGGTTGCAGCGTCAGAGTATCCCTGATTGAAAGAGTAAACAGAGTATGCGAGACCGCGCTTTTCCCTAATTTCCTGGAAAAGCCTGGAGCTCATCCCACCACCCAAAACGGTATTCAAAATGCCCATAGCGTGTCTTCTCGGGTCGTCAACTGAAAGACCCTGAGATCCAACCAGAATATTCACCTGGGAGATTGGTCTATTGATCACTTTGAGCTTCGCACCTCTGGAAATTTGCGCTGGGTGAAGTAGCCTTCGCGCTACCGGTTCGGCCTTCACCGAAAGATCCCAGCCAGCAGCGAGTAATCCTTGCTCAACTAGTCTTACTAATTCTTGGTGATCGACGCTACCGGCGGCCGCCACCACTAGATCTTGTGGGCGGTAGTTTTGCTGATAGTGCTCCCAAACCGCATCCCGGGTTACAGCAGAGATTGTTTCCTGGGTTCCACCAATTGGTCTTCCGAGAGGGTGGCCACCTAGAACAGCCGTGGAGAACTCTTCGTGCACCACATCGTGCGGGTCGTCATCGTTCATTGCGAGCTCTTCAAGAATAACGGGGCGTTCATTTTCGAACTCGGTTGGATCAATAAGGCTGGAGGTAAGCATGTCGGCGATTACATCAACCGCTATAGGTAAAGCCTTGTCCTGCACTCTGGCGTAATACGAGGTGTGCTCTTTGCCAGTTGAAGCGTTCGATGAGCCACCGACAGAGTCAAAAGCCACGGCAATATCTAGCGCCGTTCGGCTCTTGGTGCCCTTGAACAACAGGTGCTCTAAAAAGTGAGTGCTGCCAAAGTGGTTGTTGGTTTCATCCCTGGACCCAACTGCGACAGAAAATGACACTGAAACGCTTTGAGCTCCAGGGACTTGCTCGGTCAAGACGCGAACACCGCTTGGGAGGACACTTCTGCGAACAGAAGTGCCACCCGAAGCGGTGAACGATAACTCAGATTGTCCTAGTGGGAACAATACTTCAGTCATATAGCTTTTTGGTTACTTGTCGTCAGTTTCGACTGGGGAAAGTGATAGCTTTCCGCGGTCATCAATCTTGGTAATTTCTACCTGAATACGCTGGCCGACCTCGAGAACATCTTCAACGTTCTCAACGCGCTTGCCTCCCGACATCTTCTTTAGCTCGGAGATGTGTAGCAGTCCATCGCGACCAGGAACCAAGGAAACAAAGGCTCCGAAGGTAGCTAGCTTAACAACTGTTCCCAAGAAACGCTCTCCGATTTCAGGAACGTGCGGGTTAGCAATTGCGTTAATGGCAGCCTTGGCAGCTTCTGCTGAAGGTCCGTCAACGGCACCGATGTAAACGGTTCCATCGTCTTCAATGGAAATGTCTGCTCCAGTGTCATCTTGGATCTGGTTGATCATCTTGCCCTTAGGGCCGATCACCTCACCAATTTTGTCCAGCGGAATCTTCACTGAGATAACTCGTGGCGCAGTTGGCGCCATTTCATCTGGAGTGCTGATGGCCTGGTTCATTACATCAAGGATCTTCAGGCGTGCTTCTTTAGCCTGAAGTAGCGCTCCATCAAGAACCGATGCTGGAATTCCATCCAACTTGGTATCGAGTTGGATTGCTGTGATGAATTCACTAGTACCTGCAACCTTGAAATCCATATCTCCAAGTGCGTCTTCTGCGCCAAGAATATCAGTCAAGGCAGCGTAGCGTGTCTTGCCATCAATCTCATCGGAGATAAGTCCCATTGCGATACCGGCTACCGGAGCTCGCAGTGGAACTCCAGCATTTAGCAGTGCAAGGGTTGAGGCACAAACAGAACCCATTGAAGTGGATCCGTTGGAACCTAGTGCTTCCGAGACCTGACGAATTGCATAAGGGAACTCATCTCTTGCTGGCAGTACTGGAACAAGTGCACGCTCTGCAAGAGCCCCGTGACCAATTTCGCGTCGCTTAGGAGTTCCAACTCTTCCAGTCTCACCGGTTGAGTAAGGAGGGAAGTTGTAGTTGTGCATGTAGCGCTTGGTCTTCACAGGTGACAATGAGTCAATCTGCTGCTCCATCTTCAACATGTTCAATGTGGTAACTCCAAGAATCTGAGTCTCTCCGCGCTGGAAGATTGCTGAACCGTGAACTCTAGGTATAACTGAAACTTCAGCATCTAGGGTTCTGATATCGCGCAATCCTCTTCCATCGATTCGGATTCCTTCTTCCAAAACGCGCTTTCTCATAACTTTCTTGGTTACGGATTTGTAAGCTGCGCTAAACATGCCCATGTCTTCTTCGGAAACAGAAGCGGCTAGCTTCTCTTTGACCAAAGCCTTGTAGGCGTCGTCTTGATCTTGTCGGGACTGCTTGTCAGCAACCTGGTAGATCTTGGCAAGTTCGGTTTCAGTTTCTTTTTCAACGACTGCATAGAACTCTTCGGTGTATGGCAAGAAAACTGGGTAGTCAGCGCTTTCGCGTGATGCCACCTTTGCTAATTCCTGCTGAGCCTTAATAAGTTGCATGATAAAAGGCTTGGAAGCCAATAGACCTTCTGAAACAACCTCTTCACTAGGAGCTGTTGCGCCTTCGGACTTGATTAGGTTCCAAGCATTTTCGGATGCCTCTGCTTCAACCATCATTATGGCGATGTCTTCTTTGCCTTCTTCCATAACCAAACGACCAGCAACCACCATGTTGAATACAGCACGGTCTAGTTGGGAATGCTTCGGGAAAGCTACCCACTGGCCATCGATAAGCGCAACTCGCACTCCACCAATTGGGCCCGAGAATGGCAGTCCAGCAATCTGGGTTGACATGGATGCCGCGTTGATTGCCAACACGTCATAAAGCTCATCTGGCTCGATAGACATTACTGTCACCACGACCTGGATTTCGTTTCTTAGTCCGTCAACGAACGATGGGCGAAGTGGACGGTCGATTAGTCGACATGCCAAAATTGCCTCGGTTGATGGGCGACCCTCACGACGGAAGAAGCTTCCTGGGATTCTTCCCGCGGCATACATTCTTTCTTCAACGTCAATAGTTAGTGGGAAGAAGTCGAACTGGTCTTTTGGTTGCTTGCTTGCGCTAGTTGCCGAAAAGAGCATTGTTTCGCCGTCAAGATAGACAGCTGCCGAACCTTGCGCTTGCTGCGCTAGTCTTCCGGCTTCAAAGCGAATGGTTCGCTTTCCGTACTTGCCGTTGTCAATTACTGCTTCGGCTGATTTAATTTCTGGACCTTCCATGGTCCCTCCTCTTTGTTCTTGTAATGCGCAAAAGAATCCGCCTAACTGTTAGGCAAACGCGCATAGCGAGAATGAGGCGAGAGATTTTTTGCTTTTCAAGACTTGAAAAGCGTGCCTGGTCGTCAGTAGAAAAACTTGGGAAACCCCAAGATCCACCACCGAGGACCAGCAAACCTGTCCTCATCGCTCCATTTAAGCCTAACAGGGTAAGACAAAATTGCCTAGGAATCTAGGTGAATAGATGGGGTTTTTGCTAGTTAGCGGCGGATACCAAGGCGCTCAATTAGCGCACGGTAGCGTCCAATGTCGACTTTTTGCAGGTAACCAAGCAGTCTTCGTCTCTGACCAACCATTAGAAGCAGTCCACGACGTGAGTGGTGGTCATGCTTGTGCTCCTTTAGGTGCTCGGTTAGATCTTTGATGCGCTGTGACAAAACAGCAATTTGAACTTCAGGAGAACCGGTGTCACCTGGGTGAGTTGCATACTGCTCAATGATGTCGTTTTTTACTTTTGCTTCTAGTGACAAGGTTTCTTCCTTCTATTCGCTGCGCGGCGCAAACAACAATATGTTTTTTGCTCTATCTATCCGCGGCCGATACACGGCAACCCCAAAAGCTTACTCTAGGACCTCACGCTTGCGCCAGTCCCCAAAATCTACTCGGCGTATCGGTTGCCGGCTTCCTTTGATTTGCTGGGGCGAAGGCATAGTACCAATAAGAAGATCTGAACCATAATGGCCAACAAAACCGCTGGGACGAAGTATGAAATCAAGCTAGCCAATTCCTCGATGGACGGAGACGCAACGGATTCTAGGTAGTTGATAGTTCCTACCGCACCAAAAACGAATGGAATAACAGGCAATAGCAAAGCCCAGAGCCACTTACCCGACCAACCTGCATCCCGAATTCTTCGAGACGTTACCGCTAGCGAAGGAACTAGAAGAACTAGCGCCGCAACGTTAGATAGGGGTGTGGGCTGCTGTAGCGCTTCCATGATGTCTTCGGTTTGCGCTGGGGGCCAGACCAAAGCTTCTACCGTGCCAAGCACGATACTCAGTAGCACTGAGAACAGCACAAAGTACCAATACTCTGGCCTCGAGCTAGTTCCCTTGAAAACCCTAAATTTTAGGAAACCGGATTTAACCGCATCAGCAAAAGTTACTTTCATTTCAGTCCTAACTGTTTTCTAACCACTTCTAAATCTAGATTGATTTGGGCAACAAGTGAGTCAACTCCGTCAAACTTTTCTACGGGTCTTACAAAATCAACGAACTCCAGAGTGACAACCTTGTCGTATAGATCTAGGTCAGTTTCATCCAAAACATGGGATTCTACAAGCCTTGGTACGGCTTGGAAGGTCTCGTTGATTCCAACTGAGTGAGCCGCCGGGTACTTAACCCCCTCAGAAACTAGCCAACCAGAGTAAACACCATCCAGTGGCAAGTAACCCTCGGCTTCTCGGGATAAGTTGGCCGTGGGGAAGCCAATCTTTCGGCCAATTTTTAGGCCGTGCTCAACAACTCCAACTGCCACGTGCACCCTACCTAGAAGCCTGGCAACGGTTGCAACATCGCCTTGGTCAAGAAGTTCTCTAACTCTTGTTGTAGAAACAATCTCGCCATCTACTTCTACAGGATTTACTTCCCTTACCTCAAAGTCGTAAAGTTGCCCAAGTTCACGAAGAGTTTGGGCGTTTCCAGAGCCTTGATTTCCAAACCGAAAACCCTCGCCGACCATGACCATTTTTGCCCGCAAGGTGTCAACCAATATCTGCTTAGCAAACTGTTCCGGAGTTTTATCGGCAAGCTCTTGATTGAATTCGAGTTCGAGCAAGTAATCGGCTCCCGATTGATTTAGCATCTCATGTTTTTGATTTCTACCCAGAATGGGAGCTTTGGCGCGATCTGGTCGAAGCAGGTGATCTGGATGTCTATCAAAAGTCACAATGGTTGGGGCGAGCTGATTTTGTCTCGCGTAAGCAATTACTTCCGCGAATAATGATTGATGGCCAAGGTGAAGGCAATCGAACTTACCAATCGTGACGGCTGTATCAGATAGGTTGCTTGGAACTTCACTTAGTGTCCTAAAGGTTTGCACTTGAATTACCCTTACCTGATCTATTGATCCACACTAAGCCCAGTATTGGTAAAGCAAGAGGCAAGAACCCATAGCCTGAACCAAAGCCAGACCAAACACTGGAATGCGCAAAAAGCTCAGGGACAAGAAACGAAAGTGACCCAATAGAGACAACTCCAACAAGCTCAAAGGCCACCGAGTAGGTTGCTACTTTCCGCCAAGTCTTTCCAGTTTTAGCTAGAGACACAGTTGCAAGAATGTAAATCATGGCGCTTAGCAAAGAAAGAGAATATGCCAAAGGAGCCTCTTCAAATTTGGTCAGAATCTGAAACAAGGCCCTAGCGGTTGCCGAAACTGCAAACACGGCGTAGACGGCGATTAGTAATCGGCCAACACCTAGTGATGCGCTTTTTTTTGACACTTAATGAGCCATGCTCTCTTTGGTTAGTAGGTTCCAGTCCAGATTTGATTCATTCGAACTAGCATTACCGCAACTGTAAGGGCTGCCACACCGAGAATCATTGTCGACCATCGATTTCTTTCAACCAAGCCCCAGAATCCAGCGGCTATCGGAACCATGATGGCAACAAGCAGGTACGCAAAGTATTCAACTGTGTCAACTTTCGCGCTAGCGCCTCCCGCAACGGCGATACTGGAGTAAACGAGCTGGCCAATAAGGCCAAGCAAAACTATCGCTAGGACTCCAATGCTCCAGAGGCTTGGGAGTTTCTTCATGCCACCAAGAGTCAAAGAGAAAATGCCAGCAATCACCGCAAACCACAACTGCGCCAGATATAACCACTCAACCATTTACTACTCCTTGAAAGACCACAACTGATTTTAAGTCCTTATTTGCGCTCTCGAGTACCGCAACGAGCTCCCCTTCAGGTGAGCGTCCGGCAACCAGGCCAGCTGCCAATGCTCTGCCCAAAAGTCTCTTTCCGTGAACTAAGTCGGTAACATCCGAATCCTCCAGCTCAATCACCGGAAACAAGTCCCTGGCTGCGTCGATTAGGGGAATTAACTTGAGATTGTCTAACTGTTCTAATGTGCTCGACTGAGACACGTCAAAGTTTCCCACTCTGGTTCTTCGTAGCGCAGTTATGTGTCCCCCGACTTCCAAAGCGGCTCCAAGATCTCGTGCCAGTGCCCTGATGTAGGTTCCCGATGAGCAGTCAACGGTAACTGTTATATCAACAAAATCATCCACTCGGGAAAATCTTCGCAGCTCAAAGCCAGCAACAGTTACTTCGCGCTTTTTTAGCTCCACTGTTTCACCAGCACGAACCAAATCGTAAGCCCTCTTCCCGTCGACCTTGATGGCGCTTACTGATGAAGGGGTTTGGGAAATAACTCCGGTGAGTTTAGCAATCTGTTCTAAAACGGCTTTTTCATTCAAGTTCGCTAGCTTTTGAGGGCTGGCGGTAAAAATCGTCTCTGACTGCGAGTCGTCTGAAACCGTAGCCTGCCCCAATCGAATGGTGGCCTCGTAGGTTTTATCGGCTCCCACCAAAAAGGTAAGCAATTTAGTTCCAGATTCAATTCCTAGAACCAGCAGTCCAGTTGCCAGCGGGTCTAGTGTTCCGGCGTGGCCAACTTTTTTTGTTCCAACTGCCTTTCGGACTTTGGCGACAACATCGTGACTAGTCCAGTCGGTAGGTTTATCAATCAAAACCAAACCAGGTGAGGCCAAAATTAGTCCTCGTCTTCTATTTGCTTTGGCTCCTTGTATGGATTTAGATCTCCCGCATGCTTTGCGCCTGCTGCAATCTTGGCAACTTGAGCATCTCGAGCTCTAGCTTCAGCAAGTAAGTCATTCAGATGAGCGGCGTTCTCAGGTAATTCGTCGGCTATGAATTCAATCGTGGGCGTAAGCCTGATTGAAAGATTGTGACCGACTTCACCGCGGATACGTCCGGTGTTGCGTTTGATTATTTCGTTGGTTTTGATCCGGCTCTCATCTGACCCATAGACGGTGTAAAAAATCTGAGCATGTTGTAGATCGGGGGTTACCTTGACCTCGGTAATGGTCACAAACCCCAGGTCTGGATCCTTAACGGCCTTTTCAAGCGCCTCAGCCACCAAAACCTTAATGCGTTCTGCCAACTTACGAGCTCTTGCAACATCAACCATTTCTAAACCCTTGGTTTCTCACGCATCTCGAAGGTCTCGATGATGTCCTCAAGCTCAAGGTCATTGAAGCCAGACAGTCCAATTCCACACTCAAAGTCAGTCTTGACCTCGTTGGCGTCATCCTTGAATCGCTTCAGTGAGTCAACTTTGAGGTTGTCAACAATAACGTTTCCTGCTCGCAATACTCTTGCCAAAGAGTTCCGCTTGATAGAGCCAGAGCGAACAATCGAACCAGCAATGGTGCCAACCTTGGAAGATTTGAACAGCTCTCGAACTTCAGCAGTTCCGAGTTGCACTTCTTCATATTCGGGCTTGAGCATGCCCTTCAGGGCCTTTTCAATGTCTTCCAGTGCTGCATAAATTACCGAGTAGAAACGAATGTCAACGCCCTCGCGGTCGGCTCTATCTTTGGCCTTGTTATCAGGCTTTACGTTGAATCCGATGATGATTGCGTTATCAACGGTTGCGAGGTTAACATCGGATTCAGTAACCGCACCAACACCACGGTGGATGATTCGAAGCTGGACTGAGTCATCAACTTCAATCTTGAGAAGTGAATCTTCCAGTGCCTCAACAGCACCCGATACGTCACCCTTGATAACCAAGTTGAGAGCCTCGACCTTGCCATCTTCAAGAGCCTTGGTGAAGTCCTCGAGACTGACGCGCTTTCTAGTTTTTGCAAGTAGGGCATTCCGGTCTGCTGCTTCGCGCTTTTCGGCAATCTGTCTTGCCTGGCGCTCGTCGTCGGTGACAACAAATGTGTCTCCGGCACGAGGCACGCTCTGAAGGCCTAGCACCTGAACTGGTCTTGATGGGGTTGCGTGCTCGACCGGTTCTCCGTCTTCGTTGAACATCGCTCGAACTCGACCATGTGCGCTTCCGGCAACAATTGAGTCTCCAACATTTAGCGTTCCCGACTGGATCAAAACTGTTGCAACCGCTCCGCGACCTCTATCTAGGTTGGCTTCAATGGCCACGCCTCGAGCATCCTTGTTTGGGTTTGCACGCATGTCCAAGGCTGCGTCTGCGGTAAGCAGCACGGCATCGAGTAGTTCGGTGATACCTTGCTTCTTCAAAGCTGATACAGGTACAAACATTACGTCACCGCCGTATTCCTCAGCTACCAGGTTGAACTCGGTGAGCTGTTGCTTGACCTTGTCTGGGTTTGCAGCTTCTTTATCAATCTTGTTTACGGCAACAACAATTGGAACCCCTGCGGACTGGGCGTGGTTGAGGGCCTCAATTGTTTGAGGCATAACGCCATCGTCGGCTGCAACCACCAAGATTGCAATGTCGGTGACCTGGGCACCACGGGCTCGCATGGCGGTGAACGCCTCGTGACCTGGGGTGTCAATAAAGGTAATTGCGCGATCGATGCCTTCGTGAGTGGTGTGAACTTGGTAAGCACCGATGTGCTGGGTGATTCCACCTGCCTCACCTGCTTGAACGTTGGCATTTCGAATCGAGTCCAGAAGTGCAGTCTTTCCATGGTCAACGTGACCCATGACTGTAACTACCGGTGGTCTCCCAACTAGATCGTTCTCATCATCGTCGTAGTCAGTTGAGACATCGAGGCCGAATCCTTCGAATAGCTCTCGCTCTTCATCTTCAGGAGAAACCACTTCAATCTTGTAACCCAGCTCTTCTCCAAGAATCTGGAAAGTTTCCTCGTCCAAGGAGGCGGTTGCAGTAGCCATTTGACCGAGGGCAAAGAGCACTGTAATTAGCTGACCGGCATTGGCATCAATCTTGTCTGCGAAGTCTTGGATTGAAGCACCGCGACGTAACCTGATAACGGTTGTGCCATCACCGCGTGGAACAACTGCGCCTCCAAGGCTTGGGACACTTCTTTGTTCGAACTCTTCACGTTTTGCGCGTTTGGATTTTCTTGCCTTGCTCTGTCCGCGAGCGCCGCCTTTACCAAACGCTCCTGCAGTTCCGCCACCGACTCCGCGTCCGCGACCACCGGCTCCTGGTCTTCCAGGAAATCCTCCGGGAGCTCCCCCACCAAGTCCGGGTTTTGCAGAACCAAATCCTGGACGAGCGCCGCCTGCGCCACCTGGTCTTTGACCACCTGGTCTTGATGTTGCACCGTCTGGTCTTGCGCCTGCTCTATCTGCACCTGGACGAGTAGTTCCCGGTCGAGCCATTCCCTGGTTTGCATTAAATGGGTTATTGCCAGGTCTGGACATAGGCCTTGGAATTCCCATTCCTTGACTGGCAGCAAATGGATTGTTTCCTGGTCTTGGAATTCCTGGAGTGGATGATGGAAGTTTCGGAGCTTTTGGTGCATCCGTTATTGAACTTGGAGCAAGTTTTGAAAGTTTAGGCTTTGGCTCTGAAGCTACTTCAGGTGCTGCCACCTCTTCAACTGATTCGTCAGTTTTCTTTGTGGTCTTGGAAGCAGCTTTTGGTTTCGCGGCTTTTTTAGGCTCGGCCTTAGGCTTGGCGTCTGGGAAAGCGGCGCGCAGTTTCTTAGCAACAGGAGGAGCGATCGTCGAAGAGCCGCTCTTGACATACTCGCCAAGCTCTTCTAATTTTGCCAACGCGACTTTGGTGTCAATACCAAGTTCTTTGGCTACGTCGTAAACACGTGGTAACGCCACTTACTTCTCCTGTCTGGGCCCTCCCAAACAGGTCAGGCCGTTAAAGCTGTTGGATACTCATTTCGAGTTGCTCATTTTTTGTCCAACATCTTTTCTGCCTGTTCTTGTGGTTTGAAATACGAATTTTGGCCTAGGGCACACGGTTGAATCTGTCTTTATTCTAACCCCTAGGGGTCAAAAGCCTCTAGTCGCCTTCGAGAATACTATCGGGCTGAATATCAATCTTGGCACCAGTTAGTTTGGCTGCCAGGCGGGCATTCTGCCCCTCTTTTCCAATGGCCAGCGACAGTTGAAAGTCAGGAACCAGCACCCGAACCTGGCGTTCCTCGGCATTAATGACAAAGGAGCTCGACGCTTTGGCTGGGGAAAGGGCATGGGCTACGAACTCGGCAAGATCCTCTGAGTAGTCGACAATGTCGATTTTTTCGTCGTTTAGCTCGGTTTGTACGGCTCTAACTCTCTGCCCTAGTTCGCCAATACAGGCACCCTTGGCGTTTATTGTGGGGTCTTTGGCTCGAACGGCTATCTTGGTGCGATGGCCAGACTCTCTGGCAACCGAAACAATCTCCACCGATCCTTCGGCGATTTCGGGAACTTCTAAGGCAAAAAGCTTCCGAACTAGTCCCGGGTGAGTCCGAGACACGGTCACCTGAGGACCCTTGGTTCCCTTGGAAACGTTTGTGACATAAACACGAATTCTCTTGCCGTGGGAATAGTCCTCCCCGGGAACTTGCTCTTCTGGAGGCATTATTGCCTCTATAGAACCGAGGTCGATATAAACCATATATTGGCGCTGGCCTTGCTGGATAGTTCCAGCAACAATGTCTCCGTCTTTTCCTTTGAATTCTCCAAATATTCCTTCGTCAGAGATATCCCTGAGGCGAGAGGCGATTACCTGTTTGGCAGCGCTAGCGGCAATTCGCCCAAAGTCGGCAGGTGTCGATTCCTGTTCACCGATTTGATTACCCTCTTCGTCTATTGTCGCAGTGAAGATAAGCACGTGGCCGGTTTTTTGATCCAACTGAGCTCGCGCGGGGTCGTTATTACCGACATTGCGATGATAGGAGGCCAGTATGGCTGCTTCAATAATTTCTACGAGTTCCTTGAAGGGAATCTCTTTTTCGCGCTCAATTTCCTTAAGCACACTCAGGTCGATGTCCACTTACAACACCTCCAGTGAAATTATTTAATTGCAGACATCACAGAGTCTAGCTTGATAGCTTCTCTTTCCCCAGTCCGCCTGTTCCAAATCTCAACTTCACCGGTCTCGAGCTCCTTGCCAACCACAATCACCGTTGGAATACCCAACAGTTCAGCATCGGAGAACTTAACCCCCGGAGACACCTTTGCTCGGTCATCCAAAAGAACAGTTTTGCCAGTTTGTTCAATCTCCTTGGCTAGTTTTTCCGCCGCCGCATAGACAGAGTCATCTTTTCCGGCAGCGACAATGTGGATATCTGCTGGAGACACTGAGCTTGGCCAAATTAGACCCTTATCGTCGTTGTTAGCCTCGGCCAAAACGGCCACCAATCTGGTGACACCTATTCCATAGCTACCCATGGTGACGGTAACGAGCTTGCCATTTTCATCTAGCACCTTTAGATCTAGCGCCTCTGCGTATTTTCTACCTAGCTGAAAAACGTGGCCAATTTCAATTCCCCGGGCAAGCTCTAACTCTCCAGATCCATCTGGAGCGAGGTCCCCCTCGCGAACCTCGGCAATGTCGGCAATACCGTCAGAGTCAAAATCGCGACCCATTACTAGGCCGAATACATGCTTCTCGGATTCGTTAGCACCAGTAACCCAAGCACTTCCCCGAACGACTCGAGGGTCAACTAGATATTTGATTCCGGACTTAGCTTTCAAGCCCAGGAATTGAGATCCTGAAGTTGTCGGTCCAATGTATCCCTTGACTAGCACCTTGTATTTTGCAAAGTCCTCATCAGTTGCTTGAGCAATCTGGTCGGTGCCAAAAAATGCTTCGGCACGTTTTTGATCAACTTCGCGATCTCCTGGTATTCCAACAATGACAATCTCGCGCTTTCCCTCAGCAGAGGTCACGGCGAGAACTACGTTCTTTAATGTGTCAGCAGCTGTCCATTTGGACCCATCTGCTTTTTTAACCTTGGCGTTTGCAAGTTCAACCAAGGTCTTAATCGTCGGGGTGTTTGGTGAGTCATGGACTTCTGCTGCCGGTGCCTTGGAATAATCAATTTCTTTAGGGGCTACTGTTTTCACGGCTTCGACATTTGCAGCGTAGCCACCTGCTGATCGAACAAAGGTGTCTTCACCAATTGCTGAAGGGGACAAAAACTCTTCTGACTTTGATCCGCCCATGGCACCGGCGTCTGCTTTAACAATCACGTAATCAACACCCAGTCTGGTAAAGATACGCTCGTAGGCAGATCGCTGAGCCTGGTAAGAAACTTCTAGGCCCTCGTCGTTAATGTCAAAGCTGTAAGCGTCTTTCATGACAAATTCCCGACCGCGCAACAATCCAGCTCGAGGCCTTGCCTCATCGCGGTACTTGTTTTGAATTTGGTAAAGAGAAAGAGGTAGATCTTTGTAGCTGGAGTAAAGATCTTTCACCAGGAGTGTAAACACTTCCTCATGAGTAGGAGCTAGTAAGTAATCTGCTTTCTTGCGATCTTGCAGGCGAAAAAGATTATCGCCATATTCACTCCAGCGACCTGTTGTTTCAAAAGGTTCCCTTGGAAGTAGTGCTGGAAAAAACACTTCCTGAGAACCAGCAGCGGCCATTTCTTCGCGAATAATCTTCTCGATTTTGGCCTTTACCAAAAGCCCAAGTGGCAGCCAGGTATAGATTCCAGGAGCAGCTCTTCTGATGTATCCAGCACGAAGCAACAACCTGTGACCTTGGACATCCGCGTCGGCGGGGTCTTCTCGCAAGGTGCGAAGAAATAAGTGGCTTAAGCGGATAGGCATGGGCTCAATGTTACCGCCACGAGACTACTTGTCTTTGACTAACACCTGTGGCGAACCAACAAGTGCTGGATCCATCTCGGCCGCTAGGCGGTTTGCTTCCTCAATTAGGGTGGCGACTATCTCAGACTCAGGAACGGTCTTGATAACTTCACCCTTAACAAATATCTGACCCTTGCCGTTTCCGGAGGCAACACCGAGGTCGGCTTCTCTTGCTTCCCCGGGGCCATTCACAACACAGCCCATGACCGCAACCCGCAGAGGCACGGTCAACTTTTCCAGTCCGGCGGTCACGTCGTTGGCTAGTTTGTAAACATCCACTTGGGCCCGACCACAACTTGGGCAACTAACAATTTCTAGTTTTCTTGGTCTTAGATTCAGCGACTCAAGAATTTGTGAGCCAACTTTTATTTCTTCTGCTGGTGGAGCTGAAAGTGAAACCCGGATGGTGTCGCCGATTCCTTTGGACAGCAAGGCACCAAAAGCTACCGAGGACTTTATGGTGCCCTGGAAAGACGGTCCCGCTTCGGTTACACCTAAGTGAAGCGGCCAATCGCCACGTTCAGCTAGTAGTTCATAAGCACGAACCATAACCACTGGATCGTTGTGCTTTACAGAAATTTTAAAGTCGTGAAAATCATGCTCTTCAAAAAGACTTGCTTCCCACACAGCAGACTCCACCAAAGCTTCCGGGGTTGCCTTGCCGTATTTTTCTAGCAATCTCGGATCTAGAGATCCGGCATTAACTCCGATTCGAATCGAAACCCCGGCGTCTTTGGCAGCTTTTGCAATTGGGCCGATTTGGTTATCAAATTGTCGAATGTTTCCAGGGTTTACCCGAACCGCTCCGCAACCCGCGTCGATTGCCTGAAACACATACTTGGACTGAAAATGAATATCCGCAATAACTGGAATCTGAGACTTCTTGGCGATTATGTGAAGAACATCGGCGTCATCTTGTGATGGGCAAGCCACCCGAACAATGTCACAACCGGACGCTGTTAGTTCGGCAATCTGCTGTAAGGTCCCGTTGATGTCGGTAGTTGGCGTGGTGGTCATTGACTGCACCGAGATTGGAGCTTCGCTTCCAACTTGCACTTTTCCAACCATGATCTGCCGGGTCTTACGCCTCGGGGTCAGCACCGGTGGCGGTGGCTTTGGAAGACCTAGGTTTACAGCTGGCACGACGCTCCTTGCGAGATTGTTGGTTCGCCATTAAGCATACGCAGGCATTTCAGCTTTACTGAATAACCGCTATCCAAACAGGGAAATTGGGTTTATCAAGTCCGCTGCTATCAACAAAACCGACACTAGAAGCAGTGCGATAAACACTGCCCAGGTCAGCGGCATCAAAAGGGCGGTATCGGCTGGACCGGGGTCTTTTTTTCCTGCCACCCGATAGATACCTCGCTTGATGCTCTCGTAAATTCCACCGGCAACGTGGCCGCCATCAAGAGGGAGCAAGGGAATCATGTTGAAAACAAACAGCGCGAAATTAAGCGAGCCCAGTATTGAAATCCCTGTTGCGAGCTTGTCGGAAAATCCAGTCTGTTCGGATGCTGCTACCTCGCCAGCTATTGCACCGATGCCAACAATTGAAATCGGTCCATTCGGGTCACGCTCACCGTAGCCAAAAGTTGAGGCTGTAACTTCTAATACCTTCTGAGGCAGTTGAAGAATTAGCTGACCAATTTGCAGCATTGTGTTTCCCGAGGCTTGGATGGATTCTGAAACAGACACTGGGATTCTCTCTGGAATCAGAAACACACCTAAGAAAGGTTGCGGGGCAAGAACTGGATCTCCAGCTTCATCCAAGACAGGATTTCCAAAATTGTCGAACTGGGTTCGTTGCTGAATTACAGCAGTTACCTTAAGGGACTCAATCTTGCCAGATCTTTTTACCTCAAATGCGGTGGTTGGAGTTTGGGTTAGTAGTTGTCTTATCTGTTGCCAATCACCAGCTGGAGCACCACCGACAGTTACTATTTCATCTCCAGCTAAGAACCCAGCAAGGTGAGCGGGAGTTTGTTCAGAAACCGGACACTGCGCTTGAGTGTTATCCAGACAAACTGAAACTGCCTCGATCTTGAGAGAGCTCTGGTAAACACCAAAACCCGACAAGGCAATGATTGTAAGAAGTACCCCAAGTACCAAGTTCATGAATGGACCGCCAAGCATGATGATTATTCTTTTGCCAACTGGTAACTGGTAGAACTTGCGATTCTTGTCTTTTGGAGTTTCTTCCTCCGAATGGGCAAGCCTTGCCTGGGAAATCATGTCTTGAAAGAAACCCGTTTTGGTAACGGCTTTTTTGGCCGGTGGATACATGCCCAACATGGCGATGTAACCGCCAAGTGGAATTGCTTTGATTCCGTACTCGGTCTCGCCTCTTTTTCTAGAAAACAGTGTTGGTCCAAAACCAATCATGTATTTGGTGACTTTTATCCCAAATGCTTTGGCAGGTAGCAGGTGGCCCAGTTCATGAAGGCCGATCGAAAACGCTATTCCAAGCAGAATAAAGACAATTCCAGCTAGGTACCAAAGGGTTTCGCTCACGAGTCCAAATCTAACTCACGATGCGCGCTTGAGTAGATACTCGATTCATATTCTGGGGAAACTAGCAGGCCTTGGCTATTTGAGCATCGGTGCGATCCCTAGCCCACTTCTCGGCAGCCAACACGCTCTCGAGAGTTAGCTCGGAATCTGGTTCGTGAGCGTCCACGGCTTTTTCAATAAGTTCAGTTATTTGATCAAATCGAATAAGACCGGCATGAAATGCTGCCACTGCCTGCTCGTTACTTGCGTTGTATACCGCAGGATAGCTTTTGCCCATAGCTCCAACTTGTCTTGCAAGTCGCACTGCGCTAAACACAGTTTCGTCAAGTGGGTCAAATTGCCAGCTATGTGATTTGCTCCAGTCAATTGGTTTTGAGACATTAGGAATTCGATCTGGCCAGCTCAAGCCCAGCGCGATTGGAAGTTTCATATCCGGTGGAGATGCCTGTGCAATAACTGAGCCGTCGACAAACTCGACCATCGAGTGCACCACAGACTGCGGATGAACCGTAACCTCAATCCGATCAAATGGGATGTCAAATAGAAGGTGGGCTTCGATTAGCTCAAGACCCTTATTCACCATAGAAGCCGAGTTAGTGGTAACAACTTGACCCATGACCCAGGTTGGATGGGCAAGGGCCTGTGATGGAGTAACTTCGGCAAGCTGCTTCGAAGTAAATCCTCTAAATGGTCCGCCGGAGGCGGTGAGAATGAGTTTTTTGACTTCTGCTTGTGAGCCGGAGCGAAGACACTGTGCGATTGCGGAGTGCTCCGAATCTACTGGAACAATTTGACCGGCTGCCGCAAGGTCTTTAACTAATTGACCGCCGACAATCAAAGACTCTTTGTTTGCTAGAGCCAGAATCTTTCCAGTCCTTAAAGCTGCAAGGGTTGGTGCTAAACCAATCGAGCCGGTGATGCCATTTATTACAACTTCAGCTTCAGTTTCTTCAACTAGCCTTGTGGCCGCTTCGGCGCCAAGAACGGCCTGCGAATTGCCTAAACCAAAGTGTGCCCTTTGAGCTTCCAAGTCCTTGGAATTAGCGCCGGCGGCTAGTCCGACAACTTTGAATTTGTCGGGGTTCTGATTGATTACCTCGATTGCCTGGGTGCCTATTGACCCAGTAGATCCAAGGATTATGACGCGTCGCATGCATCAATAATGGCATGCCACGGCTATTCAATTGGGCAGGCGTAGAATTGAGAAACAATGGAAATAAGCCAAGAACTGAAATTAGTTACCGCAATACCTGGACCTAAGTCCTTGGAATTGCACAAGAAAAAGCAGCAGGAAGTCAGCCACGGTGTAGGCACCATGCTGCCGGTGTACATTGAGCGCGCTCACGGAGCAGTTTTGGTCGATGTTGATGGCAATCAGTTGATTGACCTTGGAAGCGGCATTGGGGTTGTGACAATAGGTCACACCAATCAGCAGGTAGTTGACGCTGTCGTGGAGCAGGTTCAAAAACTCACTCACTCATTTTTTGCTGTAACACCCTATGTTCCCTACATTCAGGTTTGCGAAATACTAAACCGCAGAACACCGGGAAATTTCGAGAAACGTTCGGCGCTATTCAATTCCGGTGCCGAGGCAGTTGAAAACGCTGTCAAGATTGCCCGCAAATTTACCGGTCGAGGCGAAATCGCCGTTTTTGACCACGGCTATCACGGCCGCACCAACCTCACAATGGCCATGAACTTTAAAGCTCACCCATACAACACCGGATTCGGCCCCTTTGCACCCGGGGTTCACCACGTTCCCATGTCTTACCCATTCCGCGATCCAGCCGGTATGACCGGTGAAGAAGCAGCCAGACGTTCAATTACCTATATGGAAAAGCGAATTGGGGCAGAGAGTCTTGCCGCTGTAATCATCGAACCAGTTCAAGGTGAAGGTGGTTTTATCGTTCCAGCTCCTGGGTTCCTCAAGACAATTGCGGACTGGGCAGCAAAAAATGGGATCGTCATGGTTGCCGATGAAGTTCAATCTGGAATTGCAAGAACCGGTAAATGGTTTGCTAGTGAGTGGGAGGAAGGCTTCGAGCCTGATCTAGTTACTATCGCCAAGGGAATTGCTGGCGGTATGCCAATTTCTGCGGTTACCGGAAGAGCCGAAATCATGGATGCTTCTCACCCAGGTGGGATAGGTGGCACATACGGAGGAAACCCGGTTGCTGCTGCAGCAGCAGTTGCGGTTCTAAATCAACTAGAAGCTGGCGGAGTCCTTGAGCAAGCGGAACGAATTGAAAGAATATTGAGCTCCCGGTTAGCCCAAATGAAGAGCAAGTATCCGGTAATCGGAGATGTCCGCGGTCGAGGCGCCATGCAGGCAATTGAGTTTGTTGAGCCAGGAACTTTGAATCCAAACTCCAAGGCCGTTGAAGCAGTGTCCAAATATGCTCACAGTCAAGGTGTAGTTATTCTGAGTGCCGGAACACACGGAAACGTCATTAGATTCCTACCGCCGCTAGTGATAAACGATGCTCTGCTAAATCAAGCACTAGACATCGTTGAAGCTGGCATCGCTTCCCTTTAATTAGGACCTTCTCTAATGACATCATTTTTCGATCCACAGCGCCTAGAGCAACTCTTTGCCAAAGAGCTAGATCTCTTTGTAAAAAATCATCCAGAGTCAAAAAAGCTCCATGAAAAAGCAGCGGGACCCATGATGAATGGTGTCCCAATGTCGTGGATGAAGAAGTGGCCAGGTCCATACCCCGTGTATGTTGCTAGTGCCAAAGGATCCCACTTCAGCGACGTCGATGGCAATGACTATGTCGATTTTTGTCTAGGTGACACTGGTGCAATGGTTGGACACTCCCCCGACGCATCTGTTAGGGCAATCAAAACACAGCTTGATAAAGGCATCACCTTCATGTTGCCAACAACTGACGCCGCAATTGCAGCTCAAACACTCGCGGACAGATTCGGTTTAGAAAAGTGGCAATTCACTCTTACCGCGACCGATGCCAACAGACACATCATTCGCTATGCCCGTCACGTAACAGGACGAAAAAAGATTCTGATTCATGACTACTGCTACCACGGAACTGTTGATGAGACCTTTGCAAACTTAGACGAGGCTGGCAACACCGTCAGCCGAGTGAACAACCTTGGAGCTCCGGTTGAGCTAAGCGAAACCACCTGGGTTGTTCCATTCAATGACCTCGCGGCGGCTGAGAGAGCTTTTGCCTCGGGTGAGATTGCCGCTGCCTTGATTGAACCAGCTATGACCAACATTGGAATAGTTCTTCCAGAACCTGGCTACCTTGAAGGTCTAAGAGCACTAGCAACAAAGTATGACGTGATTTTGATCCACGATGAAACTCACACTCTTTCCGAGGGTGTTGGAGGAATGACTAAAAGACGAAACCTAAGACCTGATGCCGTAGTTCTCGGAAAGACAATTGGAGCGGGAATCCCAGCGGGCACTTTTGGAATGACTGCAGCTCTGGCCGAAAGAATCTCAAGCAGTCTGAATCTAGAACACATTGATGTCGGCGGAGTCGGAGGAACGCTAGCCGGCAATGCTCTTTCTATGTCAGCGATTCGCGCGACACTAACCGAGGTGCTAACCGAAGCAGCCTTCGAGAAGATGGAGCAGCTGTGTACTGTGTGGACCAATGATGTTCAAGAAGTCATAAACGAGTTTGGTATTCCTTGGCAGGTTAGCCAATTAGGCTGCCGGGCCGAATACAGCTTTAGAGCAACGGCTCCGAAAACGGGCAAAGAGGCAGCAGATGCGGATGATTTTGAGTTGCAACAGTATCTTCACCTGCACGCAATAAACCGCGGAGTTCTGATGACGCCATTTCACAACATGGCGCTAATTTCTCCCGCCACGACCCTAGAAGACGTGAAACGACACACCGATCACTTCAGGGATGCGGCTCAAGCCCTATTTGGCTAGTTTTGCGAGCCTGTTGCGCTTTAGCGCTCCCCCGAGTTGGAACACCAGCACCAGGGCAATAGCAAAGATAAACACGGCTGAACCAATCACGTTTGCCTCTGGTGGAATTCCGCGCAGGGCTGCGGCGTAAACATACTTCGGGAAGGTAATTTCTGTACCCGAATTGAAAGCAGTAACGATGTAATCGTCGAAGCTAAGAGCCAGTGAAAGCAGTGCCGCCGCCATGATTCCAGGAAGTAGCAGAGGGAAGGTAATTTTCATAAACACCTGAGCGGGCGGCGCGTATAGATCTCTGCCAGCTTCCTCAAGCTTTGGATCCAAAGTGGCAATTCGAGCTTTCACAGTAACTACTACAAAGCTAAGCGTGAAAAGAATGTGACCAACAATTACTGGACCAATCCCTCTCGGGATTCCAACGTTGAAAAACTGTGCGGCAAGTCCTGCGCCCATTACTACCTCTGGGGTTGCAAGGGGTAAAAACAGTAGCAAGTTGGTAGCGGATCGAAACTTGAAATCGTACCTAGTAACGGCAATTGCCAGCATTGTTCCGAGAATTGTGGAAAAAATGGTCGCAGTCACTGCAATCAGAATTGAATTACCAAAAGCTTCACACACCGCTTCGTTGTTGCAAACTCCAGTCCAGTTGTCGAAGGTGAAACCCTGCCAACCAGGTGTGTTTTTGAATGGGTCGTTGAACGAAAAGACGAAGGTGTAACCGATCGGGAACATTAGAAAGATAAAGGCCAATGAAATGTAGGTGGGTAGGAGGTACTTACCCAAGCTGAACTTGTTCAAAGTAGGTCCTCCGTTCCGGTTCGCCTAATGTATGCCGCTACCATAACTACAATTGCCGCCATCAGAAGTACAGACAAAGCAGATGCGCTCGGAAAATCCTGAATGGTTATGAAGTTAGCCTCAATAACGTTTCCAAGCATGGATGTCTTTGGGCTTCCAAGGAAGTTACCGCTTGCAGTTACATAGTCTCCCGCAATTGGAATAAAGGTTAGAAGCGTTCCCGAAGTTATTCCTGGGATGGATAGTGGGAATGTCACTTTCCAAAATGTGCTAGTTGGCTTCGCGTAGAGGTCGCTTCCGGCTTCCAGAAGTGCCGTGTCCAACCTCTCAAGATTTGTGTATAGCGGGAGGGTCATAAATGGAATGAAGTTATAAGTAAGTCCAAAAACTACTACCAACGAACTGCCTAGCAGAAATTGGTCATCGGCCAACAGTCCGGTATCTCTAAGAACAGTTGAAATGAATGAGTTTTGTCCAAACACTTGCTTCCACGCAAATGTGCGAAGTAAGAAGCTAATGAAAAATGGGGCGATAACCAAAGTCAACAACAGCGCCTGCAGCACCGGCTTGTTTCTTGCCTTAACGCCAATGAAGTAAGCGATTGGGTAGCTGATAGCTAAAGCCAACAAGGTCGCGAGAGTTGCGTAGATAAATGACCTGACTATCTGGTCAATGTATTCGGTAACCACAAACGCGTAGTTGCCGAATTCAAGGCCAGGCACATACTGACCAATACCGCCAGTTGGTGAGGGTGCCTGAAGAGAAGTGGTGATTAGGGAAGCAAAAGGTGTAATAAAAAAGAGTCCAAGGTAAAAAAGTCCAGGCAATACCAAAATGAGCAAAATTTTGGGGTTTTTTGGCTTCCCTGCGGTCTTTACTTTCTTGACCGATACCTGGGTTGACATACTGCTAATTACCTTCGGGCTTCACTTCAGGAAGATCAGAGAGTCCGAAGCTGTGCTCAACTTTCCAGCTAACCCAAACCTTGGCCCCAAGTTCAGTTACTGGAGACTTGCCAATGTTCTGCGCAAAGACAGTCACTGCCCCAAGGTTAGGAATGTCGATGAGGTACTGGTTACTTACGCCAGTAAATCTGATGTCGATAATTTCGCCAGGACCCACTACGTTTAGCCCAGCGTTTGCCGCTGGCTCCGCGTCTTCGTGGAAGAAGGCCTTTTCAGGCCTCACTCCGATTGCAATTTTGCCTGTTGTCTTTTCTGCGCGAATGACAGGAACCTTAATCTGACGTCCCGCAATGCTGATGCTCACAGAGTCGCCAGATGATTCAACAACGTCGCCAACAAAAATGTTTGACTGACCTAAGAATTTAGAAACAAAAAGGGTCTTTGGTCTTTCATAAAGGGCCTCAGGTGCCCCCATCTGCTCAATACGGCCTTTGTTCATAACCGCAACGGTGTCAGCCATATCCATGGCTTCTTCCTGGTCGTGAGTAACGTGCAAGAAGGTAAGACCGACTTCAATCTGAATCGCCTTGAGCTCTACTTGCATTTGACGCCTGAGCTTTAGATCTAGTGCGCCAAGTGGCTCATCCAACAGAAGAAGTGATGGCCGGTTCACTAAAGCTCTGGCGAGCGCCACTCGCTGCTGCTGACCTCCAGACAACTGTGTTGCTCTGCGCTGGGCAAGATGTTCGAGCTCAACTAGCTTGAGTGCCTCAACGGCTTTTGGAAGTGGGTCGCCAACTTTGCGCTGACGCAGCCCAAAAGCCACGTTTTCCAAAACAGACATGTGAGGAAACAATGCGTAGTTTTGGAAAACAGTGTTTACAGGTCGCTCGTGGGGCTTGGTTTGAGTTATGTCTTTGTTACCGATCAGAATTTTCCCCTGATTTGGAGAATCAAGACCGGCGACCAGACGAAGGGTCGTGGTCTTTCCGCAACCAGATGGGCCAAGTAAAGCGAAGAACTCACCAGCCGGAATCTTAAGATCAAGATTTTCTATAGCAACGAAACCGGGATATTCTTTCCTGATTCCAACTAGCTCTAGATCTGCCCCTCTGGCAACGAAATCGACGGCCAACTAGACCGCCAGCTGAACTGCACCCCAAGCGGTTGCGAACGACTGCTCTTCTGCTGCAGTCAGTGCGCGGAACCCAAATGCAGACGCTAGGAACTTCTCGTCTGGGAAGATCAGCTTGTTTTCTGCCAATTCTGGATCCAACTTGATAGCTTCCTCATAAGCTCCAACTACTGGTGTGATGTAGTTCACCCAAGCTGCAAGCTCTGCGGCGTTTACTGGGTCGTAGTAGTAGTTGATAAGCGCTTCAGCGTTTTTCTTGTGAGTCGAACCAAGAGGAACAGTGAACACGTCCGCGGAAATCGTTCCACCGGTTTCAGGAATGAAGAATCCGAACTTGTCGTACTCTGCTGCAAAGTTCATCTGAATTACGTCACCAGACCACACAATTCCAGCAACATACTGGTCGGCGTCGAAACCGTCCATGTACTCGTTGCCGGCAAATGCGGCTATTTTGCCATCAGCATAGAGAGCTGCGATGTCGTCGATAACTCCGTTGAATGCGTCCTCAGTCAAAGATGCTGCGTCCGCAATTTTAATTCCCTTAGCTTGGGCAATTACCCCAACAGTGTCCCTCATTTCGGAAAGAAGAACGACCCGTCCATTTAGTTTCGCGCTCCAAAGATCCTCGACGGTTTCTGGAGCAGATTTGCCGGTGAGTTCTTTGTATAGCTCCTTGTTGTAGGCAATACCACCCAAGATACCCTGATAAGGAACTGTGTAGTCACGGTTCGGGTCGTAAGCGGCGCCAAGGTACGCAGGAGCGATGTTTACCTTGTTTGGAATGTTAGCT
>JBIIAT010000020.1:0-16543 GCA_044239775.1 Rhodoluna sp. | reverse complement strand
ACTACCGAGTGTGCCCCCACGCTCACGGTTGATTGTTCGCCCCAATTCAAATAACAGGAGCATTGTGGCTGTAAAAATCCGCCTAAAGCGTCTCGGAAAACTCCGTACGCCTCATTACCGTATCGTCATTGCCGACTCTAGAAAAAAGCGCGATGGTCGAGTCATCGAAGAAATTGGTCGTTACATTCCGACCGAGAATCCATCTTTCATTGAAGTAGATTCTGAGCGCGCTCAGTATTGGCTTGGCGTTGGTGCACAACCAACCGAGCAGGTAGAGGTACTTCTAAAACTCACCGGTGACTTCCAAAAGTCAAAGGGTGACAAAGACGCCAAGAACACTGTTCAGGTAAAAGCTGCTAAGCCAGTGTTTGAAAAAGACACTAAGAAAAAGGCAGTCCTAGTTCCTAAAGAAGAACTTGCTGCCAAGAAGGCAAAAGCTCCAGCTGAAGATGCAGCTCCTGCAGCGGAAGCAACCGAAGCACCTGCTGAAGATGCAGTTGTTGAGACTGCAGTAGAAGCGCCAGCCGAGGAAGTTGCCGCAGAAGCTCCAGCTGCTGAGGTTACAGAAGCTCCAGCCGAGGAAGTTGTAGCTGAAGCTCCAGCTGAAGAAGCTAAGCCAGAGGCGTAACAACAAATGTTGGCTGCTGCGCTCGAGCACCTAGTGAAGGGCATCGTTGATAATCCCGACGATGCTTCTGTAACTGAACAATCAACCTCAAGAGGAGATCTTCTTGAGATTCACGTTCATCCAGATGATCTGGGTAGGGTAATCGGTCGAAACGGCAGAACTGCAAAAGCTCTTCGCACTTTGGTCAACGCACTTGCCGATGGCAAGAAAATTCGCGTTGATGTGGTGGATGGTGACTTCTAGTAAGACCAAGCTTCGAGTTGGTCGGCTCGTTAAGGCCCATGGCCTAAAAGGCGCCATAAAGCTTGAACTTTATACTGACAGCCCTGATCAGCGGTTTAAATCTGGTCAGGTCCTTGAACTCCAAGTCCCAGAAACCTCTGAGTGGTTCGGAAAGACCGTAAAGGTTTCGGAGCTTCGCTTTTACAACCAATCTCCAGTGTTGTTTCTAGAGGGTATCGAAAACCGTAGCCAAGCCGAAACGCTTATCAAGGCTATTTTGCTAATTGAAATTGAGCTGGACAAACTTCCGGAAGAGCCAGAGGCTTGGTACGACCATCAGCTCCTGGGTCTTGAAGCTTTAGTTGAAAACACCGTTGTTGGAAAGGTGATTAGAGTAGATCACCTACCAGCCCAAGATCTATTGGCGATTGAAACAACTACAGGCGAGGTGCTGGTGCCATTTGTGAAGCAGATTGTGCCTACTGTAGATATTTCTAAAGGCCAGATAATTCTTGATCCACCAGCTGGGTTGTTTGAGCTGAACTTGGCAGGAGGTGACACGGATGAGAATTGATGCAATAAGTATCTTTCCTGAATTTTTCCAAGTACTGGATATCTCCCTAGTTGGTAAAGCTAGGCAACAGAGCCTGCTGGATATTCATATCCATGACCTAAGGCAATTCACGCAAGACAAGCACAAAAGTGTCGACGACACCCCCTTTGGCGGCGGAGCTGGAATGATCATGAAGCCAGAACCCTGGGGCCTAGCGCTGGATTCAGTTCTGAGCCCTGAGTCCATTGTTGTTTTCCCTTCCCCTGCAGGTGCCTTGTTTATGCAAGACACCGCAAGGCAGCTAGCAAATGCCAAGCATTTGGTTTTTGCTTGCGGCAGATATGAAGGCATTGATCAGCGGGTTGTGGAGTATGCATCCACTCGCGCAAAAGTATTTGAGCTAAGCCTTGGAGACTATGTACTAAACGGTGGTGAGGTAGCTGCAGTTGCCATGATTGAGGCAGTTGTGCGTCTAGTTCCAGGAGTTATTGGCAATTCTGAGTCTTTAGACGAGGAATCCCACAGCGATGGATTACTTGAGTATCCCGGGTACACCAAGCCAGCTGTTTGGAAGGGCATGTCGGTTCCCGAGGTGCTTCTTAGTGGGAATCACGCAGAAATAGAAAAGTGGCGCAAGGCTCAGTCGCTTGAGAGAACCCGACAAACTAGGCCTGATCTACTGGATTAAACCCCGATTGCCACAGGCCACAAACTGTGGCAATATGGGACAAGTCGTCTCCAGAAATGGACTCTGCCGCAGGGGAGCTAGGGCGAAGAAAAACCTCAAACATAACCGTTTTTGACCTGCGTGCTAAAAACAGGAAGCGACACAACATGCACATTCTAGATTCTGTAGACAAAGCCTCACTAAAAACCGATGTTCAAGATTTTCGAGTCGGTGACACCGTTAAGGTGCACGTAAACATCATTGAGGGTTCCAGGTCTCGTATTCAGGTTTTCCAGGGAATTGTTATTCGTCGCTCAGGCGAGGGTATTCGTGAAACTTTCACTGTTAGAAAAGTAAGCTTCCAAGTCGGCGTTGAGAGAACTTTCCCAATCCACTCTCCAGTTATCGACAAGGTTGAATTGGTTTCCAGAGGTGCTGTTCGTCGTGCCAAGCTTTACTTCCTCCGCGATCTTCGTGGCAAGAAGGCAAAGATTCGCGAAAAGCGCGAGAACGTCTAAGACCTCAAAGGGGACACGCCGAGCGTGAGTGGCGAGCAGTCATTAGGTAATCCAGCGCGACGTCGAAAGACAAGCAAACCAAGTCGTAAGAAACTTCGCTCAATTCGCAAGAACGTTTTCGTAGCGTTTTTTATAGACCTTGTTGTGGTGCTGTTTGTAGCACTTTTACTTTCACTTCTCATAAAGACATTTCTCGTAAGATCATTTTTTATCCCGTCTGGTTCAATGCTTGAAACCTTGCAGATTGATGATCGAATTCTGGTGAATCAGCTAACTCCAGATCTTTATCCAATTGAGCGCGGCGACGTAGTGGTGTTTAAAGACCCGGGAGGTTGGCTTGGTCCGGCTGTAGCGGAATCCACCGACCCTGTGGTAGCTGCGGCGGATTGGGTTCTTTCTGTTTTTGGAATAACCGCGCCAGATAGCAAGCAGCATCTTGTGAAGCGTGTGATTGGAATTGGCGGCGACCGCATTATTTGCTGCGATGCTGACGGCAAGATAACAATCAACGAAGTACCGATAACCGAACCGTATATATCCTCAGGGCAGGCACCATCCAGTCTGGAGTTTGACGTTACAGTCCCTGCTGGATCTTTGTGGGTAATGGGAGATAATCGTGGAAATAGCGAAGACTCCAGATACCACTCGGACTTACCGAGCAAGGGTTTTGTGTCTAACGAATGGGTTGTTGGAAGAGCAATGGTCGTAAGCTGGCCATTCGAGAACTGGATTTGGCTGGATAATTATCCCGATGTCTTCAAAAACATACCCAACCCTTGAGACTGAAACTCGAATCTTCGAGCGAGGCAACCGCTTCGTTATTGGAATCGATGAGGTTGGTAGGGGTGCGATAGCTGGTCCGGTAGCAGTGGGCCTGTCCTTGATAGATAAATTAGACCCAAGTTTGAACTCTTGGCCAGAAAAGCTTCAAGACTCCAAGTTGATGACCCCTAAGTCTCGAGCAGAGATTGCTTTGCCTCTTTCTGATTGGGTAACCGGGCACGCTGTTGGATATGCATCCAATACCGAGATCGATCAATCAGGTATCTCTGAAGCACTTCGTATGGCTGCGAGCAGAGCCCTTGAAGAGCTCCTGAGTGATACTTCTCGAAAAGACATTGCAGAACACGGAGCAGTAATCTTGCTGGACGGTTCGCAAAACTGGCTGGGAACTATCGCCGCTGGTTTAGAAGTAAATCTTCAAGTTAAGGCAGATACCTCATGCGTGAGTGTTGCTGCCGCTGCAGTCCTAGCTAAGGTTTCTAGGGATTCACTAATGGAAAAGTTGGACCTGGAGTATCCAGAATATGGTTTGGCAGGTCACAAGGGATATGCATCTGGAGCCCACATCTCAGCCCTAAGAAGCCATGGACCATCAGCTATCCACCGAATTACTTGGCTGACTAGGATTCTGGCCTAGGGCTGGAATAGACTATTCGTCAAATGGAAGAAAATGAGTTCGAAGACTACGACAGACAAGCCGAAGTAGCTCTTTACCGCGAGTATCGCGATGTGGTTGGCACCTTCAAGTACGTTATTGAAACCGAACGTCGCTTCTACCTAGCCAACGAGGTTGAGCTAAAGCGCGTGGACACTCCAAATGATTTTTACTTTGAACTAAACATGAGCGATGTTTGGGTTTGGGACATTTATCGTACCGACCGTTTTATTCAATCCGTTCGAGTCCTGACCTTTAAAGACGTCAACGTCGAAGAGCTTTCGGGCAAAGCCTATGAGCTTCCAAAAGAGCTGGCCGTCGGAGAATAAGTTCTCCACAGCTTCTTTGATTTTTCACCCCTGGTATCTTGCTATTGCAAGAGTTGATCCATGGCACACCGACTCTTTAGTGACAGCGAACTTCGTGAGTTAACTAACTGCTTCCAACCAAACGGCTTCGATGAGCATCGTGCCTTGAAGCTAGCTTCCGCTGTGACCGTGAGCTTGATCACCGAACCAGGCGACCGCATGGCCGGAGCGCTAATCAGGATCCTAGGTGGGGCCAACCTCGTTGCCCTCGCAATTGATGGGCTAGATTCTCGTGCCGTTTTGAACGAAGTCGAGCAACAAGGAGCAAGAGGTGAGCTAGAGCAATTGTTTGGAGACGTGTCTCAGACTCTAGAAGACTCGAGGCAGCGCTGGCTACCAAGACTTTCTAAGCTGGCAGTTGTTCGCGCAATGCAACAAGCCAAAGCAATGAACCTGGATCTTGTCGTTTCTGGAGACGAAGACTGGCCAAACGGACTAGATGATCTGCAAGATGGAGCACCGAGCCTCTTGTTTGTCCAAGGTCAAAAACAAGAGCTCTCTAGATTGGCACAGGCCGTTTCGATCGTTGGCTCCAGGAAATCAACTGATTATGGACTAACAGTGACCCAAAGGATTGTTCGCAAATTGGCGTTGCATCATCGCCCAACAGTATCTGGTGGCGCTATCGGCATTGACTCTCACGCCCACACAGAAAGCGTAAGAAACGCTTTGCCCACCGTTGCAGTCATGGCAGGGGGACTCGATCGGAAGTATCCAAAAAGCAATTACGCACTCTTCGCTCAAATAGCCAAGTCCGGGGCGGTAATAAGTGAACTGCCGCCAGTGACCGCTCCAACTCGTTGGCGGTTCCTGCAACGAAACAGATTGATTGCAGCCCTTAGTCCGGTAACGGTAGTAGTGGAAGCAAACTTTCGCTCTGGATCGATTAGAACCGCGAACATGGCGCTTGAACTAGATCGCGAACTGTATGCAGTGCCAGGATCCATATTGTCTGGTACTTCGTCTGGAACTAACAACTTGATTGCTGAGGGGAAAGCCAGACCACTAGTCGACACAAGACTCTTGGTAGGTGAGCAATCAAATGCAGAGCAAAACATGGAAGGCTCCGAGATTTCCAAGAGAGCCTTTGATGCTTTACGGGAGATAAAAAATGCCACCAAATCAGAAATTGCTAGAGTCGCTGGACTCACCGAAACTGAAGCGAGTTTTGCTCTCGAGGAGCTATTGGAAACCAACCAACTGGTTCGTAATCACGGCTTCACCGGAAGCGTCCATTACGCTTTGAAACATGGCTTCCGAACTTGAATATCTCCTTGATCAGTTCAGTGCTGAGCTTGCCAACTCTAGAGGCTTTTCCAGTAACACGGTAAAGGCGTACCGGTCTGATGTTGCGGACCTGTTTGGTTTTATGGATTCGAAACAACAACAATCGGTGCAAGACATTGACCTAGAGCTAATCCGGGACTGGCTTTGGAGGGTAAGTGAGAAAGGATTTACCAAGACCACCCTCGCTAGAAAAAGCGCTGCAATCAGGGCTTTCACCGCATGGCTATTTAAGCTCGGTCAGCTCGAATCTGATCCCGGCCCGAAGTTACGTTCTCCAAAAGCATCCAGAACTCTTCCGAAAGTGCTCTCCAGAGAAGCGATGTCGGGGATCTTTGAAAAGCTCGAACCCCTTGCGACAACTGATAACCCAACTGGAATACAGGATCTTGTGATTATTGAAATTCTCTATGGAAGCGGTATTCGCGTTAGTGAATTAGTTGGCTTGAATTTAGAGGACATTGACTACTCGAGAAAGATTCTTCGAGTCACGGGAAAGGGAAATAAGCAACGCATGGTTCCTTTCAGTGATCCGGCAAATGATGCACTGGCTTCATGGGTTAGAAACGCTAGATCGCAGTTTGAAAACGAGATGAGCGGGAATGCCTTGTTAATCAATTCCCGTGGTAAAAGAGTTGGGGTAAGGCAGGTCTACGCGCTGGTTGCCGGATTGCTTTCAGAAACTGCCGTCGGCGTGGCCGGTCCGCACGCTCTTAGGCATAGTGCCGCTACGCATTTACTTGATGGCGGTGCTGATCTCAGGGCTGTTCAAGAGCTACTGGGCCATTCCTCTCTCGCCACAACTCAGATTTACACTCACGTTTCGGTAGATCGACTGAAGCAGGGTTACCTAAAGGCACACCCCAGGGCCTAACCTGGCTCCACCCAAGGAAGCAACCTTGAGGCAGATAGTTCTCCAGTGAACCAAAGCGGTGACAGATATTCACCATTTCTTCGTGCGGAAAAGTGTAGACAGTGAACTAGTTGGCAGTGCAAGACATAGGATGGCTCCGGTTCACAAACTTCTCCGATTAAATCCCCAACAAACACTTGCTCTCCAACAACCAGTGAGCTACAAAGCGGTTCGTAACTACTTAGCAAATTGCCATCGTGTGAGATTGTTAGAACTTGTCTGTTGACAACCTTGCCAACAAATTCAACCAGCCCGTCTGCGGGGGCAAAAACGCCTTGACCATATTCGACCGCATAATCAACACCGCGGTGCCCAGGTCCATAAGCAGTCTCCGGAGCCCGATAGATGTTGATTAGCTGTTCATTCATAACCGGCGGCTGCCACACTCTTTGGCTGCCAAGGCTTGGGGCGGGAAATTGAATCGTCAGGGTAAGTGCCAGCAGGCTAGCCACCTGAAGGCTAAGAATTCGCTGCGGCTCTAACACTGTTTAAATCTGCTGCTAAGCCCTTGATTTAGGCAACGACAGAGGAGATCTGTGGAGAATCTGGACTAGAAACCAAAGCTTTCGGGCTGGTATGCTTGCTGCTAGCGGCATTCTCGCTAAAAATCTTTGATTTTTGAGGTGTCGACTTCGCGTGTCGACCAAGACGGTTCCCACTCAGTGGCCCAACAGGGCTTGTGGGATTTGTCCGGCACCAGGGGTTATTTGCAACCGCTTATAACCATTAACTGAGTGGGCGCTTAACTGCGCCGAAAGGAGTTTCGACTCATGTCAGTCGTAACTACAAGAGCCCTGCTAGACAGCGGCGTGCATTTCGGGCACCAGACCAGACGCTGGAACCCAAAGATGAAAAGATACATCCTTACTGACCGCTCTGGTATTTACATCATCGATCTTCAGCAATCTCTTGCGATGATCGACAAAGCGTACGCATTCGTAAAAGAAACCGTTGCAAACGGTGGCTCAATTCTTTTCGTTGGTACCAAGAAGCAGGCCCAAGAAGCGATCATGAATGAGTCGCTACGTGTTGGCCAGTCATACATCAACCAAAGATGGCTAGGTGGATTGCTCACCAACTTCCAGACTGTAGGCAAAAGACTTGCCCGCATGAAAGAACTTGAGACTATGGATTTCCAAGACGCTTCAAAGTCTGGTCTGACAAAGAAAGAACTTTTGATTCTTCGCCGCGAGAAGGACAAGCTAGAAAAGTCCCTCGGCGGTATCAGAAACGTGACCAAGACACCTTCGGCTATCTGGGTAGTGGACACCAATAAGGAACACCTTGCTATCACCGAAGCCAAGAAGCTTGGTATTCCAGTGATTGGAATTCTTGACACCAACTGCGACCCAGATGATGTCACCTACGGAATTCCAGGCAACGATGACGCCATTCGATCAATTCAGCTGCTAACTCGCATCATTGCAGATGCAGTTGCTGAGGGTCTTATCGCTAGACACTCAAAGCCAGAAGCTGAAGCAGAGCCACTTGCTGAATGGGAGCGCGAGCTTCTAGAGCAGAGCAAGGAAACTCCAGAAGAGAAGAAGGCATAACTTATGGCTAACTACACAGCTGCCGACGTAAAGGCGCTTCGCGAGAAATCCGGAGCCGGAATGATGGATTGCAAGGGAGCCCTTGACGAGGCAAACGGAGATCCAGAAAAGGCATTTGAGCTACTTCGCCTAAAGGGACTAAAAGGCGTTACCAAGCGAGAGGGAAGAGCTACCAGCAATGGTCTAGTTGTGGCTCGCGTCTCTGGTGGCACCGGATATCTTCTGGAACTTGCTTGCGAAACTGACTTTGTTGCCAAAGCAGAACGTTTCGTGGCACTTGGAGAGCAAGTTGCAGACGCAATTGTTGCTGCCGGGTCAAAGGACCTAGCATCGGCTTTGGCTGCATCGCTAAATGGCAAGACCGTTGCTGACGCAATCAATGACGAAGCAGCTATTTTGGGCGAGAAAGCAGAACTTCGCAGAGTTGCTGCGATTTCAGATGTTGCAGTTGATTCTTACCTTCACCGCACATCAAAAGACCTACCTCCACAGGTCGGTGTATTGGTTGCCTTCGACGGAAATGCTGAGACAGCTCACGATGTCGCAGTTCACATCGCTGCGTTTAGCCCCTCAGTTCTCACCCGCGAGGAAATCTCAGCTGAGACTGTTGCTACCGAGCGCCGGATAGCGGAAGAAACCGCTCGCAATGAAGGCAAGCCAGAAGCGGCACTTGTAAAAATTGTCGAGGGTAGAGTAAATGGCTACTTCAAGGAAAATGTCTTGCTAGAGCAAGACTTTGCCAAGGACAACAAGCTGAGCGTCCAGAAGGTCCTAGACCAGTCTGGAACTAAGGTTTCTTCCTTTGTTCGCTTCCGAGTTGGAGCCTAAGAAACTTGATAGTGAAAAGACTCGGTCCGATAGGGCTGAGTCTTTTTATTTGCCCGCCTAGACTATAACTGGAGCTTGGAGGATTACCGTGCCACAAAAAAAGCGCAGAGTGCTACTGAAGTTATCTGGTGAAGCATTCGGTGGTGGAACAGTGGGTGTGAACCCAGACGTAGTATCCGCTTTAGCAAAAGAAATTGCAGAAGGATCTAAATCCACCGAAGTTGCAATTGTTGTTGGTGGTGGAAACTTTTTCCGGGGAGCGGAGCTGTCTCAACGAGGCATGGAGCGCTCAAGAGCTGACTACATGGGAATGCTCGGTACCGTGATGAATGCTCTTGCTCTTCAAGACTTTCTGGAACAGGCCGGCGTTGACGTTCGAGTGCAATCAGCAATTAGCATGGCCCAGGTAACAGAGCCCTACATTCCGCTACGCGCGATGAGACATCTTGAAAAAGGTCGTGTGGTGATTTTTGGAGCTGGTGCCGGCCTACCTTATTTTTCAACCGATACCGTGGCTGCTCAAAGAGCGCTGGAAATAAAAGCCGATGAGGTTTTGGTGGCCAAAAACGGAGTAGATGGGGTTTACTCAGCTGACCCAAAGAAGGACTCTGGTGCTAAGAAAATCGAGAACATTACCTACCAGGACGCCCTAGTACAAGGCCTAAAAGTGGTTGACGCTACAGCATTCTCTTTATGCATGGATAACAAGATGCCCATGCGGGTTTTTGGAATGCAGGGAAAAGGTAACGTAACAGATGCCATCAAAGGCAAGAAAATCGGCACATCCGTTACTGCCTAGTTTTGAAAGAATAGGAATCAAAAGATGATTGATCAGATACTTAAGTCCTGCTCCGAGAAGATGGGCAAGGCTGTAGAGTCCGCCAAGGACGATTTCGCAACCGTTCGTACCGGAAGAGCCAACCCACAGCTATTTCAAAAAATCATGGTCGATTACTACGGCACAATGACAGCTCTGGCTCAATTGGCGTCATTACAGAACCCAGAAGCTCGAACCATAGTGATAACCCCTTATGACAAATCAGCTCTTGGCGCTATTGAGAAAGCCTTGAGAGATGTCCCAAACCTAGGAGCTAATCCAACCAATGACGGAAATCTAATCAGGGTCAGTCTTCCAGAGCTAACCGAAGAACGGCGCAAGGAGTTTGTGAAGCTGGTCAAGACCAAAGCGGAAGATCACCGGGTTTCGGTTCGTAACATCCGCCGCAAGGGTAACGACGAACTAGATGCCCTCAAAAAAGATGGCCAAGTTGGCGATGACGATTTAGCTCGTGCCGAGAAGGAGTTGGACACCATGACCAAAAATCATGTTGACGCCATCGACGATGCTCTAAAGCGAAAAGAAGCCGAATTGCTCGAGGTTTAGCAAACCTATGTCAGGAGTAAGTGCACCCGGGGGACGATCACTTTCTAAGTCGGTAGCGGTCGGTCTTTTGCTTGCGGCTATTTTTCTTTCAACACTTCTGGTGTACAGGGAGTTCTTCATTATTTTCCTATCGGTATCGACTGCAATCGGTGCTTGGGAGCTATCTACCGCTCTAAGAAAAAGAAACTGGTATGTGCCGAGAGTACCTGCGGTTGTTGGATCAGTCATCATTATGCCCGCGACCTACTATGGCGGACCGGCAGTGCAATGGCTTGTCAGTATCGCGATTGTGGCGGGTTTGATTATTTGGCGAAGCGTTCATTTGCTTTTTGAAAGAAGAAAAGCGAACTTCCAAACGCTTCAGCGAACCGTAAGAGACTTCGCCGCTGCAGCATTCCTGGTGATTTACCTGCCGCTAACTCTGAGCTTTTCGATGTTGATGCTACGGCGCCAAGAAGACGGTCAGTGGTGGGTTCTTGCATTTGTTACCACGGTTGCCCTCATTGACTCTGCCGGTTATCTGTTTGGCCGAGTTTTTGGCAAAAACAAGTTGGCACCAGGTGTGAGCCCAAAAAAGACTTGGGAGGGATTGGCGGCTTCTATTGTTTTCGGATCGGTTTCTGCTATTGCCTTTACTGTGTATTTACTTGGCGGGCCTTGGTGGGTGGGAGTGATTTTAGCGGCTGCAATAATCCTTGCGGCGGTTTTTGGAGACCTAGCGGAATCCTTGATCAAGCGAGACCTTGGGATAAAAGACATGTCAACGCTTCTTCCAGGCCACGGAGGGATGATGGACCGGCTCGATTCATTGTTGCCAGCCGCACTAATGAGTTACCTTGTTATGGTGGTGTTCTATGGATAAAGCAATCAAGTTTGAGACCGCTCCAGGTCGAGGCTACGACAAGAAGCAAGTTGATTCGCTGCTTGAGTCGGCCAAACGCCAATACGAGAATCCTGATCAAGTCTTACTTCGTGCCTCAGACCTTAGAGGGCTAAGGCTTGACCTAGTAAAGGGCGGCTACCTGATCTCTCAGGTGGACGCCGCATTAGACAATCTAGAAGATCACTTCAGTCTTACCGAGGTCATTGCTTTCAAAAAGCGTTACGGCGAGCAAGAGCTCGCAAAAAGGTATTCCGAACTCAAGGATGCACTAAGTCCAAGGCTTAAAAAAGCCAAGTCCAAGCGATTTGCCAAAGTATCTTTTTTGGCTCGCGGTTATGACAAGAAAAAAGTTGACGCGTTATGTGATCGACTGGTTTCTCATTTTGATGGAAAAGCAAAGATTAAAGTGTCCGAGATTAGAAGAGTCCAGTTCAGCTCGAAGCGAAGTGGCTACTCAATGCCGCAAGTTGACAGCTTCCTAGATCGCGTAATCGAGGCATTGCAGCTTGAAATCAGCGAATAACTCAAACCTCCTAATTGGTGTTGTAGTCGTTGTATTTTTCATTGGTAGTTTTTTCAATAGCGACAATCCTCCCGAGCCTGAGCCAAGTTCCTCAACCAGCTCTTCGACTCAATCGCAGACACCTACTCCAAGTCCAGAGCAATCTCTCTCACCTAGCCCAGAGGCTCAACCGCCTGTTGAGTCCCCAGCTCTTTCTGCTCTAGCCAGTGTTGCCATAAAGGGAAGAGCCCCCAAAACTGGCTACGAAAGAGATTTGTTTGCAACTGACTGGGATTACAGTTTCGGTTGCGACACAAGAAACAAAATTCTGCGTCGAGACTTTAGCGAGTTTGTGCTTCGCTCCGGGTCTTCTTGCATTATTGAAACTGGCGTCCTGCAAGATCCATATACCGGTGAAGCCATAAGTTTTCAGCGTGGGGTTGGTACTTCAAATGCTGTTCAGATTGATCATGTGGTTTCACTAAGCGATGCTTGGCAAAAAGGCGCCCAACAACTATCCGGCGACCAACGCTATGCCCTTTACAACGACCCACTAAATCTCTTGGCTGTGTCTGGTCCCGCCAATTCCCAAAAGAGTGACTCGGATGCCGCTAGCTGGTTACCAGCTAACAAAGGTTATCGCTGCGCTTTTGTTGCAAGACAGGTGGCTGTGAAGCTCAGCTACAACCTTTGGATGACCCAGGCAGAGTTCGATACCATCGCGAATATTTTGAGTGAGTGCCCAGACCAATCCCTGCCAACCCGCTAGTTTGCTGGCAAGTTACCGCCCTAGCCCTTATGCAAGTCTAAAGATAGACTTGAAGGTCTGAATCAAAGTTGAAACCGAAGGACGTAGCCATGGGTAAGTACGAAGCCCTGCGCGTACCCCTTGCCAAGCGACTCATTCTTTCACTCGATGAGTCCTTGGCCCAGAAGGGGCTATCTCGCCCCCATCTACCAAGGGCTACCAAAGCGGGATCCTTCTCGGCTCTTGGCTTCTTCTTCGTATTGAGCTTGACTGCGGTTTACACCGTGGACCCTTACGCTGGCACTCTAGCTAGCGCAAGCACTGTCCAAGTTTATGAACCACAGCAGCTCGAAGAAATCAGTTACCAGCGCGATCATAAAGTTAGTTTTGAACGCGGTGGCTTTGTGATCATCTCTGGCAAGGAAGCAAGAAAGTACTTTGTGACTTCCGCCCCTACGCCAGAGGCCGGATCACCAAAAGCATATGCTCTTTCATATATCGAAACTTACGGCTGGGGTCTGGACGAGTACTCATGCTTAGTAAACCTTTGGACCAGAGAATCTCAGTGGCGCACCCTTGCAACTAACCCTTCGAGTGGTGCCTATGGAATTCCTCAAGCCTGGCCAGGATCGAAGATGGCAGCTGAGGGACCAGACTGGATGACAAACCACGAGACTCAGATTCGCTGGGGCGTGAAGTATATCGCGGCGCGATACGATGCTCCATGTGGCGCTTGGGCTCACTCAGAAGAGCACAACTGGTACTAATGAAGAGTCGTAGAAATCGGGACTCTAAACGGGGTGCAGAGTTTCAGCCGCTAGACATGGATCGAGTTCGTATTGGAGTCAAAAGACTCGAGACTAAGCGCGGCGTGGAATACTGCGTGCAAACATCCATCGGACAAAACGCCGAAGATGATAAGACTTGGATTTGCCCCCATTGCAACCTGTCAATAACCAAGGGCCAATCTCACACCGTGGCTTGGGATTCGGTTCGCGGAGTAGATACTAGAAGACACTTTCACAACGCCTGCTGGAAGGCATTTCAGGGACCACTGCTTTGATTGAGATTTCTTCGTCAACAGAATTACCTTCAAACCGTGAGTCGATTGATCTAGTAACCGAGGACAACCTTCATCTGGTTGCTGAACTTGCAACGCCAGTTCAGGGTAAACCCAGCGCAGTTTTACTAACTTTGCACCCACTGCCAACCCACGGTGGCTTCATGGATTCCCATGTTCTTAGAAAAGCTGCCAATAGGCTCCCAGCACTTGCCAATCTGGCGGTATTTCGATTCAACACCCGTGGCACCAAGAGCCCACAAGGCGCTAGTGAGGGAAGTTTCTCGGACGGTATCCAAGAGCGTCTAGATCTAGAAGCGGCCGTCAGTTTTCTAGTTAGTCGAGGCCTGGGTCCGATTTGGCTGGTTGGTTGGTCATTTGGAACCGAGCTTGCAATCAAATACGGCTATGACAAGCAAATCAGTGGTGCAATTTTGTTATCTCCACCACTACACCGAGCCAATGACCAAGATCTGATCAAATGGTCTGGCTCTGGGAAAAAGCTCGTGGCCATTGTTCCAGAACACGATGAATATCTAAACCCAGAACAAGCCGTAGCCAGATTCGCTGTGCTGCCAGAAGCCCAGGTCATAGCAGTTGATGGTGCTAAGCACCTTTGGGTCGGGGAGAGCGCAACTAGGCGAGTACTAAACGAGATAGTGCTTATTGCAGCGCCGGATAAATACCCGCTACCGACTTCTTACTAGAGCTTGTTTTGCCGCGGGATGAATATTTCCCGAACAATGAAAATAACCGATGCTGCAAAAGGAATTGCAACAAGTGCACCAAGTATTCCAAGTAGTGCACCACCTGATAGCGCCGCAATTACAACAATTGGTGCCGGCACCGAAACTGCCACTTTCATCACCCTTGGGCTAATTACGTAGGCTTCAATCTGCAGGTAGATAAGGAAATAGATTCCTAGAATCAAAGCCATGGTGGGGTCTACAGCTAAAGCCACCATAACTACAATTGCAGCTCCTGAGATAGAACCAATCAAAGGAATTACTGCAAGTAAGAAGACGATAAACGCCAGTATCAAAGCAAAGGGCAGACCAACCAAGCTCATGGCTATAAATGCCAAAGTTGCGTTTAGTCCAGCAACAGATGCTTGACCGATTACATATCTACCTACCGAAAGGGCAACTTGATCGAAAATCTTGGCATACCTCTTGCGCTTACTAGCTGGAACTAGCTTCAATAGCGACGCTTCTAATCCAGATAGGGAAGCTAGGAAAAAGATAGTTAGAACTACAATCACAATGAAACCAAAGGCGCCATTGAACAAGCTAATGCCAACCTGAACAACGCCACCAACAAGGCTCGGCCAATTAGAAGAGTCACTCAAGAATTGCCCGGCGTTTACAAGCGCAGATCCAACCGCCCCGCCAAGCTGAGCATCCAGATTCACAACTATAGGAAGCTTCGTGATGTCGTTTAGAAGCGTAGGTGCGGTCTCCAAGAAGTTGGCACTTTGAGTAATAAGGGTCGGAGCCAGCGACCAAACCATTATGGCCAGAAAAGCAACTAGCCCCAAGATGACGGTTAGCACCGCAGCAGGGCGCGGAAGCTTTAGTTTCTCGAGAGCCGAAACGGCAGGGTCTAGGCCCAATGCCAAAAAGACTGCGGCAAAGATATAGGTAATGACATTGGCCAGAGTGCTAACGGCACCACCGATAACTAGGGCTACTAAAACTCCAAGGCCTCCAAAAAGCCCCAGCTGGAACGCTCCAGCGATTCTAAGATTCTGAACTGTCATCACTTACCTGTTCTAGTCGAGGGATTTTTTAGAGGCCGCAACGACTTTTTCCAACTGCTCTAGGTAAGAACCGACTGTGCGTCGCTCTATTTCAAGTTTCTGCAGCTTGGTTTTGGACTCGTCGAGCTCCCTGGCAATTCTTGTCTTGGCTTCCGCAACCAAGTTTCTGGACTCTGATTCTGCGACCGCAATAATGCTCTCTGCCCTCAAGATTGCTTCGTCGGTTGTTTTCTTGTTTATGGATCGAGCGGCTGATTCTAATGTTTCTGCTTCAAGCTGAGCAGCATTAGTTCTCGCGATGGCATTTTGCAGCTGAAGTTTGGCATCATCCAGATACTTCTGGGTCTGGTGTACGGCTTCCTGGTGCTTCTGAAGATACTCTGCCTCAGCCTCTGCTCGCCTGGCTGTTAGCTCCAGCTCCAAATCAATTCGAACTTGATCTCCGATGATTAGGGCTGCTTTTTCGGCATCGATTTCACGAACTGATTGTTTTTGAAGAAGAAGCTTCTTCTCGGCTATGTCTTTTTCTGCCTGAGCTTTTTGTAATTCGGTTTGACGCTTGGTGTCAGAGCGAAGCTTTGCAACTTCAGTAGAGATTTCTCCGCGGATTGCTGAGGCTTCACGAGCAGCCTCTTCTACTAGCCTTTTGGCTTCCAGTTGCGCTTTGGCAAGAATCTCGTTTGCTTCACCGCGAGCTGTGTTGACTGCTCTTTGGCCTTTTCTGTCCGCTTCGGCAACTAGCGACTCGTAATAACTGTCAGCTTCATTCTTCTTGGTTTCTACCTCTTCGCCGACGCTCCCAAGGATGCGATTCTTCTCACTCTCAGCGTGGGCTATCAGCCTGGTTGCTTGATCTTCAGCGGAGGCCAGGATTATTGCGGCTTGATTGCCAAGACCGGCGTAGGTCGGAGACTGGGTTTCTTGTAACTTGGCTGTTAGTTCGTCTATTTCTAGCTTGGCTTGCTTGAGCTCCTCGAGTAATTGGGAGTTTTGGGAGGAAAGTCTCAGAACATCACGATTTAGGTCTAGAAAGGCCTCATCAACCCTCGCTTTGGCGTATCCACCCAGCGCAGAGGGGAACTTAGCGTCTTCCGTCGACATTCGGTCCTCCAGCGCTGTTGGTTAGAATAGGGAGGGCCCTTGGGGCCCGACTCTATAGTTTAGCTGGAATGGATAATCATGCGCTTTTTGCTCGCAACAGCCTTGTTTATCGTCTCAATATCGCTACTTTTGGT
>JBIIAT010000019.1:0-17028 GCA_044239775.1 Rhodoluna sp. | reverse complement strand
CTAGGCCTTCTTTTAGTCCCAGCATGAAATCGAGCATGCGACGAGACTCAACCTCGCTCATCTCTCCCATGTTCACAATCACAGGGATGCCGATTCGGTAGTGGGCTGCAACCATAGGTGCTTCTTCATAGGACTTAGGTTCAATTGTGAAAATCTCTGCAACGTCGTTGGATCCGCGGCGAACCCTCTGAGGAATGACTCGAGCTGGACGCTGAGTACTGGAAACCGACTCTTGCCTGGTGGGCAGGTCATTTGACTCCTCGGCAAATCCGAGAAATTCCATGCTGCGCTTGAGTATTCCGGCCATTACTTCCTCCTGTTATTGATACTCATCCAAGAATATGGCTACTGGGGCCGATTGCCTGTTATTGCGGTTCCAATGCGCAGGTGTGTCGCGCCGTAGCCAATTGCCACTTCGAAATCGGATGACATGCCCATGGAAAGCCCCCTAGCCCCTGGGGCGACCTTCTGAAGCTGGACCGATAGATGCGCCAGCTTCTCAAACTCTGCTTCTGGGGCCACCTGAAGGCCACCAACTCCCATTAGACCTTCAAGCTTTAGCCCCTGGCTGGCAACCACCTTCTCCGCAAAACCCATTAAATCTGGGACCCTCACCCCGCCGCGATCTGGATCCTCGGTCAAATTCACCTGGATGAAGACTCCGAGGGTATCAGCACGATCCTCCGTGCGCTTTTGAAGCTCAGTTAGCAAAGATTCCCTATCCAAAGAGTGAATGAAATTTGCATACTCCAAGACAGTTTTGACCTTATTGGTCTGCAATTGGCCGACAAAGTGCCACCTAAAGGTCTCTGTGGTCAGCTTCGCTATTTCCTTCGCCTTAGGAGCTGCTTCTTGGTCACGGTTTTCTCCAAAGTCTCTAGCGCCAAGAGCTAGCAGATCAAGCACAAGCTGATGGGGGTGGTTTTTGGTTACAACCACAAGGGTGACATCAGCTGAGGATCTGTTACTGGCTTTGGCTGCTAGATCGATTCGATCAACGATTTCTCTATAGCGCTGAGCTAAATCGCTCACTTACCCTCTAAGAAATTCCGGAATATCTAAGTCATCCCCAAATGTGCCATCGGCAGTTTGCGGTCTGCGAGGAAGCACTGGTGATTCATCCAGCTCGATTGACTCAACATTTGCAAATGAAGGATATGGCTTTGGCTCATCCTCGATTTGCGGAATGTCAAAGAATGCGTTTGGCTCGGCGCCTTCAACCAAGTCCGTAGTCACTGGTTCGCTCAAAGGCTTTGCTTCCTGAACTTCGGCAAACACTGTACGCGGTGCCTTTCTGGCCTTTGGCATACCGCCATCAAAACCTGCAGCGATAACGGTAATGCGAACCTCGTCACCGAGAGTGTCATCAATTGTTGTTCCGTAGATTATGTTCGCCTCCGGGCTTACAGCTTCCTGAACCAACCTCGCGGCTTCATCTATTTCGTGAAGTCCAAGATCAGAGGCTCCTTGAACAAGTAATAGAACTCCGTGAGCACCGTCAATGCTTGACTCAAGAAGTGGCGAAGATACTGCCATCTCTGCGGCCCGCACGGCGCGATCTTCACCCTTGGCGGTTCCGATGCCCATGAGCGCAGAGCCAGCGCCTTGCATAACAGATTTCACGTCCGCAAAGTCAAGGTTTATAAGACCAGGTGTGGTAATCAAGTCTGTGATGCCCTGGACTCCGGCACGCAGTACGTCGTCTGCAGTCTTGAACGCGTCAACGACAGAAACTGTCTTGTTGGCAATTTCTAGAAGTCTTTGGTTAGGCACAACAATCAAAGTGTCCACCTCGGCGCGAATGGCCTCAATGCCGACCTCGGCCTGCTGCATTCTTCTCTTGCCTTCAAATCCAAACGGCTTAGTAACAACACCTACGGTCAAAGCTCCAACTCGCTTTGCCACTCTCGCAACAATGGGTGCTGCTCCGGTACCGGTACCGCCACCTTCACCAGCAGTTACAAAAATCATATCCGCGCCACGAAGAGCGGCTTCAATTTCATCCTCGTGATCTTCTGCCGCGCGCTTGCCAACCTCAGGATCAGCACCGGCTCCAAGACCTCTTGTTAGCTCACGGCCAATATCCAATTTCACATGCGCTTCGCTCATGAGAAGAGCTTGAGCATCTGTGTTTATGGCTACGAACTCAACACCGCGAAGGCCCGATTCAATCATTCGATTAAGAGCGTTGACTCCACCGCCACCGACTCCAACGACCTTTATTACGGCCAAGTAGTTTTGGTTCAAACCCATGATGCTCCCTAAAATCAACGCTGTTTCTCTGGGTGTTCTCACCCAAGGAAACAAAAACTCTAAAGCTTAGCTTGAAGCTTAGACTCTCTAGGCTTTTACACTCCGCGCCAAAAAAATAGGCCACGAATGCCTGTTTGGTGCGCAACGTGGCTGGGCGTGTCTAATAATTCTCAAACCTCGCAACCGGCGCGTTTGGTGATGAAACGTCAAAAGTCACCGAGGACGCTCCCTGGTTATTTAGCAGTAAAACCTGCAGGACTTTCGACTTCAAAACCGCGTCCGAGCTGTCACCCCAAATTATCTTCTGGCCAAGATTTCCTCTCAGGCTCATTTGAACGTCATCCTTCGACCTGGCTTCAATGAACTCCACCTGACCCAGTAACTCTTGAGGTAAGGCCAACAGAACTTGAACAGCGTACTTGAACTGATCAGACTCCTTCGGATTCTCTGATGTGACAATAGTTGGTAGAGCGTCTGTTGGTTCTGCTGGACCAAGGCGAACACCTGCTGGATCGTGCAGCCATGGTGCACCTTCGAACTGGATAATGCAAAGTGCTTGCCGCTCAGACACTCTCACCTGAAGCTCGTTTGGAGGTATTGCGGTAGCTGAAAAGCTCTCGATAATTTCAAAACCGGCAAGTGAAGCCGCAATACGTTCTTGATTCAGTAGCGGAAGCGGAGTATCTAACTCCCCCTCTAGTGCCTTGACTAGCTCCTCAGGGTTAAGACGTTCGGTTCCAATGATTGAAATCTTTTGAATTGCCAGCAGGGGCGAAAAAGTTGCTACCCCAGTTAGAACAACCAACATGAGCAGTGCACCAACAGTTAGCGTGGCAGCAATTCTTCTTCCCCTTTGGGCCGAAAGAATCCTGCCAAAAACTGAATTATCAATCTCCGCCCGAGTTGACCGTTTTGGTGCGCGCGCGAGCGGTGTTGACTTAGGTCTTGATACCTTGGAGGTATTTTTGAGCGGCCGTTTCATACTGAAGTTACTTCTCTAGAGCGGAGAATAATTCAGGCACCATTTTGTAAACATCCCCGCATCCCATTGTCACAATAAAATCCCCTGGCCCTGCAAGACTTGCTGCCACAGTCGATGCCTCCGACCATTCGGGCACATAGTGAATCTTAGGATCGTTGTTTGCAGAATCCAGAATTAGCTTGCCGGTAACGCCGGGCTCGGGATCTTCTCTGGCAGCGTAGATGTCCAACAAGACGACTTCATCGCTTGCCATCAGTGCATCCGCAAACTCTTTGGAGAACAATCTGGTGCGCGAGTAAAGGTGCGGCTGAAACACTGTGATGATTCTCCCCCCGCCAACAACCGCACGAGCCCCGTTAAGCGCTGCTGCAACCTCGGTTGGGTGGTGAGCAAAGTCATCGTAAACTTTGACCCCGCGACGCTCTCCGTGAAGCTCAAATCTTCTTTCCGTGCCCATGAATTTCGCAACCTCCGCTACAGACTTTTCAAAATCAAATCCCAACCCAACAAGTGTTGCCACCGCACCGGCAGCATTAATCGCATTGTGCCGACCGGCGATTGTTAGGGTGGCCATTACGACTTGGCCCTGGTACTCAAGCTCAAATTGAACTGCGGAATTTTCAACAATGTTTTTTACCCAGAAGTCAGACCCTGGTGATTCCCCAAAGCTGATCATTGGCTTTGAAATTAGCTTGGCAACAGATTGGCATCCTTCGTCATCGTTGTTTAGTACAACGAATTCTTTTGCCTTGTTGGCAAAATCAGCAAATACCTGATGAAAAGCTTCTATGCTTCCGTAATGGTCTAGATGATCTGGGTCGACATTAGTGATTAACGCAACAGCTGTGTCGTAGTGAAGAAAGGACCCATCCGACTCGTCGGCTTCAATCACGAATAACTCACCAGAGCCACTTTGAGAGCTTGTCCCAATGGAATTTATCACTCCCCCGTTTACGAAACTTGGAGCTTGATTCATACCCAGCAATGAGGTGATTATCATTCCAGTCGAAGTCGTTTTCCCGTGGGCACCCGCTACAGCAACGAGTCTCTTTTTTGAAGCTAAGTGAGCAAGTGCTTGGGATCGATGAATGACGGGAATGCCTCTTTTCTTCGCAAGCAAGTACTCGGGGTTATTGGGCCACAAGGCACTAGTGACTACTACGGTATTTGGTTGTGCAAGGTTCTGCTCAGCATGACCGATTTTGATTTGTATTCCAAGCTTTCGAAGGGCATCAATATTCGGACTTTCGCGAACATCACTTCCAGTCACTGTGTTTCCCATGCCGTGGACAATACGCGCGATTCCGCTCATGCCTGAACCGCCAATGCCGATGAAGTGCACTACTCCCAGGTCATCGGGAACTGGTTGCGAGAAGTCGGGTTTTATCATCTTCTCGAGAGTACCTCGTCAATCAATGAAACAAACCTTTCTGATCCATCCAAAACCCCCGAGCGTTTGCTCGCTTCCGACATCTGCGCAATCTTCTTGCTGTCAGACAAGATTGGTATCAGAGTTGACCTCACATACTCGGAGGTGAACTCCTTGTCAGAAATTGTTATTGCTCCACCTTGGGCAAGAACATCCCGAAGATTGAAGCGCTGCTCACCGTTTCCCACTGGATAAGGAATATAGAGTGCTGGCAGGCCAACTGCCGAGAACTCCGAGACTGTTGCCGCCCCAGCCCGTGACACCGCAAAGTCACTGGCTTCTATAGCAAGTTCCATCTGATCCAAATATCGAATTCGACGAAATTCAGAGTCGTTGACTTCTTCTAGATCACTAGTTTGACCAATAATTTGAATAACTTGAACGCCGGCGGCAGCAAGAATAGAGCGAGACTGTTCTATTGTTTGATTTATTGACCTCGCACCAAGCGAGCCCCCAGTTACTAGCAAGGTAAATGAGTCTGGCTTGAGGCCGAAGTACTTTCTTGCCTTAGCTGGATCTTTCTTGGAGGCCAAAGCCAAAATCTCTTGGCGTATTGGCATCCCAACGAATTTGGAATGAGATAGCACGGTCGATTGAAAAGCTTTGCCAGCAGCACTAGCAAATCTGTTGCCAATTCGATTGGCTATGCCAGGTAGGGCGTTAGCCTCATGCAAAATCAATGGTTTCTTCATGCTCCTTGCCGCCATGTAGGCGGGAGCGCTTACATATCCACCAAACCCAACCACCACGTCAATGTTGTGCTGCTTGATGTAACTTTTGACTTTTCTAAATGCGTTCCAAAACTTAAATGGAAACACCAACGCCCACACACCGATTGTTCTTGGAAATGGAACCTTTTCAACTGTTAGCAATTGGAAACCCGCTTCTGGGACCAGTCTTGATTCGAGACCGGCGCTGGTTCCAAGAACGAAAACTCTGTCGGCTTGGTTTCTTTCGGCAAGCAACGAGGCGATGGTCAGCAGCGGGTTAACGTGACCCGCCGTTCCCCCGCCAGAAAGAAGAAAGTTCGTCATCTTCGTCTCGATCTAGCTGGCGCTCGATGATTGTCTTTTTCAATCGCGAGCACCAAACCGATAACCCCGAGTGTTGCAATCAAAGAGGACCCACCAGCGGAAATAAGCGGAAGAGGAACACCCAAGACGGGAAGCACTCCAAGCACAACCGCGACATTTACTGATGATTGAGCAATTATCCACACCACAACTCCCAGAACCAAAATCTTCGAAAACGTTGACTCACTTCGATTCATAATTCCCACCAGTGATGAGATAAGAAGAGCGAAAAGCGCTATCACGACCAAGGCTCCGATAAAACCAAGCTCCTCGCCTATCACTGCAAAAATGAAATCGTTTTCTACTTCCGGAATCCAGGACCACTTCATCTTGGAATTTCCCAAACCGACTCCAAAGATCCCACCGCCAGCAAGGGCCCAAGTTCCATGTTCGTACTGCCAGTTAAACGCTTCAGATGAAGCGGTACCTGGATTTAGCCAAGCAGTGATTCTCGCCATTCTCGAAGCGCTGCTGGTTGTAAATAAAGCAGCTGCCGCAGCACCAACGATGAAAATCTGCGAGAGCGTCGCAAGCGGAGCGCCAGCCACGCTAAGAGTTACAAAAAGAATCAATGCAATGATAGTGGCGGTACCAAGGTCGCGTCCGAGCATAACCAAGATCAAACCGATTGTTCCAACGAAAAATATTGGAACAACAACTCTTACGGGATCGTGAATTTCCTCTCCCCTGCTGGCAATAAACAGCGCGATGTACATAATCAACGCAACTTTCAAAAACTCGGAAGGCTGCAGAGTAAAACCGGCAATAGATATCCAGTTTCTGTTTCCGTTGACGCTAATTCCAACAAACTGAACTGCCAGCTGAAGTCCGAACGTGACAACCAGTGCTAATGGAACCAGCCGTTTGATCACAGCGATAGGAAGACTTGATACGAAGAGCATCACTGCTATTCCAATTACTGCATAGATGGCCTGCCTCGTGAAGACGTAGAAAGCATCCCGATTTGCCACCAACGAGTCAATTGAGGAAGAGGACAAGACCATGACCAAACCAAACACCACTAGAAAGGCCGTGAGGCCAGCAAGTCGATAGAAATATATAGACTCAGCCTGGAAATTGCTTTTTAGCCAATTTGCTAGACCCGAGAATATTGGCTTTCGCTTCACACTTCGAGCACGAGTTGTCTTAGGCATTTTTTCCTCTGACAATCTTTATAACCGCTGCGACAAACTGCTCTCCGCGGTCTTGATAGCTTGAAAACTGATCCATCGAAGCCGCAGCAGGAGCCAAGATAACCGCGTCCCCAGGCTTTGCAAACCCGGAGGCGGCCGATACGGCTTCAGTCATTACTTCGTCACTGTCACCAATCTCAGCAATGGGCAAGTCGGGCGCGTACTTCTGGAAAGCAGCGATGATCTCTGTGCGATCAACACCCACAACTACAGCTCCCCTGAGTCTCTTGGCGAACTTTTCAATCAATTCCGAAATGTCAACACCTTTGAGCTGACCTCCCAGTATCCAAACCGAACTCTCGAAGGATGACAGCGACGCTGCTGCGGCGTGGGCATTTGTAGCCTTCGAGTCGTTTATGTACTTGATCCCATCTTGCTCAAGCACCAGTTCAATGCGATGTGAGGAAACTCGAAAATTGCGCAACGCTTGCCGGCAGGCGGCCGGAGGAACGCCAAAAGATCTTGCTAGCGCGGTTGCAGCAGCGATATTGCTGAGTAAGTGCGGTGTCAAAACGCCCATTCCAGCAAAGTCCTCCAGCGTTGCAACTTCAAGTGCCTTGTCGGCACGCTCCTCAAGAAATGCCCGATCGACCAAATACTCGTCGACGTAACCTACGTTGCTTCGAGCGGGAGTTCCGAGTCCAAATCCAACTGCTCGAGCTCCAGCCCGAACCGTTGCAGCCTCCACGAGCTGTTCCGTAGTTTTATCCTCAATGTTGTAAAGACAAGCAATCTTTGTTCCGTCGTAGATGCGACCCTTGCTCGATCGGTATTTTTCAAAGCTTCCGTGCCAATCAATGTGATCCTCGGCAACATTTAGGCAGACAGCGCTAAATGGCTCGATGTTTTCTAGATAGTGCAATTGAAAAGACGAAAGCTCCACAACCAGCACTTCGAACTCGGCGGGGTCCCTGATGCAATCCAGAATTGGTTTGCCGATGTTGCCACAAGCAGCCGCCCTGACTCCAGCTGCAAGTAGCATTGCCTCGGTGAGTTCAGTGACGGTTGTTTTTCCGTTAGTTCCGGTGATGCAGATCCATTCCTGCTGATGGGTGAATCGATCGCGTAATCGCCACGCTAGGTCGATGTCACCCCAGATCGGGATGTTGTTTTCCTTAGCCTTTGCAACTATGAGGTTGCTTGGTGGTATTCCTGGAGAAACGACTACCAAATCCGGTTTGAAGGCCTCGACTCTAAGTTGCAAACTCGATTCCGATGAGTCGATGAAATGCTCAATCCCTAGAACGTCTACGACATCAACAATTACAGGGTCGGCTTTGTCTGCAACAACCAAAACAGGCGAACCAAGTTCGTGCAAGGTATCAGCTACTGAAAACCCGGTTTTACCTAAACCAACTACCGCAACCTTCACATCTGACCACTTGGAGTGCCAACTGGAGAGATGATCCAGAGTGAGCTCTGAGCTAGCCATATATCCACTCGAGGTAAAAAAGACCAATGCCAGATAACACTGACAGTGCAGAAATAATCCAGAACCTCACCACTACCGTAATTTCGGCCCAGCCTTTGAGTTCGAAATGATGATGGAGTGGGCTCATAAGGAAAATTCTCTTGCCGCCCGAGAGTTTGAAGTACACCCGCTGAAGAATTACTGATCCGGTGACGATTACGAATAGTCCGCCAATAAGGACTAAGAGCACTTCCGTTCTTGAAAGAATTGCAAGGGCTGCTAAAGCGCCTCCTAGTCCCATCGCTCCTGTGTCACCCATGATGATTTGTGCTGGATGCGTGTTCCACCACAAAAACCCGATTCCTGCACCAGTTATTGCTGCTGCAATTACAGCAAGGTCGAGTGGGTCGCGCACTTCGTAGCACGCGTTGATGTTCTCAAGTGCTCTTCCACAAGCCTGATTAAATTGCCAGAATCCAATTACTGCGTAAGCACCGATTGCCATAATGCTCGCCCCGACTGCAAGTCCATCGAGACCGTCCGCAATGTTTACACCATTAGAAGTTGCAGATATCAAAAGGAAAACCCAAAACACTGCTAGTGCAATTCCAATTACCGATCCAAACATCATTAGATCAAATCCGGTATCGCGGATGATAGAAATCTCTGTCGAAGCTGGAGTTATTCCTTTTTCATTTGGACTCCCGAAAGCAAAAACTGAAAAGACGATAGCCACAATTGCTTGCCCGGCAATTTTGGCCCATCCCCCAAGACCGAGAGAGCGTTGCTTGTGAGTCTTGATGAAATCATCAATGAACCCCACCAGGCCAAGCCCAAACATGGCAAGTATGACAAGAAGGGCCGAGACAGAGGGGTTCTCACCGTTTAGCCATTTGCCAACAAAGTATCCAAGTGTTGCAGCGATGATAATGACGAGTCCCCCCATCGTGGGGGTCCCTCTCTTTGTGTGGTGGGTCTTTGGTCCATCTTCTCTAACGAACTGGCCCCAATTCCATCTCCGGAAAAGCCAAATGAATGCTGGGGTAAGAAAAAGCGTAAATGCCATCGCTACCGCTCCAGCGGTAAGTATCGCTCTCACTTGTCAGCCTCCATCAACTTATCGCCCAAAAATCTCAGGTTCGCCGACTTGGAGGATTTAACCAAGACGGTATCGCCATCTGTGAGTATCCCACGCAAGTACACCAAAGCCTCGTCAATCGACGGGAAAAACTCTGATTCCCCATCCCAAGATCCCTCTTGGCTAGCTCCCATGTGGATCAACTTGGCACCGTCCCCAACCACAACAAGTTGATCAATGTTGAGTCTTACCACCAGCCTTCCTATGGAATCGTGTTCCGCTCTAGCAAATTCTCCTAGTTCTGCCATCTCACCCAAAACAGCGATTGTTCTTGAGCCCAACCGTCCGAGTTGTGCAAGGGTTTGTAACGCAGCCTTCATAGAATCAGGACTCGCATTGTATGCATCGTTTATGATCGTCACCCCATCGGGTCTGACGCTGCGCTGCATTCTCCAGCGCTCTGCAAGTTTCATAGACTCTAGCGCATCCGTTATTTGCGCCTTAGAGGCACCAAGCAAATGTGCAACTGCCGATGATGCAAGTGCATTCATAACCTGGACATCACCCAGAATAGCCAGGCGTACTTTCTGGGTTGACCCATCGGGCCAGTGCATCGTGTAGCTAGTTCCATCAATTCCGGACTCAATTTCGGTAGCAAAATAGTTTGAGTCTGCTGTGTTACCAAAATAGTGAACTTTAGCAGCTGTTTTTTTGCTCATTTCTCGGACAAAATTGTCATCGAAGTTAAGCAAGAGTTGAGCGTCAGGCCTTAGTGAAGTTGCCAGTTCTGACTTTATAAGAGCGGTATTCTCAATTCCGCCAAACTCACCAACGTGAGCTAACCCCACCTTGAGAATGACCCCTATGTCAGGGTCAGCCATGCGGGCTAGGTATTCGATGCTACCGAAACCTCCAGCTCCCATTTCAACAACCAGAAAAGCTGTCTCAAGATCCGCTCGAAGAATAGAGACCGGGGCACCAACCTTGTTATTGAAAGAGTCAACAGGAGCGATTGTTGGACCCACCCTGCCAAGAATTTCTCTAAGCATGTTCTTGGTGGTTGTTTTTCCATTTGATCCAGTTATCCCAACAACTCGGAGACTCCCCTTTGCTCTGAGCTCAGACACTAACCACGTTGCTAGTCTTCCCAGAGCAACTACCGTGTCTTTTACAATGAGTTGGGGAATTTCATCGTCTACTTCATGCTCAACTACCGCAAACACTGCTCCGTTTAGCCGTGCATGAGAGAGGAATTTATGCCCATCAGTTTTTTCACCAGGTTTAGCAAAGAATATGCTCCCTTTTGAAACCATGTTTGAGTCTGTCTCTACTGTTCCTGTTGCCAATACGCTCGCGTTTCCCACTACTTCGCCATGGAGAATTTGAGCCATGTCAGCCAGATTTATCGGGATCACTGCGATTTCACCGCACCCGTATTGCTGTCTTGGAAAACTTCATTTCAGTTTTCGTCACTATCACGAATCCGTAGCGCAACACAGCTTTTACCAATTCACCGGGATTGGACTCGAGGATGTGCTCGACGGTGTAACGCGATTTGCGATTAGTACTTGAGAAAGAATCTTCTGGTAAGGCTCTACTGCCGCTCTAGCATTTTTCCATAACCTGGTTGGCTTATAAACTACTACCCCAACTGCGTACTGAGGATCATCAACTGGAGCCATTCCGAAAAATGAGGCCGCGTAGTAGTCCCCGTAGCCGTCCCCTTCTTTTATTTCAGCAGTCCCTGTCTTTCCAGCGGAACGATACCCTGACACTGCTGTCAGTTTTCCCAAGCTACCTTCCTCAACAATCTTTTCAAGCATGAGCATCACGTCGTTTGCAGCACCGCTGGAAACGACTTGTATTGGCTTCGGGGACGGCGCAGAGCTAGCGCTTCCATCTTCGCTTATGCAGCTCTCTATCAAAATTGGAGGCAGTCTCGTTCCATCGTTCGCTAAAGCTTGGTAAGCGGACGTCATCTGAACTGGTGAAACAGACAGTGCCTGACCAAACATTGTTGTGAAGTTAGAAACTCCATCCCAGCTCTTGTAATCATTTAGCACCCCGAAAGTTTCTCCCTCAAAGCCAACTTCAGTTGGCTTACCAAAGCCAAATTTCTGCATGTCCTCATACCTGACGCCAGCTGGGATGTTCTCCGCGATCTTGATCATGCCCACGTTGGAAGATTCCATGAGGACCCCTGCCAGAGTCAGCTTCAAAGGCTTGTGGGGAAGAAAATCAGTTATGGTTGCATCGAAAACCTGAAGACTATCAGGCGCCGTGATACTTGTTGAAACTGTTGCGAAGCCCTTATCGATTGCGGTAGCTGCGGTTATTGCTTTCATGGTGGAACCTGGTTCGTAAGCAAACTGAAAAACCTTAGCTCCACGTTCGCTGGAATCCAACTTAGCTGGATCATTGGGGTCAACACTTGGCGCCTCTGCGGCGAGAATAATCTTTCCTGTCTTGACCTCAATAACCACCGCCGCGGCCCACTGTGCGTTTAGTCTTTCCACTTCGGAAGCCAGCACTTGCTGAGCTTGGTATTGCAGTCCTGAATCAATTGTCAATACCACATCGCGGCCATTGACGACCTCTTGGGTTACTTTGGCGGTAGTGGGGATTCGGATCCCATCCACCCCAGCTTCAAAACTCTCCTGACCATCAACTCCAGCAAGGCAGGAGTTGTACTGTCTTTCAATTCCCGCAAGAGCTACTCCATCAACATCTACAAACCCGAGCAGATTTCCTGCCACTGCCCCATTTGGATAAAGGCGACTTTGATGGGCATCGCTAAAAATCCAAGGAATGTCCAATTCGACAATTCGGCGGTGCGTTTCGGAGTCAACTCGCTTTTTCAGGTTGACGTAGTGTGAAGTTCCGGTTAGCTTTTGGGAAACAGTCGATAGGTCTTCTCCAAGAATCAAGGCAAGCTCGGCGGCCAAGGAGTCAACGCTCATTACCTGAGCTACCCCGTCTACCTTTCTCTCAACGGCCCTCACTAGAGCCGGTGCAGCGTTTATGTCATATCGATATACAGAGGTTGCTAGAACGTTTCCTTTCGCATCAAGAATGTCACCCCTTTTGGCTTCGACAATTCTTGACGTCGAACGTTTCTCATAGGAGAGCTCGCTGATGGCTTCTGCGCGGACAATTTGAAAGTCAATAAGGCGAAAAATAAACACAACAACCAGAATCGCCGCTACTGTCAACAAGAGCCTGAGTCTTCTTGAAACCCCAGCTGTTCCCGACTGACTCATGATTAGAAAACCTTTCAGGTCTATCTCGTTGGAGAGATTGGAATTGTGCTGGACTGGGTCTGAGATTCCGACGGAATCTGTGTTGGTTCTGACGAGCTAGCGGGGACAGTCTCCTGATTTATTTGCGTTGACTCAACAATCATTACCGAGTTTGCTACCAAATTCGTGGATTGAATCATGGAGCCGGAAGCGGGTGTGGGTTCGCCAATTATCATCTGGTCGTTAATTCGAACGTATACCGGATTACTATTGACCACCATGCCTAAACGGCTAGCTGTGCTGTATAGGTTCTGATTTGAAGATAAAGACAAAACCTCTTGTGCGAGTATCTGTGAAGAGGTCTCTAGCTCGCGTTTTTCTCTCTTTAGATCTGCCAGCTCATAAACAGACTGTGAGGTGGCAATAGTAAGCAGCAAGTGAAGAAGCGATATCCCCACAAATCCCAACACCAAAATCATGACTACCGGGGAACTCGCTTTTGTCCTTCTCATTACCGGCCTCATGCGACTTTCCTGATTTTCTCGGCAACTCGCAGTCGAACCGATGCGGATCTTGGATTAGCGCTGATTTCCTGTACAGTGGCCTTTTCAGCGCCTTTGACCACAAGCTTGAGTACCGGAGCATGCTCTGGAAGCTCGAACGGCAGATCAAGCGGGGCTGAAGAGGTTGAAGCCTTTACGATCGCCTGCTTAACTATTCGATCCTCGAGGGAGTGGTAGGCCAGAACCAACAACCTGCCCCCGACTTTGAGTGCCGAGATTGCTTCCGGAATCGCAAGCTCTAGAATTTCCAGCTCCTGGTTTACCGCTATCCGCAAAGCTTGAAAAACTCTCTTCGCGGGGTGCCCCGAGGACTTGCCTGGAATAAATGGGACGGCCTCGCTAATCAAAGCTGCCAGCTGTTTGCTGGAAACTATTGGAGACTTGACTCTTGTTGTCACAATCTCCGAAGCAATATTCTTTGCGAATCTTTCTTCACCGTATTCTTTGAAGATTCGAGCTAGTTCATCATCTGAAGAACTTGCCAGTAGTTGGGCTGCAGTTTGACCAGTTGTGGCATCCATTCGCATATCCAGCGGTGCGTCGAAACTGTAGGCGAAACCTCGGTCTTGGCTATCAATTTGCATCGAGCTCACACCAAGGTCCATTAGAACTGCCGACGCTTCCGCGAAACCAAATTCACTCAGTGCTTCTGGAATCTGCTCATAGGTTCCGTAAAAGTACTTAACTCTTGAGCCAAACTCAGCAAGCCGTTTGGCTGCTAACTCGAGCGCGATTGGGTCACGGTCAATTCCAACGACAGTTAGGTTTTCAAAACGATTAAGAAATGCCTTGGCGTGTCCGCCAAGGCCAAGAGTGCAGTCGACCAGCACCGCTTGCGAATCTGCAAGTGCTGGGGCTAGCAGCTCAAGCGTGCGCTCTAGCATTACTGGCTCGTGAAGTGATTCTATGTTCGCTGTTGTCATAAGTAGATTGGCCACTTATTCACCTGATCCGGTTTTGATATCGGGGAAGAAAATCAAAACCAGACCAGGTGACTAAGGTCAAAACAGGCCAGGAATCACCTCCTCAGAGATTTCCGAGAAGCCGTTTTCTTGGTTTGCTAAATACTGGTTCCAGGCTGTGGCATCCCAAATTTCGGCACGCGAGCCGACTCCGATTACCACAAGTTCCTTACCTAGACCGGCGTAGCTTCGAAGCGTCGGTGGAATTGTGACGCGACCTTGCTTGTCAGGAATCTCATCCGAAGCGCCCGAGAGGAAGATTCTCAAGTAGTCACGCGCTTGCTTGCTAGTTATTGGCGCCTGGCGAATGGTTTCATTCACGGCTTCAAACTCTTTGGAAGAAAACACATACAGACAGCGGTCCTGGCCACGTGTTAGAACCAAACCAGCTGAGAGCTCGTCCCGGAACTTGGCCGGAAGAATAACGCGGCCTTTTTCGTCCAGCTTTGGGGCATGGGTGCCTAACAGCATTGAATTCCCCTTCCCCGTGAAATCATCTGCTTTTTTAGCTTTCCTCCACATTACACCACTTTCACCCACTTTGTGGTCAAAATAGGCAAATTTCTTCAAATTTGGCGTGTTTTTGGGAAAGAAAAAAAGACCCCCAAAATGAGGGTCTTTTGCCTGCTAGTTCGGCGGTTTAGTCGCCCTGGCGCTTGTCCCAGCGATCTTCAAAGAAGTTCCTGCCTGGCTTTGGCGAGCCTGGCGCTGCCTTAGCAAAATCGGCAGAGATGTTCGGTAGCTGAAGGTTTGAGGTTGCAATCACTAAACCGGCGAGCATAATCAAGAAACCGGCAACGCCAATCAGGGCAATCTGAGCCAAAACAGCTGTGAGCAGAACAATCACTCCAATAACCGCTACCAGGGCTCCCCCGATCAACCGGCCCGCTGGATTACCCAACCTTTTTGCCTTGGAGTCTAGGCCACTGTCTCCGTCTAGAAGTCCGCGCTCTAGCTCCTCAAGCAGCTTTTGTTCACGCTCTGATAGTGCCATGCTCACCTCGAGATCTTTCGAAATCCATTACTGCCAAGTCTAATCTACGCCAGCTAGTTAGGCTATTGCTGTGGATGAATCCGAGACCCTAGTAAAACTAGTCCAAGAACACCTGGACGATTTCTGCTCCCACCAACTGCATGACTTTCAGGCAATTTCGGACGATTTGGCTCCACTTGTGACCTACACCCAGTCCCTGCTTCAGGGAGGCAAGCGCTTTCGTGCTCTGTTTTGTTACTGGTCCTGGGTGGGTCATCTCGCAACTGTGCCCGTGCAATCTAGTGAGCAAAGAGCCAAATCGGCCGAGGCCATGGTTGGAATTGCTGCATCACTAGAAATGTTCCAGGGTGCTGCCCTGGTTCACGATGACCTGTTAGATCAGTCAGATCTTCGAAGAGGTCAGCCCGCAGTTCACAAAAGATTTGAAACCCTTCACAGTAATTCTGGATGGGCCGGGTCCACCGAACGATTCGGGGTTGCTGGATCGGTTTTGGTGGGTGACTTGATGCTGGGCTGGAGTAGCGAAATTTTCGGAAACGCACTGCTGAACGCCCCGAGCGCTGAAGTTTCAGCGGCCTGCCGAGATGAATTTAGCCGGATGAGAGTCGAAGTCATGGCTGGGCAGTATCTAGACGTGGTGGAAGAAAATGCTGCAGTAACGCGCAGCGTTGAGGATGCTGTCGGGCGAGCGAACAAAGTCATGCTGTACAAAAGCGCAAAATACTCGATAGAGGCTCCGCTCCTAATTGGAGCCGCCTTTGCAGGCGCTAACCAAGACCAACTGAGGCAACTTTCGGATTTTGGGGTTCCTTTAGGAATGGCGTTTCAGCTACGAGATGACGTCCTTGGTGTTTTTGGAGATAGTGCTATCACCGGAAAGCCTGCTGGTGACGACCTTCGAGAAGGCAAGAGAACAGTATTGATTGGCTATACCAGACAGTCCTTGTCGAACTCGGTTGGGAAGCTCTTTGATGAGATGCTCTCATCACGCGAGCTAACCGATGAGCAGGTAGCGTTCTTACAGCAAACAATAATTGGCTCTAAAGCGCTTGAAAAAGTCGAAAGAACCATTAGTGAGTTAGCTGATCAGGCTATGTCGGCATTGAATCAAATTGATATCGATGCGCAAGCCAAGGCTCAGCTTAAATCCATGGCCCAAAAGGTTATAAACCGAACAGCTTAGATATCCAACATTTGAGCCAGTCGCCTAACCGGCGATTTTTTACCCTCAATTAGCGATTGAACTGGTGTTTGCTGCAAAACCTCTGAAAAGGTAAACAGCCAAATTACTGACTCCTCGATGCTGTATCCCGAGTCCAGCAGCATGATGATGGTGCCCCTAAGAGGCGCAAGCGGTTCGCCAGAAACAATCAACGCTGCTGGGATCATCAACTTCCCATGAAGGTTCACGGCTACCAGGCTGTAGTCCTCGAGAAGTCGATTCACTTTTCCTTTGGGGATCCCAAGAAGCTCTGCCGCTTGTTCGATGGTCAGCCAGTCTTTTACTAGGTCTAGAGAATCTTTCACACTAATAGATTGCCACACCCTAAGCGCCTGAGCCAATAAGTAAATAGTCTGTGTGAGCATAGAAAGGCTTATGGATCTTACGAAATGGACCAAAACGCCACATAATCTGGCACTATTTCTTTCAACCAAATCCCATGCGCAAAGAGCCCATTGCATTTTGGTAGGAGGCACTTATGGCTGATCTAGCTGGCCGCCTTATTGCCTCGCGCTATCTGGTCCAGTCTCTGGTCGCATCAGGTGGTATGGCAAGCGTCTACCGGGCCAGAGACAGTGTTTTAGAGCGTGAAGTTGCCCTAAAAATCATTCATCCACACCTTGCAACGG
>JBIIAT010000018.1:0-18359 GCA_044239775.1 Rhodoluna sp. | reverse complement strand
CTGCAAGAACTGCGTAGCAAGCTTGGAATTGTTTTCCAAGACCCAGGGTCATCGCTAAATCCTCGTTGGTCAATTGCGCAATCTATTGCCGAGCCCCTAGTTTTATCAAAGGCATTTTCCAAAGATCAGATAAGTCGTCGAATCGATGAGTTACTCAATCAGGTCGAACTTCCAACTTCTTATCGCAATCGATATCCTCATGAACTCTCTGGGGGACAGCGACAGAGAGTGGGAATTGCGAGGGCGTTGGCCCTTTCCCCGGAGCTATTAGTGGCGGACGAACCCACTAGTGCTCTGGATGTGTCGGTCCAAGCTCGAGTGCTTGAGCTTTTGAAGCAGCTACAGAAAGAACTGGGATTCGCCTGCCTATTTGTGAGTCACGACCTGGCAGTAGTGGACTATCTAGCTGACCGAATTGCCGTAATGAGTCATGGTGAAATTGTTGAGCAAGGTGATAAAAACCAGATACTTCGCAATCCGCAACAGGAATACACCAAGCGGTTAATTGCAGCGGTCCCAGTGCCTGACCCAGACGACCAGCGCAAGAGGCGAGAAAGTCGACTAGCTTCAACAAAGGGCTAGTGTCGTGGGCTAAACTAAAAGCTCTTGAGTCCTTGTGGGGAATAACGCCTTTCTTTGGATATTCCAAGGCAAATAACCAAATCCATCGCAAGGCTTATCGGCCTAATGGCTAAATTAATTGAGGAAGTTTTTATGACTCTGGCAATCAGAGATGACCTGAGAAACGTTGCAATCGTGGCTCACGTAGACCACGGTAAGACCACTTTGGTCGATGCCATGTTGCGTCAAACTGGATCTTTTGGAGAACACTCCAACATGGGCGAGCGGTTGATGGACTCGGGAGATCTGGAAAAAGAAAAGGGAATCACAATCCTTGCCAAGAACACTGCGATTAGCTATTCCGGTAAAGCTGCTGAAGGCAAGACCATAACAATCAACGTTATTGACACTCCTGGCCACGCTGACTTTGGCGGGGAAGTTGAACGAGGCCTATCTATGGTCGATGGAGTCGTTTTGCTAGTAGACGCGAGCGAAGGCCCATTGCCCCAGACTCGCTTCGTTTTGCGAAAAGCACTTGAGGCCAACCTTCCTGTTATTTTGCTTGTGAACAAGACCGACAGACCAGACGCCAGAATCGATGAAGTGGTTGATGAAACTCACGATCTACTTCTTGGTCTCGCAAGCGACCTTTCAGACGAAGTGCCAGAGCTCGACATTGATTCAATTTTGGACTTGCCTGTAATTTACGCCTCTGGACGTGCTGGAGCAGCTTCTCTCAACAAGCCCGAAAACGGAACACTTCCAGACAACGCTGATCTTGAGCCACTATTTGGCGCGATCATGAAATACATCCCTGCTCCTAAATACGACCCGGACGCTCCGTTGCAAGCACACGTCACAAACTTGGACGCCTCGCCTTTCCTTGGCCGTCTTGCATTGCTTCGAGTATTCAACGGAACAATCCGTAAAGGCCAGCAAGTTGCTTGGGTTAGACAAAATGGCGAAACCCAAAACGTGAAGATTACGGAACTACTGATGACTAAGGCTCTCGAGCGATTCCCAACCGAATCTGCGGGCCCAGGGGATATAGTTGCGGTTGCTGGTATCGAAGACATCACAATCGGCGAAACCTTGGCTGATCCAGACGATGTGAGACCGCTTCCGCTAATTCAAATTGATGACCCGGCAATTTCCATGACCATTGGTATCAACACTTCGCCAATGGCTGGTCGCGTAAAGGGCGCCAAGATCACAGCTCGACTAGTCAAGGATCGCCTAGACCGGGAACTAGTTGGCAACGTGTCCATCAGAGTCATTCCTACCGACAGGCCAGACGCCTGGGAGGTTCAAGGAAGAGGAGAGCTAGCTCTAGCGATTCTGGTTGAGCAAATGCGTCGCGAAGGATACGAACTCACCGTCGGCAAGCCACAAGTGGTTACCAAGAAAATTGATGGCAAGCTCAATGAGCCTGTTGAAGATCTAACAATTGATGTTCCTGAAGAGTTTTTGGGTGCAATCACTCAGTTGCTAGCATCCCGCAAAGGTCGAATGAAGAACATGACCAACAAGGGAACCGGCTGGGTTCGCATGGAGTTCATGGTGCCATCCAGAGGTCTAATTGGTTTCCGAACCGAGTTTCTAACAACAACGCGTGGAACTGGAATTGCGAACGCTATCTCTGCAGGTTACGAACCCTGGTTTGGCGAGATCGTTACGCGAACCAATGGATCCCTAGTTGCCGACCGTCAAGGAGCTGTGACGCCGTTTGCGTTAATCGGTTTACAAGACAGAGGAACATTCTTTGTTGAGCCAACCGAAGAGGTCTACGCAGGTCAAGTGGTTGGCGAAAACGCTAGAGCTGATGACATGGACGTGAACATCACTAAGGAAAAGAAGCTCACAAACATGAGAGCGTCTTCCAGCGAAGATTTTGAGAAGCTAACTCCGCCAAAGAAGCTTTCACTTGAAGAATGCCTTGAGTTTGCCCGCGAGGACGAATGTGTTGAGGTTACCCCTGAAGGCACCAGAATTCGCAAGGTCGAGCTAGATCCAAACCTAAGAGCTAGAGCAGTATCCGCAAGAAAACGGGCTAGCGAGAGCTAAACCATTTAGAGTTATTGCTATGGCTAAAGCATCTTTCAGTGCGAAACGCGTTTTGCTCGTTCACGCCCACCCTGATGACGAATCGCTATTTACAGGCCACCTAATTGCTGACCGAATTGAAGCCGGAGCCAAGGTGATGGTTTTGATGCTGACTCGTGGTGAGCGTGGACGCGTCAAGCTAGATGATCTAAAGCCTCTCGAATCAAATCTTGCGGCCATGGGCGCCTTTCGAACAAATGAACTTAGAAACGCTCTTGCGCAGCTAGGAGACGTTGAGCTTAGATTCGCAGGCACTAGGTCTTATCTTGACTCTGGAATGAGGCTCAATACTTTCGGTAAACCGGTAAAGCCAAAAGTTACCGACGAGATGTCGCTCTCATCAGTTTCCACTGCTGTTATCTCTGATGACATCTTCCAGGTTCTCTCGGAATTCAATCCGGACGCTGTTGTGACTTACAACCGAAAGGGAGGCTTCGGTCACCCAGATCATAAGAAGGCTCACGAGGCAACCGCCATGGCTCTTCGCAGATTTGCACGAACCTCCAAGGTCATCGCGCCAAAGTTTTGGGTTATCTCTGAACCAAGGGAGAGATACGACGTTGAGGTGGGCGGTACGAAAACTGCCGCTAAGAAAAAAGCCGCTTTGATTCAGCACGCTAGCCAAGTTTCCATTGCACCGGAAACCTACTGGCTGGTTCCTGGCAGAGAGTTCAGGTATGACACTCCAGAGCGCTTGAGGAGGGCATCAACCACTGCTTTCGTCTGGCTAAAACCTGTGTTCTTGGCTCTTTGGGCTTTGCCTCTTGGGGTACTTTTGGGTTTTGCTGGAACCTTGCTTCATTCAGTAACCGCCTCCGATCAAGACGCCACACCAATTGGGTTGGCAGTGGCGCTAGTAATGACCTTTACTTTGGCCGTAGCGCTTCGGTTGGTGAGAAACTCCAGAGGGGCACTGTATCTAATGAGCTTCACACTTGCCGGAACGGTGTTTTGGCTATCAAGACCTGGCAACACAGGGGATGCTCTAATAATTGACAATCAGGCAGGCAACATCTGGGTCTATGGCTCTTTGATTATTTGCGCGGTAGTGATTTTGTTTCCAAAACTTAGACCCGGGGCGTGGAGTAAGAATTCTTCCGGACATCGACAGTAAAATGGTTCTAGGAGGAACTCCCCAATGACTTATGTAATAGCACTTCCATGCGTGGATCTGAAAGACAAGGCTTGCATTGAAGAGTGCCCCGTGGACTGCATCTACGAAGGTGACAGGATGCTATACATTCACCCAGATGAGTGTGTGGACTGTGGCGCTTGCGAACCAGTTTGCCCGGTAGAGGCGATTTACTACGAAGACGATGTCCCGGAGCAATGGGCAGATTACTACCGAGCCAATGTTGATTTTTTTGAAACTGTCGGGTCACCAGGTGGCGCAGCAAAAGTGGGTCCAATTCCTGGCGATCACGCACTAGTAGCAGCTCTTCCACCCCAAGCTCAACAGGGCTAAGTGTTTAGTGCCCTGCCAGAGTATCCCTGGAAAGCGCTGAAGCCATTCAGTGATAAAGCCGCTCTTCACCCAGACGGTGCAATTGATTTGTCAGTTGGCTCACCAATCGATCCCACCCCGAATGTTATCCAGCAGGCGCTAAAGGATTTTTCTGATTCACCGGGTTACCCCTCAACTGCTGGCACCGCTCAATTTCGAGAAACGGTTGCTAATTGGTTTGCTAGCCGACGAGGTGTTGAAGGGCTTGATCCAGATCAGGTAATGCCGACAATCGGTTCCAAAGAGCTCATTAGCTGGTTGCCATTATTTTTGGGCATTGGGCCAGGCGATGTTGTAGTGCAACCAAAAGTTGCTTATACGGCTTATGCCGTCGGCGCGGCGTTTGTTGGAGCAACTCTAGTATCTGAAGACGACCCAGAAAAGTGGCCAGCAAACACAAAACTTGTTTGGATCAACTCACCAGGCAACCCCGATGGCAAAGTTCTTGGAGTTGATAAGTTTGCTGCTGCAGTAAAACAGGCAAGACAGATTGGAGCACTGCTTGCCTCCGATGAGTGTTATGCCGAGTTTGGCTGGAGCGAACCGTGGGATAAGCAACTGATTCCAAGCGTTCTCGATCCTAGAGTTTGTGGAAACTCTCACGAGGGAATCCTGTGCGTCTATTCGCTTTCGAAGCAATCCAACATGGCAGGTTACCGCGCAGCTTTTGCGGTGGGCTCAAAGGAATTGATTAGAGACTTAGTGAATCTAAGAATGCACGCCGGGATGATGATGGCCCAGCCCACTCAACAGGCAGTCATTGCAGCCCTAAAAGACCTGGATCATGTTGCAGCCGAGAAGGCTATTTATTCCAAGCGCCGATCGGAACTACTTCAAGCCATCAAGGCTTTCGGGTTTGAGGTTACCGACAGCCAAGCAGGTCTGTATCTGTGGGCCACTTTGGGGGAGAACTGCTGGGAGACTGTCGAGAAGATGTCTCAGCTGGGGCTTGTAGTAGTACCTGGCAGCTTCTATGGTGAATATGCGACTAATCATGTTCGATTCTCGTTAACCGCAACCGATACCAACATCTCTCGAGCTGCTCGCAGACTCGAAAATGCTTTAGGCTAGAAATAGATTTTTGGAACGTCTAGGAGTGCTTTGACTGAGAACGAAAAAGTAGTTATCAGCTACAAGGACAAGTCTCTTGAGCTACCGGTTGTTGCGGCAACAGCAGGCTCTAGTGCCGTCGACATTAGCAAGCTGCATGCCGGCTTAGGTTTGCACACCTACGATCAAGGCTTTGTGAACACCGCCTCAACAAAATCAGAAATCACCTTCATTGATGGTGAGGCCGGAGTTTTGCGCTATCGCGGGTACCCGATTGAGCAACTTGCAGCCAAGAAGAGTTTTCTGGAGGTAAGTCATCTATTAATCTATGGCGAGCTTCCATCAAAAACTGAACTGGAAAATTTCGACACCGGAATTAGGCGTCACACCCTTATTCATGAGGACCTAAAGTCGTTCTTTGACGCTTTTCCTCAGAATGCGCATCCGATGTCGGTATTGGCAGCGGGAGTTTCAGCGCTGTCAACTTTCTACCAAGATTCGTTAGACCCACGTGACCCTGAGCAGGTTGAGCTTTCAACTAAGCGACTTCTCGCAAAGCTTCCTGTGTTGGCTGCTTATGCTTACAAAACTAGCCTTGGTCAGGCTTTGCTCTATCCAGATAATTCACTTTCCATGGTCGAAAACTTCCTGAGACTAACTTTTGGCACTATGGCCGAGGATTATGTTCAGAATCCAGTGATTACAAAAGCCCTGGACACTTTGTTAATTCTTCACGCGGATCACGAGCAAAACTGCTCCACTTCTGCCGTTAGATTGGTTGGATCTGCGCAAGCAAACCTATTTGCATCAGTTTCGTCTGGAATCAATGCGCTATTTGGTCCGTTGCACGGTGGAGCTAACGAGGCAGTTTTGGACATGTTGACGCAAATCCGCGACTCTGGAGAGTCAGTTCAGCAGTTCGTAAACAAGGTAAAGAACAAAGAAGAGGGAAACAGGTTGATGGGATTCGGCCATCGCATTTACAAGAACTTTGATCCTCGTGCGACCATCATCAAATCAACTGCGGACAGGGTTCTTGGCGAACTTGGTATTTCGGATCCTCTTCTTGACATCGCGAAAGATCTCGAGGCAACAGCTTTGGCAGATCCGTACTTCGCAGAACGTAAGTTGTATCCAAATGTTGATTTCTACACCGGAGTTATCTACAAAGCTCTAGGTTTCCCGGCCCCTATGTTCACCGCACTTTTTGCCATGGGAAGGCTTCCAGGCTGGATCGCTCACTGGCGCGAGATGATGGAAGATTCTACGAACCGAATCGGCAGGCCACAGCAGGTTTATCTGGGCCAGACCGAGAGAAATATCTAGCTAGGAACTAACCAGTAAACAACGGTGTCTCCGAAGTTTTTTTGTTCCGAAAGCTTGTAACCATCCAGTGCAAATGGGTCAACCCTCGCAGATCTTTCAACCAAAACCCAAGAGCCTGTCGTAACTCTTTCACGCAAACTTGCCAAGTTTTTTTCCACTTCGGCGTTCGAAACCTCGTATGGGGGGTCAATGAAAACTACGTCGAACATTCCGGTTGAGCCTTCTAGAAAGCCTTGAACGGACTGAATCTGAACTTTGGCACTAACCTCAACACCCTCATCTTTCAGGGCATCTTCGATAAGGCGAGAGTTTTTGATACATACAGCCGCTGCCATCTTGTTGCTGTCAACTAGTAAAGCTGTTTTTGCACCCCGGGACAAAGCCTCTAGTCCCAGCGCTCCGGTCCCTGCGTATAAATCAAGAACCCTGCTATCTGGAAGGACACCTTTAGACTCAAGTGAGTTAAAGATGCTTTCGCGAATGCGATCAGAGGTTGGCCGGGTACTTTTAGCCGGTGAAGCCAGCTTTCTTGACCCAACTAGGCCACCAATAATTCTTGTCATGATTGTCAAAGCCTAACCGCTTTTATTAGCGCACTCGTAGAGGATTGAATCATGCTGTTTCCAGAGACACCGCTTGATAGAGTCCTTGGTGGCAAAACCGCCAAGAGTTTTGCCAAGAACCTTGGGTTGGATTCTGTTGCTGACTTGTTACAGCACTACCCTCGCAGATATTCCTCGCGCGGGGAGTTAACTCCCATTGCTAACCTGCCGGTCGGCGAAGCAGTCTCAATCGTGGCTGAGGTTGTAGATGTTAGGGAACGCAGGACCAAAGGTCGAGTCAGCCACATTCTCGAAGTCCGCATCACCGATGGCAACGGTTTTATGTCACTGACATTTTTCAATCAAGCCTGGAGGCAAAATCAATTGCTTCCTGGAACCAGAGGTCTTTTTGCAGGCAAGATCGGCGAGTATCAGGGCAAGCTCCAGCTAGCTCATCCGGATTACGAGCTATTCAAGGATGAACTCAGCCAATTTGATGCCAAAGCATGGGCGGATCAACCGATTCCCATTTATCCTGCAGCGGCCGGCGTGACCACCTGGATGATTCAAAGAGCTATGGCAATCACCTTGGATACACTCGGTCAAATTGAGGACGAAGTTCCAGCTGAGTTAGTGAAAAAGCACAAGCTGTTATCACTAAACGATGCTCTAGAAAAGATTCATCGTCCGGAAACTGTCTCCGATTGGACTGCGGCTAAAAAGACACTTGTTTATCATGAGGCTTTCTTGCTTCAAGCGAATCTCATTCAACGCAAGATAGATAACGAGCAGTCTCCCGCCGTTATCAGGCAGTCCAGTTCGAATGGCTACCTCGCCCAATTTGATAAGAGCCTTCCGTTCAAGCTCACCTCGGGACAAAAAGCTGTTGGCGAGGAAATCGCCGAAGATCTAGCACGAGCCTTTCCCATGAATCGATTACTACAAGGGGAAGTTGGGTCTGGCAAAACACTGGTCGCCCTTAGGGCAATGCTTGCTGTTGCCGACAGCGAGGGTCAATCGGCATTATTAGCACCAACTGAAGTTTTGGCTTCTCAGCACTATAAGTCCATACAAAAAAGTCTCGGAGAAGAGCTTTCCAAACAAATTGGGCTAACTCTATTTACTGGACAACTTACAACAGCCGATCGGAAAAAAGCCATGCTGCAAGTTGTTTCCGGGTCTTCCAAAATTGTTATTGGTACCCATGCACTGTTTTCGGAAAAGGTTGAGTTCTATGATCTTGGCTTAGTCGTAATCGATGAACAACACCGGTTCGGAGTCGAGCAGCGAGAGAAACTGCGACTAAAAGGCAGACTCTCACCTCACGTTCTGACTATGACCGCAACTCCAATCCCAAGGACGCTGGCGGTCACTGTTTTTGGGGATATGTCGGTATCGTCTTTGACTGAGTTGCCAGCTGGCCGTAAGGAGATTGATTCCTATGTAGTTCGAGCTGGCGACAAATCATTGGTGTCTAGAGTTTGGGTCAGGGTTGCCGAAGAGGTAGGCAAGGGACACCAGGTCTTCGTTGTCTGCCCAAAGATTGATGAAAGCGATAAGGAAAACTCCGGTGCCTCGGTTGAAAAGACCCTAACTCAGCTGAGGAAAAATTCCAGCCTGGAATCTTTGACCATAGAGGCACTCCACGGTCGCATGGACTCAGAGCAAAAAACAAGCGTTATGGCTGATTTTGTTAGCGGGGAAATCGACATACTGGTTGCCACCACCGTTATTGAAGTTGGAGTAGATGTTCCGAACGCTAGCGTGATGGTGATTTTGGACGCTGACAACTTTGGGATCTCCCAACTTCACCAACTTCGCGGCAGAGTTGGCCGAGGAAGCGCGAAAGGCCTTTGCCTGTTGCTAACTGCGGTAGAGGACGACTCAATAGCCTTTCAGAGAATTACCGCTGTCGCAAAAGAAAGTGATGGCTTTAAACTTAGTGAGATAGACCTTGAGCTTCGTCGTGAAGGAGATGTGCTTGGAGCATCTCAGTCTGGCGGCCGATCAAGCCTTCGGTTACTTAGGGTGATTCAAGACGCTGCTTTGATCCAAAAGGTTCGAAAGGAGCTAGAGGAGATTTTCGAGAAAGACCCATCTCTTGAGTCACTGCCGGCTTTGAGGCGCGCGATTGATGCTGTCAATGCGGCCGAAAACCTAGCGAAGGGTTAGCCACGTTATGTTGCTAATCTTGTAGCTATGGCAAAACTAGCCGTTTACCCTGGTTCCTTTGACCCGATAACACTCGGGCACGTTGACATAATCACGCGAAGCGCCAAATTGTTTGACCAACTTCACGTTCTAGTGGTCCACAACCCTGACAAAACACCCCGGTTTGATAGCGCTCAGAGAATAGACCTGATTCGAGAATCACTTGCCGAAGCAGGTGTTGCAGCAGATAACATCACTATCACTGAACTGTCATCTGGCCTACTGGTGGACTACATTCGAAAAGTTGATGCGAGGGTACTTATCAAGGGCTTCAGAAACAACGTTGATCTTGACTACGAGCTTCCCATGGCTAAGGTAAATCGAGACCTAAGCGGTATCGAGACCATTTTTATTTCCGCGGATCCCCAGTATGGGCTGGTGGCATCTTCTCTAGTTAGGCAAGTGGCCGCCCTTGGTGGCCCCGTAGAAAACTATGTCAGCAAAGCTGTTGCCAAGGCTCTCAGGGAGCAAGTGAAATGAATCAATTTGATATCCCGGTACACGAGTTAACTCGTAGGCCAGGACACACAACAGAGCAAAGACTCGAACTAGCTATTGGAACTGCCATGGGACAGGGAGCGGCAACGGTTGAGCCCGGTAAGGTTTTGCAACTTGAACTAAGGCTCGAATCAATTCACGAAGGCATACTGGCCACCGGTGAGGTGACCGCAACCGCAACGGCTCTGTGCTCGCGGTGCCTGGAACCCTTGGAACTAAAGGTCGAGGTGGATTTTCAGGAGCTTTTCGCCTATTCTTTAGAGCAGGAAGACGATTTCCTGATTCAAGATGAGAAAATCAACCTTGAGCAGGCAATCACAGATGTTGTGGTTTTATCACTTCCGTTCAAACCTGTTTGCAGCGAAGACTGTCTTGGTCTGTGCTCTGAATGTGGCTTGAACTTGTCCCAGGATCCAAACCACGTTCACGAAGCGAGTATTGATTCTCGTTGGAGCGAACTAGAAAGCTTTAGGAAAGAGTAGGAAATGCCAGTACCAAAAAGACGCATGTCGCGTTCAAACACAAGAGCTCGTCGCTCACAGTGGAAGGCCGCTCCAATTACTCTGGTAAAAACAATTGAAAACGGTAAAACCGTTTACAGCCTTCCTCACCGTGCGAAATTGGTTGAGGACTCTAACGGCACTGCGCTGTTTATGGAATACAAGGGCCGCAAGGTAGCTGACGCTTAAGCTATGAGCCTGGATGCGCTAAGTAAATCCCTTGGCGTGGAAATCGAGCCACAACTTCTCGAACTTGCCCTAACTCACAGGTCATACTCTTACGAAAATGGCAGAGGGCCAAATAATGAGCGCTTGGAATTTTTGGGCGACGCTATTCTTGGCTACATAGTCACCGCGCACATTCACGATCATTTCTCTAATCTCGATGAAGGTGAACTAACCAAGCTCAAAAACGCAGTGGTGAGCGCCCCGGCTCTTGCCCAAGCTGCTACCTCAATTGATCTTGGCGAATACTTACTTCTTGGAAAAGGCGAGATACAAACTGGTGGTAGGTCTAAACAAAATCTTTTAGCCGACTCCTTTGAAGCGATTTTAGGTGCGGCCTATGTTTCCAAGGGATTAGATGCAGCCGCGGTAATTGTCAAAAAACACATTATTCCGATGCTTGCCGATCCAGAGCAGCTTCTCGAATCTTCTGATCCGAAAACTACGCTGCTCGAGCTGTTGCAAACGCAAGGAAAGCAAGCTCCTGTTTACGAGATAACTCACGACGGTCCTGACCATGATCGAACCTTTAGTGCAGCTTTGCTTATTGAAGGATCAGTGGTTGCAACTGCTACTGGTAGGTCACGCAAGCAAGCCGAAACTCAGGCAGCCATCAAGGCGCTGTCTGGCCTAACTGAGTAACTAAATGCCTGAGCTACCCGAGGTCGAGACCGTCAGAGCCGGTCTTGCCAAGTCAATAACCAACGCATCCGTCACCGAGGTGGTAATCCACGACTCGAGATCACTGAAGCGTCATCTAAGTGGCGAAGCTGATTTCACGAGCAAACTGGTCGGCAGAAAAGTTCTTGATGTGGTTCGAAGGGGGAAGTTCCTGTGGTTACCTCTCTCGGGGGACTCGTCTGCACTGGTAGGACACCTGGGTATGAGTGGTCAGATGCTTATTCGGACACATGATCACCCTAAAGACAAGTTGAACCGAGTCACTATCAAGTTTGATACCAAAACCAATAGGGGACTCGAGCTTAGATTCGTTGACCAGAGAATCTTTGGCTCTTTGGCCATTGACCCGCTAGTCACCACCCCCGACGGCAAGCAAGGCGGTTTTAGCGCAGGCAAAAACAGCAACAAAGCTTGGCAGAACCAAATTTCGCAATCAGCGGCACACATAGCAAGAGATCCGCTCGACGAATTATTCGAAGAAGAACATGTGATTTCTAAAATGCGCGCTAAACGAACCTCCATAAAGAGGGCTCTACTGGATCAAAATTTGGTTAGTGGGATAGGTAACATTTACGCCGATGAATCACTTTGGCTAGCCAAACTTCACTTTGACAGACAGGCCGATGGAATCTCGAAGGCCAAACTCAAGGAACTAATGGGTATCGTCCGAGATGTACTCGAGCGGGCGACCGCGCAAGGCGGTACCAGCTTTGATGAACAATACAAAAACGTCAATGGTGAGGCAGGGTATTTCTCGCAGCAGTTATACGCCTACGGTCAAACCGGTAAGCCCTGCGCGAGATGCCAAAACCCTATTCGGCGTCAAGCCTGGGCTAACCGGGGTTCACACTTCTGCCCCAAGTGCCAGCGCCCTAGCTAGCGGTCAATTAGGACCCCAAAAATGGGGTATTTTTAGATACTGTTCAGCTTTGAGCCATTGACCAATTTCAAGAGGGGTGTGTTCGCTTGTATCTGAAAAGCCTCACCCTAAAAGGCTTCAAGTCCTTCGCTCAGCCCACCACATTTGCATTTGAGCGCGGAGTTACCTGCGTTGTTGGACCCAACGGTTCCGGTAAATCAAACGTAGTTGACGCTCTTGCCTGGGTAATGGGTGAGCAGGGAGCAAAAACCCTCCGCGGTGGAAAAATGGAAGACGTTATCTTCGCCGGAACAGCCACCAAGGGCCCACTCGGTAGGGCGGAAGTTCAGCTAACAATAGACAACTCCGATGGGGCATTACCTATTGATTACACCGAAGTGACTATCTCAAGAACACTGTTTAGAAGCGGTGGATCGGAGTACGCCATAAACGGTGACCCCTGCAGATTGCTTGATGTTCAAGAGCTACTCAGTGACTCGGGTTTAGGTCGCGAGATGCATGTGATTGTTGGACAGGGACAACTAGACAGCGTCTTACGCGCAACACCAGAGGAGCGCCGCGGCTTTATTGAAGAGGCCGCTGGAATCCTAAAGCACCGTCGCCGCAAGGAAAAGACCGAGCGCAAGATCGAAGCCATGCAGGCCAACCTATCTAGATTGAGCGACCTTGCTGGTGAAGTTCGTCGTCAACTCAAGCCACTCGGTGCGCAAGCAGAAATTGCTCGAGAGGCCCAGAACATTGCCTCTCAGGCCAGAGACGCGAAGTCAAGAATTCTAGCCTTCGACATTTTGGATATCCAGCGTTCACTTGAAACAACCTCAACTAGTGAATCCGCAAGACGCAGTGAGAGAAACATCCTGCAGCAAATGCTCTCCACGAACCAACAGCGCCTTACCCAGCTGGAGTCTCCTGAGCTGAACCAGAAACTAGATAGCGCTCGCAAGATTTCATTTGAGTTTGACTCATTGCAGGAGCGAATTAGATCGATTTCCAACATCGCAAGCGCCAGAGTTGCACTTCTAGAATCCAGCAATCAAGAACAAAACAAGTTTGACCTCACTTCCATAACTGTCGACATAGAAAAAGCAGAAGTTGAAATGCAGAGGCTTCAGAAGGAGGTCCAAAGGCTTCAGCAACAGCTTGGAATCGCAGAGAAAAAAAGAAACGTTGCGCGAGATGCCCTGGAATCTTTTGATTCAAAGATTCAAGAGCAAAACTCACTTATTTCCAAGTACGATCTTGACCTTGCCCAATTTGCCAATGGAGTAAAAGTCTCAGAAAGCAAAGTTGAGGCATTCAGAAACGAGAAGTCTCGTCACCAAGAAATTCTTGCCGCCGCTAGGTTGAGACACCAGGAGCAATCAGCTCAGTATGGCGATTTAGAGTCTGTACTTTCTAGTAACAAACCGACTGAAAACAATCTCGAGTCAAAATACGACGCAGCTCAGAAGGCCGTATCGGATGCAGCTAACAGGATCGAATCACTGCGTGATCAGGTTCACGAGGCAGAGCGTGAAAGAGACGCTTTTGCTGGAAAGCGCTCAGCGCTTAATCTAACCCTCGAGCAAAAAGATGGTGCTTCATCTTTGACACAAGCGCAGCTTCGAGGAATCAGAGGACTCGTTGCCAATCACCTAAGAATTGAGCCTGGCTACGAGCAAGCAATTGCTGCAGCCCTAGGTTCGTTGGCCGACGCACTTGTTGCCGAGGACATGGATTCCGGACTATCGGCACTCGAGCACCTGAAGCGCACTGATGGCGGTCGCGTTGAAATCATCATTGCTGATGTTGATTTGCGCTCTGATGTAACCGGATTGAACCTGGTTCCAGGATCAAAGGTTGCATCTGAAGTTGTGAGTGCTCCAGATGGAATCCTAAAGCTGCTATCTCAAGTAGTTATTGTCGACGACTTAGCCGCTGCCAGGACCTTCTTCAATGCACAAACAACTGATTCCCAGGTCATAACTAAACAGGGTGACGTTCTGACAAAAGCTGTTTTGCGTGGTGGGTCATCGAGCAAGCCTTCCAAGCTTGAATTGGTTGCCGAGCGTGACGCAGCCGAAAAGGAGCTTTCTAGATTAGGCGCTCGAATTGAAACCCTAACTGCTGAGTTAGCGCAAGCTAAGTCAAACGAACTTACTGCCAAAAATTCCGCTAAGGCGTCGCTGGCAGAATTGAACGAGCAAGATGCCAAGCTTGCTTCCCAGGCCGAGCAGCTTGGTCGTGTTCGAGTTCAGGTTGAGGCACTTCAGAGCGAGCTGGATCGACTAGGTGTTGTTGCCGAATCTAACGAGGCAGCGATTAGACAAGCCGAGAGCGAGCTCGAAGCCGCCAAGTCAAGACTTCGTGAATTCGAGAGCCTCGGTCGGCCCGAGCAGGCACTTTCCGATAGAGATCGATTGGTTGAAGCTCTTGAGCAAGAAAGATCCAAAGAGCTAGAGATAAGAGTGGAGTTAGGTGCCGCCGAAGAGCGACTTCGTGTTGAAACCGAGAAGTCCGAGAGCCTCAAGCTCCAACTGGACTCTTCCCGCTCTGCTATTGAGGGAGCCATTAGCGTGGCAAAGGCGAGAGCTCAGCAGCTTACTTCCGCTAGAGCAGTTTTGAAAGTCTTACCTCAGCTAATTGATTCCGTAACAGTTGGTTCCAACGATGCAAAGCGGGAGTACAACCTGTTTGAGACTGAGCGTACCGATCAGTTCCAGGAGCTCACCAAGGTTAGAGGCGAGATAGCAGACATTCAGCAGAAACTTTCTGACCTTACTCAGTCGGTTCACGACATAGAGCTCCAAAATCACGAAAAGCGTCTCAACCTAGCGAACCTTGTGACAAGGGCCCAAGAGGAACTTGGATTGGATGAGGCCACACTACTTACTGAGTACAACCCAGAAAACTTGATACCAGCCAGCGAACCTGAAGGCGAGCCTGAAGTCTTTGATCGGGGGAAGCAATTCCAGCGACTAAAGGAATCGGAGAAGCTGCTGGAAAAACTAGGAAGAGTAAACCCGTTGGCTCTAGAGGAATTCTCGGCTCTTGAGCAGCGCCACAAGTTCCTAACCGATCAATTGCAGGACCTAACCGAAACCCGCAAAGATCTAATCAAGATCATCCACGACCTTGACGAGAAGATGCAGGTTATCTTCAACGATGCCTTCCAAGACACCAAAAAGGCTTTTGAGACAGTATTCCCTGTGCTGTTCCCAGGTGGAACCGGATCCATATTCTTGACCGATCCAGATAACTTGCTAACAACCGGGCTAGAAGTCAACGTAAAGCCTGCTGGTAAGAAAATTGAGCGTCTTTCCCTGCTATCCGGTGGAGAAAGATCGCTAGCTGCGGTAGCTCTGATGGTTTCGATCTTCAAAGCTCGCCCTTCACCTTTTTACATCATGGACGAGGTTGAGGCTTCCCTTGATGACGCCAACCTTGGAAGACTTCTTTCGATTTTTGAAGACCTAAGGTCCAGCTCACAGCTGATTATCATCACTCATCAAAAGCGCACTATGGAAATCGCTGATGCGCTCTACGGGGTATCCATGAAATCCGACGGTATCTCAGCCGTTGTTGGTCAGCGACTGCGTGAGAAGGCCGAAGCCTAATGTCCAACATCTTCTTTTGGCGTAAAAAACGTGAAGAAGAAAAAGCGGATGTGAATCAAGAAGGTTCACCTTCGACGACCCAAGACCTTGCTGCTGCTGCACTGCCAAAGCGAAACTCAAGAGCCGGCATCAGGAGTATCTTTTCGAAAATCAAGTTTGACTTAGACAGCCTCGAGAAGCTTGAGGAGATACTGATTCAAGCAGACTTCGGGCTTACAACCGCAGAAGCGATTGTTTTGGAAGTTAAGAAACTTGCAAAGGCACAAGGAGCCCAGTCTGAGGCAGAGCTAAAGGTAATTCTTGCTGGAGTTATTCGCGACCAGTTAGCTACTGGTAACAGGGAGCTGAATCTAACCAGCGGAAAACTTCCTTATGTGATTTTGGTGGTTGGTGTGAATGGTGTGGGTAAGACAACCACGATCGGCAAGCTTGCAACATGGCTAACTCAGGCGAAGATGAAAGTTGTGCTTGGTGCAGCCGACACCTTCCGTGCTGCAGCTGTCGATCAACTATCCACCTGGGCAAATCGTGCGGGAGTAAAACTCGTTGGACCTAATTCCGAAGGGCAAGATCCCGCATCCGTGGCATTTGAAGCCGTCGAGTATGCGGATAAATCTGGAGCAGATGTCGTGATCATCGATACCGCAGGAAGATTACAGAATAAGACTGATCTAATGGATGAGCTTTCCAAAATCAGAAGAGTTATTGAGAAGCAGGCTGAGATTGCAGAAGTGCTTTTGGTGCTCGATGCCACGACCGGGCAAAACGGTCTAGTTCAAGCAAGGGCTTTTGCGGAAGCTATTTCGGTAACTGGAATTGCTCTTACAAAACTAGATGGCTCAGCAAAGGGCGGAATTGTTGTTGCAATTCAAAATGAGCTATCAATCCCGATCAAGTTAGTTGGTACTGGAGAAGGCGTGGAGGATTTTGCTTTTTTTGACCCCGAAGAGTTTGCTAGTGGATTAGTGGCTTAGCCTAGAAATAGGAAGTGAGATAACAAGTGTTTGGAAACCTGTCAGATCGCCTAGCCGAAACCTTCAAGGCTCTTCGCGGCAAGGGAAGACTCAGCGCTGCCGATATTGATGGCACTTTGCGAGAAATTCGCAAAGCTCTCTTGGAAGCCGACGTTGCCCTAGAGGTAGTTAAAAAGTTCATTAGCGCTATTCGTGACCGCGCTTTGGGTGACGAGGTCTCTGCTTCCCTGAACCCTGCCCAGCAAGTTGTTCAGATTGTCAATGAAGAGCTGATTGGCATTTTGGGCGGAGAGGTGAGAAAGCTTCGTTACGGCAAGGTTTCACCGACCGTGATCATGCTTGCTGGTTTACAAGGCTCCGGTAAAACAACACTCGCTGGAAAACTTGCTAGATGGCTAAAAAGTGAAGGGGAGAACCCCTTACTGGTAGCTGCAGACTTGCAAAGGCCAAACGCGGTCGACCAGCTAAAAGTTCTGGGAGAGAAAGTTTCGGTTGAGGTTTACTCGCCCGAGGTTGGATCGGGCGTTGGAGATCCCGTAAAGGTATCCAAAGATTCGATTGCTTACGCCAGATCTAAGGGCAACACAGTTGTAATTGTTGATACCGCTGGTCGCCTGGGCGTTGATCAAGAAATGATGCAGCAGGCCAAGAAGATTCGTGATGCTATCAAGCCGGACGAGACACTGTTCGTTATTGACGCCATGCTCGGTCAAGATGCGGTCAACGTCGCAAAGGCGTTTGAGGACGGCGTTGGAATTTCAGCTGTTGTTCTAACCAAACTTGATGGTGATGCTCGAGGTGGAGCAGCTCTTTCTGTTGCCTCTGTGACTGGTAAGCCAATCATCTTCTCTTCAACCGGGGAAGGATTAGATGCTTTCGAGCCGTTTTATCCAGATCGAATGGCTTCACGAATCCTGGACATGGGAGACATCCTCACCCTTATCGAGCAGGCCCAAAAGCAATTTGACGAGCAGTCTGCTTTGGAGATGGCCGAGAAGTTAGCCAAAGATAGCTTCACACTTGAGGATTTTCTGGACCAAATGCAGCAACTTCGAAAGATGGGCTCGTTGAAATCTATGCTTGCCATGATGCCAGGTGCTGGTCAGATGAGAGCACAACTAGACAATCTCGACGAGAAAGATATCGATCGAACCGAAGCCATTATTCGGTCTATGACTCCAGTGGAGCGAAACAATCCAAAGGTGCTCAACGGCTCAAGGAGAACTCGAATCGCCAGGGGCTCTGGAATGAGCGTCACCGACGTGAATTCATTGGTGAACAGATTCGAGCAGGCAGCCAAGATGATGAAGACCGTTGCCAAGGGTGGCACACCCCAGGTTCCAGGTATGCCCGCTGGAATCGGATCAGTGGTGCCACGCAAAAAGGCTAAGGACAAGAAAAAATCTAGCTCCAAATCTGGAAACCCGGCCAAGCGGGCTTTACAAGAGCAAGCCAAGCGTGATGGCGGCTCCTTGCCCGCATCAGGAGCTGGTTCGGCCTTTGGAATAGGCAACTAGCTATCTTTGGACATTTCTGGCAGACTAGAGCAGTTGCCTAGGCACCTGACCCTCTAACCAGGATCCAAAAAGGCAAAACCATAGAGCTTGACTACCGAGTGTGCCCCCACGCTCACGGTTGATTGTTCGCCCCAATTCAAATAACAGGAGCATTGTGGCTGTAAAAATCCGCCTAAAGCGTCTCGGAAAAC
>JBIIAT010000006.1:0-56663 GCA_044239775.1 Rhodoluna sp. | reverse complement strand
GAAGAAGCACCTATGGTTGCAGCCCACTACCGAATCGGCATCCCTGTGATTGTGAACATGGGAGAGATGAGCGAGGTTGAGTCTCGTCGCATGCTCGATTTCATGCTGGGACTAAAAGAAGGCCTAGAGGGCCACATGCGCAGAGTCACCCCAAAGGTTTTCTTGCTAACCCCAACTCATGTTTCAGTGAATCAGGAGCAGCAGGAAGAGCCAGTCAACGAAGTTGACGACCTTCTAGTTCGTCCCTAGCTTCCGCTGATGAGTTTTCTGGCACTGATTGCCTATTGGGCTCTCCAGGTATTTTTCTTCTCACTTTTAGGGCGTCTCGTTCTTGAGTTATTGATTTCCTTTAGACCTGGGTTTAGACCCAAGGGTATTTTTCTTCCACTAGCTGAGACTGTGATGACGCTAACGGACCCACCACTTAGATTCATTCGCAGATTTATCAAACCGGTCCAAATTGGCTCTATCTCGCTTGATTTTGGCTGGACTTTGCTTGTTTTGGTGGTTATTTTCGCGCGGGGCTTTGTGCAGAGCCTTATCTAGCAACAGTTACTAACTTGCGTTAGAATTTCTTAGGTTCAACGCTGACGCATTCGAAAGAGGAAAACTGAAATGCCACTTACACCAGAAGACGTAGTCAACAAGAGGTTTCAGCCAACCAAATTCCGCGAAGGCTATGACCAAGACGAAGTCGATGACTTTCTTGACGAAATAGTAGTCGAGCTTAGAAGGGTCTACCAGGAGAACGAAGACTTGCGCAGAAGACTTCTCGCAGCAGACGGACGAATCGCTGAACTACAACGAAGCGGTGCCGCACTTCCTGGCCAGCTTGCCTCTGCTCCTCCAGCGCCGGTGGCAGCGCCAGCGAGCCCATTCCCGGAAGCCATCTCAGATCCTTCAACTTTGGATTCATCTAACACCAACAACTTGTTGCAGTTAGCTCGTAAGCTCCACGACGAGCACGTTCGCGAGGGTATGGTCAAGCGCGACGAGCTAATTGCTGAAGGTCACGCCACAGCCGCACGTCTAGTTCGCGAGGCAGAAGCTAACCAGAGAGCAGAGCTGAACCGCCTAGAGCAGGAAAAGGCTGTTGTCGAGCACCGCATTCAGGAACTTCGTACCTTCGAGCGCGAGTATCGCTTGCGCTTGAAAAGCTACATTGAGTCTCAGCTATCCGAGCTTGATGCTGCTGGAGTTGCTCCGCAGCAGCAGCCCGGCTACACCCCTGGCCTTACCATCTAAGCTTTCTTGACTAAATCAAGAATTAAAGTTGCTAGCTGGTTATACCTTCTTATCGCGCTGACCTTAATTGCCGTGGATCAATTCGCCAAAAATTACTTCATAGCAACTTTGGAACAGGGAACCAGTTACCCAGTGATTGGCGATCTTCTTTCCTGGCGACTTGTCTATAACGATTCGGCAGGGTTTGGTCTTGGTTTTGGTTACACCTGGATTCTCGCTGTTATATCAGCGGCCGCAGCACTGGCGACAATTTGGTACGCAAGACGATTGGAGTCAATATCGTGGTCAATCATGACTGGGATATTCCTCGGCGGTGTGGTTGGAAACTTAATCGATAGGTTAATTCGGGAACCAAGTTTTGGTAACGGGCACGTTGTGGACTTTATCCAGATTCCTTTTGATTTTCCTATTTTTAACTTGGCGGATATTTTCATCGTTTCAATGGCCATTCTTACCGTCATACGGGTGATGCGGGGAGAGGACTTGGGCGGCATCGAGCCGAAAGCTAAATGAGTCAGCGTTTCGAAATTGATAGCTCGCTAGCTGGAGAGCGGGCTGATACCGCCATCTCAAGACTCCTTGGAGTTTCTAGGTCATCGGCAGCCGACATTTGCGAGCAAGGCGACGCGAGTGTGGGGTCGAAAACTTTGACCAAGTCAGATCGCCTGAACCTTGGGGATAAGTTATCAATCAAACCCCAGGTGGAACCCGAACCACTTCGCGTTATAGAAACGCCAGTAGCTGAGCTGCTAGTTGTATATCAAGATCAGGATCTGGTGATTGTTGATAAGCCCGCTGGAGTGGTGTCTCATCCAACAGTTGGTTTTCAGGGCCCAACTGTTTCAGGAGCCCTTCTTGCCAGAGGAATTTCCCTTTCCACTTCTGGCGCTCAGGAGCGACAGGGTATTGTTCAGCGCTTGGACGTTGGAACTAGTGGTTTGATGATGCTGGCTAAATCGGAACTGGCATATTCCAGACTGAAGCAGTCATTCCGTGACAGAGAAATTCACAAGATTTATCACGCGATGATACAAGGTCACCCAGACCCGTCGGAAGGCACCTTCGACGCACCGATCGGACGGCACCCGAAAGCAGAATTCAAGTTCGCAGTTATCGAAGGCGGCAAACCTTCGATAACACACTACCGAACCTTAGAGCTTTTCCCAGCGCTTTCTTTGTGTGAGGTGAATCTTGAAACTGGTCGCACCCACCAGATCAGAGTGCACTTCTCTGCATTCAGGCATCCACTTCTTGGCGACACCATGTATGGCGCGGATCCTGCGCTTGCAAAGAAAGTGGGAATCGAAAGACAGTTTCTTCACGCCAAAGAGCTTGGCTTCACTCACCCTATATCTGGCAAGCCGATGCATTTAGTCTCCGAGTACCCTGCTGACTTGGCGGGAGTGCTTGAACGTCTGAGGTCATAAATAGCCTTAGGCTAAAATCCATTCACTCAATTACCTAGGCGGGGTTTCGTTGTCGACAAAGGATTCCTTTGTGCACCTTCACGTGCACAGTGAGTATTCTATGCTCGATGGGGCAGCCCGAATTGGACCGCTGACCAAAGCTGCAGCCGAGATGGGGATGCCGGCGATTGCAATCACTGATCACGGTAACAACTTTGGCTCCTACGACTTCTATCAAACGGCAAAAGCCAATGGAATAAAGCCAATCATTGGTATCGAGGCCTACCTGTCTCCTGGAACTGCGCGAACTGACCGAACCAGAGTGAAGTGGGGAACAGGTGGTGAGGATGACGTTTCAGGAGGAGGCGCATACACGCACTTGACCATGCTCGCCGAAACCACTGAGGGTATGTACAACTTATTCAAGATGTCATCCAAGGCATATCTTGACGGTTTTTACTTTAAACCTCGTATGGATCGCGAGCTACTGCAGCAGTATTCAAAAGGAATTATTGCAACAACTGGTTGCGCCTCAGGAGAAGTGCAGACCCTTATTCGCCTCGGGCAGTATGACAAGGCCGTCGAATCCGCCGCCTTCTATAGAGATGTATTTGGTAAAGATAGTTACTTCGTCGAGATCATGGATCACGGCATTGACATCGAACGGCGTGCTAACTCAGACCTTTTGAGGCTTGCTAAAGACTTGGGGTTACCGCTGGTTGCCACAAACGACCTTCACTACACTCATGCAGCCGAGGCGACCGCCCATGAAGCTCTTTTATGCGTTCAGTCCTCAACCAATTTGCTTGATCCGAACCGGTTCAAATTCGATGGCGCCGAGTATTACCTGAAATCACCTGCTGAAATGCGTGAGTTGTTTAGGGATCACCCTGAAGCCTGCGATAACACACTTTTGATAGCGGACCGTTGCGACGTGGAATTTCAAAAGCGCGATCTCATGCCCAAGTTCCCACTACCGGAGGGGGAGACAGAAGCAAGCTGGTTTGCTAAAGAGGTAGATCGGGGAATGAAGCGACGCTACGGCGAGAACGTTCCAGAGCTGCAAGCTAACCAGGCAAATTACGAAGTAAGCGTGATTGCACAGATGGGATTTCCTGGCTACTTCTTGGTGGTTGCTGACTTTATCGCTTGGGCTAGGTCTCAAGGAATTCGAGTTGGTCCTGGACGAGGTTCTGCTGCTGGGTCGATTGTTGCCTACGCTCTTGGCATCACCGAGCTCGATCCAATAGTTCACGGTTTGATTTTCGAGCGGTTTTTGAATCCGGATCGCGTATCGCCACCAGATATTGACGTTGACTTTGACGATCGGCGCAGGGGAGAAGTTATTCGCTACGTCAGTCAAAAATATGGCGAAGATCGGGTGGCACAGATTGTTACCTTTGGCACCATCAAGGCCAAGCAGGCCCTGAAAGACTCCGCACGAGTGTTGGGTATGCCTTACGCGGCAGGTGAAAAGCTCACCAAGCTAATGCCAGGCATGGTGCTTGGAAGAGACATCTCTTTGGGTGAGCTTGTTGAAAAGCCTCAGGACAAACAGGCCGAGCAAACCTCCAGATACAAAGAGGCAGCCGAATTCAGAGAGGCACTGGAAAGCGATTCCGATTCAGCCAAGATTTTTGAACTCGCCAGAGGATTGGAGAATCTGAAACGGCAATGGGGTGTTCACGCTGCTGGCGTGATCATGTCGGCAGAGCCGCTTATAGACGTGATCCCGATTATGCGCCGTGATGATGACGGCGCGGTCATTACCCAGTTTGATCAACCGCCTTGTGAAAAACTTGGCCTGTTAAAGATGGACTTCTTGGGTCTTAGAAACCTAACAGTTTTGGATGATGCCTTGGTAAACATAAAGGCGAACCGCGGAGTAACTGTGGTACTAGAAGATCTTGATCTAAACGCCGACAAGAACACTTTCGAGCTTCTTTCGCGCGGAGAGACACTCGGGGTGTTCCAGCTCGATGGCGCACAGGTTCGGTCACTACTTAGAACTCTTAAGCCCACAGAGTTTGAACACATTTCGGCCGTTATTGCTTTGTATCGGCCCGGACCAATGGGTGAAAAATCTCACACCAACTACGCACTTAGAAAAAACGGCCTGCAGAAATCAGAACCGGTTCACCCCGAGCTTGCACAAACGCTTGCCGACATTCTTGACCCAACTTATGGTCTTATTGTCTACCAGGAGCAGGTTATGGCCGTAGCGCAAAAAGTCGCAGGCTTTAGCTTGGCTCAAGCAGATCTTCTTCGCCGCGCGATGGGCAAGAAAGACAAGAAGGAACTAGATCGGTCCTATAAGGACTTCAGTGGCGGAATGCTGGCCCAGGGATACTCGGAAGCAGCTATTGAAACACTCTGGAAGACCTTGTTGCCATTTGCCGACTACGCGTTCAACAAGGCACACAGCGCAGGTTACGGTGTGCTTAGTTACTGGACGGCTTACCTAAAAGCAAACTTCCCGGCTGAATACATGGCTGCGCAGTTGACTTCCGTGGGGGACTCCAAAGACAAGCTCGCGATATATCTAAACGAGTGCCGCAGGATGAACTTGCAAGTTCAGGCACCAGATGTCAACCAATCGGTCGAGGCCTTCACGGCAATTGGAGACCACATTCGGTTTGGATTGGGTGCTATTCGAAACGTTGGACATAACGTGGTTGATGGAATCATTCAAGCTCGAAGCGAGAAACCCTTCGCTTCCTTCAGCGACTTCTTGGCCAGGGTTCCGCAGCAAGTTTGCTCCAAGCGCACCATTGAATCGCTCATCAAAGCCGGTGCTTTTGACTCTTTAGGTCACACCAGAAGGTCGCTTTTTGAAATTTACGAGGAAGCTGTGGACGCATCGTCAGCCACCAAGCGAAACGAATCAGCTGGCCAAGTGGACCTGTTCGGCGACTTGTTTGAGGGCATGGGATCCTCAGTTTCGGTTCCGGACCGACCAGAGTGGCCAAAGGCGGAAAAGCTCGCTCACGAGCGAGAAATGCTAGGGCTTTACGTTTCGGACCACCCGCTTTCGGGAAGAGAGCGTCAGTTGGCGCAGTTTGCGGAGTTCACGATAGGTGATCTTTTGACCAACGAAGACATAAAAGACGGCGAGACGGTAACCATCGCCGGTTTGATTTCGAGCGTGACTCACCGGGTTGCTCGCTCTTCTGGTAATCCATATGCGAACGTCACCATCGAAGATTTTGAGGGCGAAGTTAGCGTGATGTTTATGGGCAAAACCTACCGCGAATTTTCGGAGCAATTAGTAAACGACGAGGTTGTGGTAGTAAGAGGCCGCATTAACATGCGAGACGATGGAGTAGCCATTTCGGCTTTCTCTTTAGAGCCAATTGCAATTGGCGCCCAGGGCTTATCGAGTGGCCCACTACGTCTTCAGTTGCAAGAGTCTGAGGCAACGAGATTGGTTCTGGAAAATCTTGACTCTACCTTGAAGGCTCATCCGGGCAAAGAGGAAGTTCATCTAACTTTTGTGGATGCAAACAACCCTCGCAGTTTTCGTTTGCAACCAACAGTGAAAATTTCGGATGACCTGATTGGTGAACTAAAAGCACTTCTTGGAACTCAGGGTTTTGTTCAGAGTGATTCGTCGGAAGTTGTGAAATAGGCCCGCTGGTTGTAAAGCAAGGCCTTGTCGTCCTCGCCAGTTGTTCCAGAAATGATCTCAATTATGAACACGGCATTTTGTTCGACGTGATGAAAGTCTTTGACTTTTCCAAACAACACAGCGGTGACATTTTGAAAAACGGGTAAGTCATATTCAGATCTAACCCAGTCGGAGTCTAGAAATCTTTTGGTGTTGTCGGCTGCCATCTTTTCGGCCAGATCTAAGTTGTTTGCTCCAAGCATGTGTAGCGCGACATATTTTGCAGTCGAAATTGCTGGCCAGGAGGAGGCTCCTCGGGATACGTTGAAGGTCACCAGAGCCGGGTTAGAGCCCAGCGAGGTCATGGAGGTGGCTGTGAAGCCAACAGGGTTTCCTGAGCCGTCATTGGTGGTAATTACTGCTACGCCTGAGGCATGGCGCCTAAAGGCCGCCTTGAGGGCGTCGCTAGCGTCTGGGTTTATATTGGGGTTTAGCATCTACTTCAGGCTAGTAGAGGTTTAGCCCTTGCCAAACCGATTAATCCCTTGATATCGGGGCATATTTCCGCGACACGCCGAATATCGGACAAATTTGCAAATATGCCCCTTAAACCACAAGATATAGGGACGGAAGAGCGAAAACTTTCCACATCTAGTGGAAGGTTATCGGGAAATTCGGGGAAAATCCAACAAAAACCACTGAATTATCGGGAGAAAGGCAGCAGCTCATGAACTGTCCTTTTTGCCGTAATTCAGACTCCAGAGTCACAGATTCTAGGGCTAGCGAGGATGGAACCAGTATCCGTCGCAGGCGTCAGTGCCCGGAGTGTGGCAAGAAGTTCACTACCTCCGAAACTACGTCCTTGAGCGTTCTAAAGCGAAGCGGTGTAACGGAGCCATTTAGCCGGGACAAGATCGTAAGTGGCGTTGGCAAGGCTTGTCAGGGAAGACCGGTCTCTGATGCTGATCTGGCCGTATTGGCTCAGCAAGTGGAGGAGACCATTCGATCCACAGGTGCAGCACAGGTCGAGGCGCATGTCATCGGACTGGCTATCTTGGAACCTCTGAGGTTGCTGGATGAAGTTGCTTTCATGAGATTTGCAAGTGTTTACCAGGGCTGGGAGAGCCTAGAAGATTTCGAGGCGGCAATAAATGTCCTTCGAGCAAGCAACAACGAAGTAACTGATTCAAACAACATGGTTCAAGCAACAAAGAGTTAAGAAAAAACCCATAAAAAGTATCCAAAACTAGGAAAGGCAACACTCGTGACTGACGCAACTGCATTTAGCTCCACCTCTGGCTCCGTAAGCGGCAAGGGATTAACGATTGACCGCATATACACAACCGAAGGTGTGCACCCATACGACCAGGTGAACTGGGAGTTTCGAGATGTTGTCCAGACCAACTGGAAAAACGGTGAAACCATTTTCGAGCAGCGTGGTGCTGAGTTCCCAGAGTTCTGGAGCTTGAACGCTTCGACTATCGTCACGACAAAGTATTTCCGTGGTGCACTAGGAACTGAAGAACGCGAGTTCAGCCTGCGTCAGCTGATCAACCGCGTTGTTCTTACTTACACACAAGCTGGTCGCGACCATGGATACTTCGCTTCCGAAGAAGATGCAACAATCTTCGAGCACGAGATGACATACATGCTGCTAAACCAGGTGTTCGCATTCAACTCACCAGTTTGGTTCAACGTGGGAACTAAAAGCCCACAGCAAGTTTCCGCTTGCTTCATCCTGTCCGTAGACGACTCGATGGAATCAATCTTGAACTGGTACCGCGAAGAGGGAATGATCTTCAAGGGTGGATCCGGTGCAGGTCTTAACCTCTCCCGCATTCGTTCTTCGAAAGAGCTTCTTAAGTCTTCCGGTGGATCAGCTTCTGGACCAGTTTCATTCATGCGCGGTGCTGATGCATCTGCAGGAACCATCAAATCAGGTGGTGCAACTCGTCGCGCAGCCAAGATGGTTGTTCTAGATGTTGATCACCCGGACATCGTTGAGTTCATTGAGACCAAGGAACTTGAAGAAGAGAAGATTCGCGTATTGCGCGACGCCGGTTACGACATGGAGCTTGGCGGACGGGACATCAACTCTGTTCAGTACCAAAACGCCAACAACTCGGTGCGTGTAAACGCAGAGTTCATGAACGCCGTCGAAAACGGTGGCAAGTTCGGACTCCGTGCCAGAACAAACGGCGAGGTCATCGAAGAAGTTGACGCAAGAGAACTTTTCAACAAGATCTCTAAGGCAGCTTGGGCCTGCGCTGACCCTGGCATCCAGTACGATGACATCATCAACGACTGGCACACCACTCCAGAGTCTGGTCGCATTACAGCTTCCAACCCCTGCTCTGAGTACATGCATCTTGACAACTCAAGCTGTAACCTTGCGAGCTTGAACCTTCTGAAGTTCCTAAACCCAGACGGTTCATTCGACTCGGCTACCTTCACCAAGGCGTCGGAGCTAATCATCACCGCAATGGACATCTCCATTAGCTTTGCTGATTTCCCAACTGAGGCAATTGGTGAAACCACTCGCGCTTACCGTCAGCTAGGAATTGGTTACGCCAACCTTGGAGCACTTCTGATGGCTATCGGAGTTCCTTACGACAGCAAGGAGGGTTTCGCTCTTGCTGGAGCGATTACTTCGTTGATGACAGCCGCGGCCTACCGTCGCTCGGCTGAACTTGCTGCAGTGGTCGGTCCATACGATGGCTACGCCAAGAACAAGGCTGGTCACGACCGCGTAATGGCAAAGCACGAAGCTGCTAACTCGCTAGTTACTTCGGTTACAGAAGTTGATCGCGCGGTGCACGCTGCTGCGACTGAGCAGTGGGCATTGAATACCAAGATTGGTTCTCAAAACGGCTGGAGAAACGCTCAGGCGTCTTTGTTGGCCCCGACTGGAACAATCGGTTTCATGATGGACTGCGACACCACCGGAATTGAGCCTGACTTCTCCTTGGTGAAGTACAAGAAGCTATCAACCGGTGGATCGATGCAGATTGTTAACCAGACAATTCCATTCGCTCTTCACCGCCTTGGTTACTCCCAGGAGACCATCGAGGCAATTGTTGATCACATTGGCCAGAACGGTCACGTAATCGACGCGCCAGGACTAAAAACTGAGCACTACCCAATTTTCGACACTGCAATTGGTGTACGTGCGATTGAGCCAATGGGCCACGTAAGAATGATGGCCGCCGTTCAGCCATTCCTTTCAGGTGCAATCTCAAAGACCGTGAACATGCCAGAGACTGCAACCGTTGAGGAAATCGCAGAGGTTTACTTCCAGGGTTGGAAGTATGGCTTGAAGGCTCTTGCTATCTACCGCGACAACTGCAAGGTTGGTCAGCCACTTTCGGACGGTAAAGCAAAAACCGAAACCAAGACAGACAAGGCAACCGTTACTACCGGTATGTCTCACCCGGTTCGCAAGCGCCTTCCAAAGTCACGACCATCTTCGACCACCAGCTTCACTGTTGGCGGCGCTGAGGGTTACCTAACGGCAGGATCCTACCCAGACGGTGGTTTGGGAGAGGTGTTCCTAAAGCTAGGCAAGCAAGGTTCGACTCTTGCTGGAGTGATGGACGCATTCTCAATCGCAGTTTCAATCGGATTGCAGTATGGCGTGCCACTAGAAACCTACGTTCAGAAGTTTACGAACGTGAGCTTCGAGCCAGCTGGACTAACAGATGACAAGGACATCAGGATGGCTAAGTCTTTGATGGACTACATCTTCCGTCGCTTGGCTCTGGACTACCTGCCATACGAAACCAGGTCAGCAATTGGCATCCACTCAACCGACGAGCGTAATGCCGAATTGGACGCAAACTCCAACTACGGTCCTCAGGTAGAGGTAGAAAGCGTAGCTTCTTCTTTTGACGCTGTAGCCGAGCCTGTGGTTTCAAGCAGCCAGTCAGTAGAGATCACAATCAAGAAGGAAGTTCATTCTTCCGCTGAATTGTTTGAGCTACTGCAGGGCAAGGAATCCGATGCACCACTTTGCTTCAACTGTGGAATCAAGATGAGACCTTCGGGTTCATGCCACGTCTGCGAAGGCTGTGGATCAACTTCTGGCTGCAGCTAGAAATTAGTTCGCACCAAAGGGTCAGCGCGTATCGCGTTGACCCTTTGGTCTATCTGCGGGGAAAGGTAATCTAGGTACGTGCTATACAGAGCCTTCTTTAAACTAGTGTTCACAAAACTAGACCCGGAACTTGCTCATCACCTTGGGATGTTTGCGATCAGATTCCTTGGAGCCTCCGGCCTTGCGAGACTTTCGATGCTGGGCGTAGCCACTAGGCCGATCACATTACTGGGCCAAGAGTTCGCAGGACCCTTTGGTATCGCGGCAGGGTTTGATAAAAACGCCAAGGTAGTCAAAGAGCTTGGACGGCTTGGTTTTTCCCATGTGGAGGTGGGAACAGTAACAAGGTATGCCCAATCGGGAAACCCCAAGCCAAGGTTGTTCCGGCTACCCAAAGATCAAGCCCTGATTAATCGGATGGGTTTCAATAACGATGGCGCAGACGCCATCGCTAAACGTCTCACCAAACTTCGAGCATCCAACGCGACGCTTCCTGTTATTGGGGTGAACATCGGAAAAAGCAAAGTTACCGAGTTAGCCGATGCGGTTTCCGATTATGAATACAGCACTAGGGTTCTGGCACCTGTAGCCGATTACATTGCCGTTAATGTGTCTTCGCCCAATACCCCAGGGCTTCGATCACTCCAAGAAATTGAGCAGCTGGAACCAATTCTTGTCGCGGTATCGGGCTCAGCTCTTGGCAAACCGGTGTTAGTAAAAATTGCCCCTGATCTTGATGATTCAGAAGTTTCTAAAGTGGCAGCTTTGGTTCGGAAACTTAACTTGGTTGGAGTGATAGCCACCAACACAACTACCAGAAGGGATGGTTTGCAAAGTTCACCGGATCAAGTCAATTCTTTTGGCGCCGGTGGCCTTTCGGGCCCAATACTCGCCGAACGAGCCAAACAGGTGTTGCGTATCTTGAGAAAGGACCTAGGACCTAGCTTTGTGATTATCTCAGTTGGGGGAGTGGTTGACGCCAATGACGTTAGCGAAAGAATCAGCCTAGGTGCTGATCTTGTTCAGGGTTACACCGGTTTTGTTTACCAAGGTCCGCTTTGGGCTCGAGGAATTAACCGCCAACTAATTCTCTAAACAAATCTTGCCGAGGCAGTTTCCTGATGTTAGCTAGCTAATCTTTGTTCCGCGCTTAACTTGCGGCTTGGGTAGTCGCATGCTGCGCATTTGAATTGATCTCATCGCGGCATACCAGCGAAGACCTTTTTCGCCTTTGCCCGGGTATTTTGATTCAACAACTTTCAATGCTTTTTTGCCGATAAGGAAACCGTCGATACCAATTGCAACAAATAGTCCCCACATCGCGACGAGGGTTCCAAACTGTATGGTCAGATCTAAGCCTGGATCGTCCGGTCTAATGGACGAAACAATTATTACCAAAAACAGCATCGGCAAAACCAGTTCACCGATTGTGAAACGAGCATCAACTACATCTCGTGCTAGCTTTCGCTGCGGACCACGATCACGCGAGGTGAGGTAGCGGTCTTCACCGTTTGCCAGTCCCTCGCGGGCTTTTGCTCTTTCGGCATTGAGCGCCTTTTTGGCAGCCCGTTTGGCTTCAGGACTCCTGTTGCCAACTGCAGGCTTCTTGCGAAGCATCTCCTGCTGCTTTCTAGCTGGAGTCGGACGTCCTTTTCCTGCCTTGGTCGGTTCTGGCTGCGGCGCTGGTGTAGCTGACATTGATTCTCAATTCCTCGGGTTATCCCTTTAAGATTACTGGTATGAGAATGAACCCACCGCCGATTAGTGAAGCTGAGCTTGCGGCTGTGAAGGGTTTCACTAAACAAGCTTTTCCCGAAGCGCTGGAGGTTCTTTCTCGCTTGGTTAGCATCCCCGGCATTGCCTGGGAGGCATTTGATCCGAAGGAGCTTGGGAAAAGCGCTGAGGCTGTAGCTGGGTTGTTGCGCGATACAGAAGTGTTCGACTCAGTAGAGGTATTAAGGTCGGAGACACCCGAAGGTCCACTTGGAGCACCAGCTGTGGTTGCAACGCGTGCCGCTCGAAATTCTAAGCCGACAATTCTGCTTTACGCTCACCATGACGTCCAACCACCAGGAGCAAATGAGCTGTGGGAATCTGAGCCATTCAAGACTGACATCCGAAATGGACGCATGTATGGTCGAGGTGCCGCCGATGACAAAGCAGGGGTTGTTGCGCACATTTACGCAATCAAGGCGCTTCGAGAATTAACCAAAAACGATTTCGATCTTGGATTAGTGGTGTTTATTGAAGGGGAGGAGGAGGCCGGCTCTCCTTCGTTCGCAAACTTTCTGATTGAGCACAAGGCCAAGCTTCAGTCGGATGTCGTAATAGTGGCCGATTCAGGAAACTGGACCACGGAGATTCCAGCTATCACTACAACCCTTAGGGGATTGGTGTCTTTAGAGTTTGAAGTCAGAACACTAGATCACGCAGTCCACAGCGGCATGTATGGCGGGGCGGTTCCCGATGCCATGCTGGCACTAACCAAGATTCTGGGATCGATGTGGGGTGAATCTGGGTCTGTCTCCATTTTGGGGCTAAAATCAACAGATTCGATTGATTTAAGCTATGCAGAGGATCAATTAAGGCTTGATTCTGGCCTATTTCCCTCCACTGTGGCCCTTGGAGAGGGTTCAATTTTGGGCCGTATTTGGACCAAGCCCGCCCTCACTTTGATTGGGCTGGATTACCCCTCGGTAGCAGTTTCTTCGAACACCTTGGTTCCAAGCGTTAGGGCAAAACTGAGTCTTCGAATAGCCCCTGGCGAGGAGCCTAGCGAGGCGCTGGAGGCCCTCAAGAGCCACATTCTCAGCCATAACAGCCTTGGAGCAAGGATCGAATTCGGTGCCGTTGAGTTGGGAAAGCCCTTTAGCCTGGGTGAGTCAGGTTGGGCCAAGGAAGTAGCTGCCGGGGCACTCAAGGCAGCGTACGGACTCGCAAGCGTCGACATTGGAATTGGCGGGTCCATACCGTTTATCGCCGATCTGGAAGCCGTTTTCCCAGGAGTCCAGGTTTTGGTGACCGGGGTAGAAGACCCAGACTCCAGAGCTCACTCTCCGAATGAGAGCCTCCACATCGAGACGCTAGAGAAGGCGATTATTGCCCAAACCCTAATTTTGTTGACGGGAAACCAACTTCAGCTCGATAACTAATTGCTGGAGTACAATGGAAAGATCGAGTAGATAATCCAAGGAGATTTTAATGGAACAGACCCTAACTCACGGCGTAAAGCTTACCGACACAGCAAAAAACAAGGTAAAGAGCCTGATCAGCGCTGAAGGCCGAGATGATCTTCGATTGAGAGTTTCCGTGCAGCCTGGGGGTTGCTCTGGATTGATTTATCAGCTGTTCTTCGATGAAGTCCTAGAGGACTCGGACGCAGTTGCAAAGTTTGACGATGTTGAAGTTGTTGTGGACAAGATGAGCGTCCCTTACCTAGAGGGAGCCTCTATCGATTTTGAAGACACCATTCAGAAGCAAGGTTTCACAATCGACAACCCAAACGCTGCCGGTTCTTGTGCTTGCGGAGACTCTTTCAACTAAGTTTCGGTTCACTAATCCTGAAAACCCCAAGTGTTTATTGGTGTTTTGGCTGGAATTCGTTGAACACTGACTTAGAATTAAGTCATTAGCGAGACAGAACTGAAGGACTAGTTTTAATTGAAGAATCGTTCAAAATGGTTGGCCGTTCCGACCGCCGCAGCTCTAGTCCTTACACTTACTGGATGTGCGGATGAATTTGCTCGCGGTTGGTTGCCTGGAGTTACGGGAGTAACTAACCACACCGACCGCATCGTTGGGCTCTGGACCACCGCTTGGATTATTCTCTGGTTAGTTGGAATTATTGCTTGGGCCCTAATGGGATGGGCGATTGTTGTGTACCGTCGTCGCAAGGGTGAAACAGGCCTACCTGCACAGCTAAGGTATAACAATCCAATTGAGGTTCTTTTCACTGTTATTCCATTGATCCTAGTGATCGGCTTTTTCGCCTTCACTGCGAGAGACATAGCGGCCATAGAAGCACCCACCGAGAACCCGGATGTGACCATCCAGGTAATTGGAAAGCAGTGGAGCTGGGATTTCAATTACGTGGACGCCAACGTCTACGAATCAGGCGTTCAGGCTCAGTTTGAGGGACAGACTGGTGTTCCAGAAACATTACCGGCGCTTTACCTTCCAGTTGGAAAAACCGTTCAAGTTGATCTGTCATCGAGAGATGTTATTCACTCCTTCTGGGTCATCGACTTTCTATACAAGAAAGACATGTTCCCAGGCAAGACCAACCACATGTACTTCACACCGCAAGTCGAGGGCACCTACATGGGCAAGTGCGCCGAGCTTTGCGGTGAATTCCACTCCATGATGTTGTTCCAGGTGAAGGTTGTTTCGCAAGCAGAGTACGAGACCTACCTCTCGAGCCTTGCAGCAAAGGGGCAAACAGGGCAGCTTGATTCAACTTTCGATAGAAACCAAAACCTCCCAGGTGACGACCCCGAGATTAGAGATTAGAGGAAATTCGAATGGCTACTTTAACTGACAGTCGAATCAGCGGGGGATACCGAACCCCAGGAAAGAAATCCAAGGGTCAAATCGTCGTTGATTGGATCACAACCACAGACCACAAGAAAATCGGTTACCTATACCTCATAACATCTTTCGTATATTTCCTAATTGCTGGAGTCATGGCGCTGGTCATTCGCGCGCAGTTAACTCTTCCTGGTCTGGACATCGTTCAAACCAAGGAGCAGTACAACCAGCTGTTCACCATGCACGGAACGATAATGCTTTTGATGTTTGCTACTCCGCTGTTTGCCGGTTTCGCAAACGTGTTGATGCCAGTTCAGATCGGTGCCCCTGACGTAGCTTTCCCGAGACTTAACGCGATCGCGTTCTGGTTCTTCTTCTTTGGAAGCCTTATTGCGGTGTCTGGCTTCTTTACCCCTCAAGGAGCAGCTTCCTTTGGGTGGTTTGCATATGCGCCGTTATCTAACACGACTTTCTCGCCGGGAATCGGTGGAGATCTTTGGGTATTCGGACTAGCTCTCAGTGGTTTTGGAACAATCATCGGTGGAGTGAACTTCATCACAACTATTTTGACCATGCGAGCACCCGGAATGACGATGTTCCGTATGCCAATCTTTACTTGGAATACTTTGGTAACTTCAATCCTCGTAATCATGGCTTTCCCGCCGCTAGCAGCAGCGCTGTTTGCTCTTGGTGCCGATCGTAGATTTGGGGCACACATATTTGACCCCGTAAACGGCGGACCAATGCTCTGGCAGCACTTGTTTTGGTTCTTTGGTCACCCTGAGGTTTACATTATTGCGCTGCCATTTTTCGGCATTGTCTCGGAGATTTTTCCGGTGTTTAGCCGCAAGCCGGTATTCGGTTACAAGACACTGATTTTTGCAACCATCGCCATTGCAGCGCTGTCGATGACAGTTTGGGCTCACCACATGTACGTAACCGGTTTAGTATTGTTACCGTTCTTCGCTTTCACCACGATGCTGATTGCGGTACCTACTGGTGTGAAGATATTCAACTGGATTGGAACTATGTGGCGAGGGTCAATTACTTTCGAAACTCCAATGCTTTACAGCCTTGGATTCTTGACCACATTTATCTTTGGTGGTCTAACCGGTGTGATACTGGCATCACCTCCACTAACTTTCCACTTATCGGACAGCTACTTCGTTGTTGCCCACTTCCACTACGTGGTCTTTGGAACAGTCGTGTTCGCAATGTTTGCTGGCTTTTACTTCTGGTGGCCAAAGTTCACGGGAAAGATGTTGGACGAGCGCCTTGGCAAGATTCAGTTCTGGATCCTGTTCTTTGGCTTCCACATCACCTTCTTGGTTCAGCACTGGCTAGGGGTAATCGGTATGCCAAGAAGGTATGCAACCTATCTTCCTGAAGATGGCTTCACTTGGATGAACATGGTTTCATCCGCAGGTTCAATACTGTTGGCTCTGTCGATGATTCCGTTCTTCTGGAACCTATACGTCACCGCTCGCAGGGCACCGACTGTAACCTTGGATGACCCATGGGGTTATGGAAGAAGCCTGGAGTGGGCAACATCAAGCCCTTTCCCTCGCCACAACTTCCACTCAATCCCAAGAATCAGATCTGAGTCCCCAGCTTTTGATTTGCACCACCCTGAGCACGCGTCCTCCGAGGCTAAAGCAGCGGTAGTAGAGGAAAGGAAGTAGCAATGAAAGCCAATGTGAGCATGTGGTTTATCATGACCGCCTTCTTTGCTCTGATAACAAGTGTCTACGCAGTCTGGTGGTTCTTGACCTACGGAGGGTGGGAGCCAATCGGAACCGCAGCTTTAGCAATGCTCACCTTCATGAGCATCTTTATTACTTTCTACCTTTGGAAGACCGATAGGACTCAAGGTCTAGTGCCAGAAGATCGTCCAGATGCCAACATTGAGGACGGCGAATCGGAGCTCGGTTTCTTTTCCCCCTGGAGCTGGTGGCCCATATTTCTGGGTGCTGCTTCGGCGTTAACTTTTGCGTCTTTGGCGGTTGGTTGGTGGCTAACTTTTATTGCGGTTCCGCTTGCGCTAATTGGTGTTGTGGGTTTCGTATTCGAACACAGTCGGGGTTACTTCGCTCACTAGTTCCATCAAATAGGATCCTCTTGAGCCGTCACTTGTTTTCGAGAATTGAGTAATTGTATGGACAGTTGGATAGACATACTCACCGACCCACAACACCTGTTGGCAGATTTTCTCATGAACGTCGGATTCGAGATCACTTTTGCCTGGCTAACCTATCTAATTCTGGTTAGAGCACTAGTACGCAAGGGAAGCGGAAAACGAGTCAAGAGAAAAGCTACAGGCAAGAAAAAAACCGACTGACCCAGTCCTTTGAAAAACCCGGCTGCCCTAAAGCGGACTACTTTGTGAGCTGATTCTGTTCGCTCGACGAAATAGCAGGGGTGTGATCGTGCGACTGTGCTGCCTGGAGCTCGGCCTTTGAAACTGGCGAGATTCTGTCTTCAAAGTAGATTCGAGACAGTGCAGAACGGATTCTACTTACAACAGTGATCTTGCCTTTTTCGTTGGGCCTTACAATGGTCGGCCTGTAGTCCTTGAAGTCAACAAGTTTGTACATCTCGTATTTATCCAGAGGTTCGTGAACTTCGATGTACTCACCGTGTGGCAACCTGACAATGCGCCCGGTTTCTCTACCGTGTAGGACAATCTCACGATCCTTGCGCTGCAATGAGAGGCAAGTTCTCTTGGTGACTATGTATGCAAAGATCGGTCCAGCTATCAACATGATCTGCATCGAGACCAGCACTTGGTTAAGTGACATGTGGAAGAAAGTCGCAATCAGATCTGTTGATGCAGCTGCCCACAACACACCGTAGAAGGTCACACCAGCAGCACCGATAGCAGTGCGGGTCGGGGCGTTTCTTGGACGGTCTAGAACGTGGTGCTCACGCTTGTCAGCGGTCACCCAAGCCTCTATGAATGGGTAAATGGCTACCAGAGCCAGGAACACCAAGCTTCCAATAAGTGGGACTAGAACACCAAATGGGTATGTGTGGCCAAAGAATGCAATGTCCCAATTGCTAGGAGCCAAACGAAGGGCACCATCTAACCATCCGATGTACCAGTCCGGCTGAGTACCCGCTGAAACAGGGGAGGGGTCGTAAGGTCCGTAGTTCCAAATCGGGTTGATTGTAAATGTTGCTGAAATCAACATCACAACACCGAACACGATAAAGAAGAATCCTCCGGCCTTAGCTACATATACCGGCATCAATGGATAGCCAACAACGTTCTCGTCGGTTCTGCCAGGGCCTGAGTAGTGAGTGTGCTTGTGGATTACAACCATAAACAAATGAATCGCGAGGAATATCACGATCAGCGCTGGAACCAAGAGAATGTGCAGACCGTAGAGTCTGGCAACAATTTCGGTTCCGGGGAACTCGCCTCCGAACAATCCGGAGGAGATGCTTGTTCCAATTACCGGAATACCCTTGATCATTCCATCAATGATGCGAAGACCGTTTCCTGACAATAGGTCATCAGGTAGAGAGTAACCCGTGAAACCAGCGGCCATTCCAAGGATGAATAGCATGAAACCAACTAGCCAGTTGATCTCTCTTGGTTTACGGAATGCGCCAGTGAAGAACACTCGAAGCATATGAAGACCAGCAGCAGCGACAAACAGAAGCGCCGACCAGTGGTGCACCTGACGCATCAGCATTCCGCCTCGAATTTCGAACGAGATGTCCAAAGATGAAGCGTATGCAATCGACATCTGCGCACCCTTTAGAGGCACGTACGAACCGTCGTAGATGATTTCGGTCATGGAAGGCTGGTAGAAGAAAGTCAGGAAGGTTCCTGAGATCAAAAGGATTACGAAGCTGTAGAGAGCAACCTCACCGAGCATGAATGACCAATGATCGGGGAAGACTTTGCGACCGAAGTTTTTGAGAATCCCACCAACACCCAAACGCTCGTCTAGGTAGTTGGCGGTTGAAGCGAGTGCTCCACCTTGCTTGTTTTCTTTAACTGCTGTTGTCATTATTAGCGCTCCCAAAAGCTAGGGCCGACTGGTTCTAGGAAATCGCTCTGGGCGATCAGGTAACCCTCTGCGTCAACGGATATCGGCAGTTGGGGTAGTGGACGCGAAGCGGGCCCAAATATGACCTTGCAGTGCTCTGTTACATCAAATGTTGATTGATGACATGGGCAGAGCAAGTGGTGAGTGTGTTGCTCGTAAAGAGCAACCGGGCAACCAACATGGGTGCAGATTTTTGAGTAGGCAACGATTCCGTCGTATGACCAACTCTTTTTCTCTTCGTCCTCTTTGAGATCATCTTGATTCAAGCGAACTAGCAAAACCGCAGCCTTCGCTTTCTCTTCTAGCTTGTGATCGTGCATCTCAGCCAAACCTTCTGGAATGACGTGGAAGACTGAACCAAGAGTCACATCAGAAGCCTTGATTGGAATTCCGGTTGGATCTTTGGTCAATCGGGTACCCTTTTTCCACATGGTGTGACGCAAGCTGTCACCGACAACAGGACCCAAGTCTCCAAAGACAATAAGTGCTGGTAGTGGGAACAAAGCTAGAGCCCCATACATCGTTCTTCGAATGAGCTTCCGGCGAGAAAAACCAGACTCTTGATCTGCGAGCTTCACAATTTCAACGGCAGCAGCGCGAACATCTTCACTTCCACGCGTTTGATGACGAGCCTCTGACACTTCGAAATCAGGCATTAAGGTTTTTGCCCAGTGCACGGCACCGATTCCAATACCAAGCAACGACAGTGTCATACCAAGACCAAGCCACAAGTTGTTGGCGCGGACAGTAGAGAGATTCTCGGTTATCGGGAATGCCACATAAGCCCACAGGGCGAGGAAGCTTCCAACTACTGACAAAAGAAACAGGAACGCAACCTGCCGCTCGGCGTTACGAGCATGCTTGGGGGACTTGTCCGTCATGCGCACCCGATGTGGTTCTAATCCAGGGTCGCTGATTTTGTCTTGCGAAATAACCGCAAGACCGGATTCGAACTCGTGCTCGAAGCCTTCGGCTTCTGTGCCTCGTTCTAGGTCCTTACCAGCCAACTAGTTTCACTCCCTCTAATTCGATTTCGCAGCAAGCCACACGGTGATCGCGATTATTCCACCGAGTCCAAAGATCCAAATGAACAAGCCTTCGGCAACTGGGCCTAGGCTTGCAAGTGCGTAACCACCGGCGGATTCGTTAGCGTCCATGTATGCCAAGTAGGTGATGATGTCTTGCTTATCAGTGGGGGTGAGGTTGGAATCGTTGAACACCGGCATGTTCTGCGGACCCGTGACCATTGCTTCATAAACGTGCTTGGCAGACACACCCTTTAGCACTGGCGCGTACTTTCCTTCAGTGAGGGCACCACCGGCACCGACGGCATTGTGACACATCGCGCAATTGATTCGAAACAGTTCTCCACCGTGGCTGGCATCACCGGTAGCTTCCAAATATTTGTCTTCGGGGATTGCTGGCCCCGGTGCTAGCGAAGCTACGTACGCCGCCATAAGTTCTATCTGGGCTTCAGTGAATTGCACAGGCTTTTTTGCAAGCTGAGGCCCTGATGCTTGTCCTGGCATGCGGCCACTTCCGACCTGGAAATCAACTGAAGCAGCACCTACTCCAATCAGAGTTGGGCCATTGTCCGTACCTTCGGAGTTAAGACCGTGGCAGCTTGCGCAGTTTGAAAGAAAAAGTTTCTTTCCTTCCGCAATTTGCTCGGTTGTGTAAGAAGTTGCAACATTTGATGCCACTACGTTGGTTGCAACGGCGAAGCCACCGCCAGAGAACAAAAGTCCAGCGGCGATCACAAAAATGGCAGCCAGAGGAGAGCGGCGTGAGCCATTTATCTTTCTGCGAAGTGACATCAATTCTTTCTTTATTTCAGGACGTAAATTATCAAAAATAGGCCGATCCAAACAACATCAACGAAGTGCCAGTAGTAAGAAACCACAATTGCGCTTGTTGCTTCCAAGTGGCCGTACTTTTTGGCCGCGTAGGTTTTAGCAATTACCAGAAGGAAGGCGATCAGACCGCCTGTCACGTGAAGGGCGTGGAATCCTGTGGTTATGTAAAAGGCGCTGCCGTAGGAATTGCTGCTAAGAGTGACGCCCTCCGAGACCAGAGTCGCGTACTCCAAGACCTGACCTGCTACGAATATCGCGCCCAGTAGATAGCTGAGGAAAAACCATTCAACTAGGCCCCACTTAACTGGTGATAAGCCGGTTGCGCGCGGCTGCAATCTTTCTGCTGCAAAAACCCCAAATTGAGCCGTAAACGAAGATGCAACCAGGATCAAAGTGTTGATCAAAGCAAAACCTACGTCGAGAATTTGGGTATCGTTGGCCCAAATAGCTGGGGAATTGGCCCGGAGGCTAAAGTACATCGCAAACAATCCGGCGAAAAACATCACTTCGCTGCCCAGCCAGACTATGGTGCCAACCGAGGTCGCGCTTGGGCGATTAATCACTATCGGCGCGTTTTGGCTGATTTGGGCGGAGGTCATACCAATATGATAACCCGAGAATTCAGGCATATTGGGCAATCTGCGAGCTATTTCCTCGTGTTTTACGTAATAAGCTGACCAAATGCAAAGTCAATCAAACTGGAGAGAAATTCTTCAAGGTCTTGATGCTAAACGCGATCTATCTCGTGAGCAAAGTGCCTGGGCGCTTTCGGAAATCATGAGCGGAAACGCTCCCGAAAATGAAGTTACGAGTTTCATGATCGCCCTTCGGGAAAAAGGTGAAAGCGTCGACGAACTGGCTGGCCTAGTAGACACAATGCTCGAGACCGCGCTGACCTTGGAAACTGGAAACGACGCGGTCGACATAGTTGGAACTGGTGGCGACATGTTCGGCACCGTGAATATTTCTACAATGGCGGCGATTGTGACAGCGGCCGCAGGCGTTCCAGTGCTCAAGCACGGATCTCGTTCCGCTTCTGGCAAGACTGGTTCCTCGGAGATGCTTCAGGAGCTGGGTCTGAATTTGGAACTTTCACCTGCTCAAGTAGTTGCGGTCTTCAGGGGAACCGGAATTTCGTTCTTTTATGCTCTGGTGTTTCACCCTGCAATGAAGCACGTAGCCCCAATACGCAAAAAACTCGGTGTTCCAACCACGTTCAACTTCCTAGGTCCTCTCGCGAATCCGGCCCAACCCCTAGCTACCCTGTTAGGGGTAGCAAACGAGCAAATTGCCCCACTAATGGCCCAAGAATTGGCCCAAAGGGGCAGATTTGGCCTAGTTTCCAGGGGAAATGACGGTTTGGACGAACTCACAACCACAACAACAAGCCAAATTTGGGAAGTTTCGCCCCATACCGTAACCAATTGGCAGCTTGATCCGTCTCGCCTTGGAGTAAAAAAGGCAGATATAGAACAGCTTTTTGGCGGAGACGCTTCTCAAAACGCCCAAATTGCAAGGGATCTATTCGCTGGCAAGACTTCTGGCAACCTGGGAGCAATTCGGGACATAGTGATTTTGAACGCCGCAGGGGGAGTGGTCGCTTATCAAGCCGCGAAGGCCCCTGAAGTTATTGGGTCAGAGCTAACTAGTCGTTTTGAATCTGCGCTTCAGCTTGTCACTATTGCCCTCGAATCAGGTCAAGCCAACGGCAAGCTCGACCAGTGGATAGCAGCGACTAGATGATCATCCTGCGGGGACGGGCCTGGGGGCTCTAAATTTGCTAGTTGACATAATGTACATTATCGGCCAAAGGTACTTGCACCGAACCAGTGGGAGACGGTTTGTCCAGCAAGCCCGCTGCCTCGCCTGGCTAAAAGGACATTAACTGTAGCTACCCTTTTGGGATCTTGAAAACCCGGAGCGATATTTGCACCAGGTATCCGATGGTGAGGGCAAAAATCAAAGTTCCTTCTCGAACTTGACCACCCATAAGCCACCCTAGGGTCAACGCAGAAGCCTCGTAGGCGGTTCTAACGATCCAAAATGGCTGGTCTAGAACATTGGCAGTTCCCTGCATTAGGCCGTCTCTGGGCCCCGAACCGAGCCTCGAGCTGATGTATAGCCCAGTTGCAATTGCCACCACCACAACCCCGAGAACAAAAGTCCCAAGCTGCTGCCAATACTCCGAAAGCTCCGGCAGGATCAGCAGCCAAAAATCGGCAAATAGACCCACAAGAAGGGCATTGGCGATCGTTCCAAAGCCCGGTTTCACCTTGAGGGGTATCCAGCAAAGCAGCACAAATATGCTCACGATAACTGTGGAAACGCCAAAACTGAGACCAGTTTGGACTGCAATTCCCTGCCCTAACACGTCCCATGGCGCGATTCCGATACCGGCATGAACCGTCAAAGCAACGCCGAGACCGTAAACACCCAAGCCAACAAATAGGGTCAGCAACCGAACTGGCAAGCTACGGTTAGTTTCATGGAGCACCTATGAACACTACTGGCTATCTTGGGGCTCTGCCTGCTTCCAGGCCGCGAATTTTTGCCCACCGTGGCCTGGTCTTTCAGGGCACGGATCAGGTGGTCGACGAGAACACGTTGGAGTCCTTTGAGCTCGCCCTGGAAGCCGGTGCTGATTACCTCGAAACTGATCTGCAGCTGACCAAGGACAAAGTTCCTGTGCTCTTTCACGACTCTGACCTGACTCGCCTACTTGGTTCTAAGACGTCTATTTCGTCGCTAACGCTTACTGAGCTCAAAAACATCAAACTCCCATTTGGCGGTTTCATCCCCACTCTCGAGCAAGCACTTCTGAAATACCCTGATGCCAAATTCAACCTGGACTTCAAAACACCCAGTACAGAGTCTCCCGGCATGGAAGTAGTAATCGCCTTGACTGCTCTAGATCGAGTGCTTGTCTCAAGCTTTAGTGAATCGTCAAGAAAAAGGGCTCTTAGCTACTCCCCTGCTAAAATCGCATCTTCACCCGGTAGCTCAAAAGTTTTAGCTAGCTATGCGCTCGCAAGGCTGAAGTTATCTAAATCGTTGTCAAACTCTCTGGAAAACGTCCAAGCCTTACAGTTACCGACCAAAAAATACGGGATTGATTTCACCCACCCAAGGTTTGTGCAGGAGATACTCAATCAAGAAAAAGAGATCCACTATTGGACAATCAACGACCCCGCTGAAATGTTGAGCCTGTTCGCCCTTGGTGCCCACGGAATAGTTACCGATCGCGCTGACATCGCTAGAAAAGTCTTTAGCTGACACTTTGCTGATAAAGCTCTACTTTCAGGATGAATCCATCAGCTGCTGCTGTTGTTCAATCTAAGGCAACACTTGTGCAACCAAGGAGAACAAATTGGCTCAACAGACCATGCGTGGTATCAGACTCGGAACTCAGTCACTAGAGTCCGAAGTTGGGGTTAGCTACTCCCCCAGAACCAAGTATCAATTCCTGTGCCCTAATGGCCATTCTTCCGATATTGTTTTCGCTCAAGACGCCGAACTACCGCAAACCTGGCAATGCAAATCGTGCTCCGAGTTTGGAACGCTCCTGAAAGACGGCAAGCCAATAACGCAAAGCCTTGCTGAGATCAAAACCCCAAAATCCCACTGGGACATGCTCCTAGAACGAAGGACCAAGGTAGATCTAGAGCTCATACTCAAAGAAAGACTTGCTTACATCAGGGCACGAAGAAAAGCCGGCAAAGCCGACGTTTAGCCTAGAAATCTCCTGAAGGACCAAAGCTGAATTTTAACCAGAGCTTCAAAGACAATAGACAAAGTCATTTTCGAGCTTCCTTCTGTGCGTTCAACAAAAGTGATTGGAACCTCTTTAACGTGGCCAATTCTTGAAGCTCTGTACGCAAGCTCCACTTGAAAAGAATATCCCTGAGAAGACACCGGTTCAGCAATCAATTGCTTCAAAAAATTTGCGCGATATGCGCGAAAACCTGAAGTCATGTCCTTGATTCGGGTGCCAAGCATTATCCTCGCGTAGAGGTTCCCAAACCTAGAAAGAATGAGTCTGAAAACCGGCCAGTTCTGGACGTTTCCCCCAGCAACCCATCTTGAACCAATGACCAAGTCGAATTGCTGGATCTCAGCTAGGAGCCTCGAGAGATCTTCCGCCCGATGAGAACCGTCGGCATCCATCTCAACCACAACTTCATAATCATTAGAAAAAGCGTGATCAAAACCTTGCAGATAAGCAGGCCCGAGGCCAAGCTTGTTAGCTCGATGAATCACGCTCACTCGTGGATTGCTAACCGCTAATGAATCCGCAATTGCCGCTGTTCCATCTGGAGAGTTATCATCAACAATCAACACATCGACGACTTGGGAAACCGTGAGTAACTCTTCAACAGTTCGGCTTAGCGACTTAGCTTCGTTGTAAGTAGGCATCACAACAAGTGTTCTCAAGCTAAATGCCCTCGCCTCGAAGCTCGAAGCCTTTGCCCAATAGCTGCAACAAAAAAGGCAAGTGCGAGGAAGTTAACACTCAAGTCAAACAGCGGTCCAACTGCCATAGCGGGTGTGATGGAATTTCTTAGTGGAACTTTCTCGACCATGACACCCGGCTCGAATATTGGAAGCTCGCTAATGATCTCCCCGTTGGGAAGGAATATTCTGGAGACACCAACAGTTGAAATGTTGACTACCGTTCGCCCAGTTTCAATCGCACGTAACCTAGCAAGCGCTGCCTGCTGGAAAGTTTCATCACTTCTGCCAAAATCTGCATTATTGGTTTGAGACAGAATAATCTGCGCTCCCCCAGCAACAAGCTCTCTTCCGATGTCATCGATAGCAATTTCGAAACAAATCAGAACACCCAGGCTGTCACCGTCAAGCTCGAAGATTCCGTCCCTCGTGCCAAATGCGTAGTCGCGAGAAACCAAACCAATTAGATCAGGAGCCAGTTGATTCCAGAACTCACGGTCGGGAACATACTCGGCAAACGGGACTGGCCGTTTCTTGTCGTACTGGTCTATCTGATCAGCTTCCTTGCTGTAGTAAAGAGAGCTGTTGAAATACACTCCCCCCGACTCTGTTATAGCTCCCAGAATCAGAGGAACCTTGTATTCCGAAATCAAGGTCTCTATTTGAGACAGGGCCGATGGGTTTGCTTGCGGGTTCAAATCCGAAGCATTTTCTGGCCACACGATGAAGTCGATTTCATCGCGGAGCGGATGTTGATTCAGCATTGCAGTTGCCTCTAAGTGGTTACGCAGGAACGTCCCGCGCTCCGCGTTTGCAAACAAACCAGCATTTGCGTTGCCCTGAACAGCCGCCACTGTCAATTCTCCTGATTCGGCGTTGGTTGGAACAAGAAAGATTGCCGCTAGTGCAATCGCAAGCGCGCTGGCTGACAAGGTCAACAGGTTGTCCTTGATGGATTTCGCCCCCGCTTCAAGTGCCTGAAGTATCGAAACAGTGATCAATACCGAGATAAAGGTTAATCCGGATGTTCCAACGAAGTAGACAAGTTGCGACAAGAAGCTCTCGGAAAGCGAATGAGCAACTCTGGACCACGGAAATCCCCCATAAGGAATGTTTATTGAAAACCATTCACGCGCGGTCCACAGCGTTGCCATGACAAACGAAATGGTAAAGGATCTATACCAACTCGTTTTGAAGGACTGAGACCAAGTCCAAACCAGGGCAATTACTCCTGCTCCAATTGCAAAGATTCCCGCTTCCATGACAGAAAGCGCAATCCATGGCACCGGCCCCAAATACAAAGAAAGCCATTCAACTTGGCTTAGGTAGAAAGCCAATCCAGCTAGGAACCCAACTCCGGTAGCAATCCAAAAGCTTAGACCGCGAACTGAAATCAGGATCATTGCCACTGAAACAAAAATGAGTGGCCAGATGTTTTCGCGCGGCATTGCTAACGAAGAAATCAAGCCTCCGATTATTGCAGTCGGTATCCGCCATACAATTCCCGGCAGAGCATGTCTTGGTTTCATGGTTCTAGCCTATGCATAGTAGGAGTAGGCAACGATTCCCCTTCGGACCTTGTCAATAGCGTCCTTGGCGTTTATTGAAAGAGAACCAGTTGCAGCCCTTGAGAGCTGCTCGAGTAGGTCAACAATCTGCTTGCACCATCTGATGAAATCTCCTGGAAGAAGATCAGCGGATTCTAAAACCAGATCAAGCTTTGCGCCTGTTGCCCAACGAAAGATTGGATAGCAAAGATCCAGTTCAATCTTTGAAGATCTTGGAAGCTTATGCTTTTTGGAAAGTTGCTCTAGATCGTCCCAAAGCTGCTGTGTTTGCAAAATTGCGTTTTGGAACGAGCCTTTGGGAATTCGGGGTTCAAAACCTTCATCATCTCTTCTTGGCTCGTAAACCAAAGACGCCGCCATCGCGGCCAACCCAGCTGGGTCGAGCGCATCCCATGTTCCAAGACGAATGGCTTCGGATACCAGCAAATCTCGCTCACCATAGATGCGAGCCAGCATTTTCCCCGAGTCGGTAACAGTTAGCTCCTGGTCCAAGTCATTCAGATAACCCAGTTCGATCAGCAGCTCACAGATCTTGTCAAAAGTTGAGGCAACTTGATTCGTTCTACCTTCAATTTGGTCTAACGTAGCCTTAGTTTCTCGCTGGATCTTCCACCAGCGCTCAGCCCAGCGAGCATGGGTTTCGCGATCTTTGCAAGAGTGACAAGGGTGAGTTTTCATCCGAACCTTAAGCTCTGCTAGGTTTCTTTCCGCCTCACTTCTTCCCTTGGTTTGCCTTATGTCCTTACCGCGCTCGGATCTCGTGTTCCCAGCGGCGAGCACCTTTTCGATGTCGGTCAACTCACGTCTAATCGATGAGTACTGAAAGAAGTCGCCTAAGTGGCACTCCATAGATTTGGCATAGCCATCCAAGGAGATCTGCTTGTCTCGAATTCCCCTGGCCATACCCACCACAGAGCGATCAGCCTGGAACTGTGCAAATGAGGTTTCTAGCACCTGCCGTGCTCTTGATCGACCGAACGCTTCAATGAGATTGACCGCCATGTTCGCGGTTGGTTTGAAGGGGCTGACAAGCGGATAACTTCTTCGACTGGCAAGACCAGCAACACTCGCCGGATCAAGATTTCCCGACCACTGGATTACGGAATGACCGAGGGTGTCAATTCCGCGACGTCCAGCCCTTCCGGTGAGCTGAGTGTATTCACCAGGTGTTATCTGCACCCTTGATTCACCATTGAACTTATCTAGTCTTTCTAGAACTACGGTTCGAGCTGGCATGTTAATCCCAAGGGCTAAGGTTTCAGTGGCAAAAACTACCTTCACCAATTTTTTTAGGAATAGCTCCTCAACAACTTCCTTGAACGCGGGCAGCATTCCAGCATGATGGGCAGCAATTCCACGCTCCAATCCACTAAGCCACTCGAAGTAACCAAGGGTATCTAAATCCTCTTCGGCTATGGAAGAGCACTTTCTCTCAACGATCTCTCGAATTTCATCCTGCTGCTCTCGGCTGGTTAGTCTCACCCCTCTTTGAAGACATGAGCGCACCGCGCTGTCGCAGCCAACTCTAGAGAAGATGAAAAATATTGCAGGCAGAAGGTCACTATCATCCAGAATCTCAACAACTTCAGGTTTTGGAATTTTAGGAATTCGAGTGAAATTTCGGTCAAATTGGTTATTTGACTTCTTGCCTTTGTTAACTTTTCCGATAGGAACTCTGAGTTTCGCTGAATGTCTCCGCACCAATTCCGCACTCACCCGCTGTCCTTTAGTGCCTGGCTCAAACAGCTCAAGGAGTTCGTCTCCAAACAAAACATGCTGATCAAGTGGCACTGGCCGAATCTCTGAGACAACGATCACGGTGTCGCCCCGCACTTCATCAAGCCAAGCGCCAAATTCCTCAGCGTTAGACACTGTCGCGCTAAGTGAGACTAGAACAACGTCCTTGGGAAGGTGAAGAATTACCTCTTCCCATACCGCTCCCCTGAATCGGTCAGCCAAATAGTGAACCTCATCCATGACGACGTAACCCAAGTCGATTAGAGATTCGGAATTGGCATAGATCATGTTTCGAAGCACCTCGGTAGTCATGACAACAATTTGGGCCTCAGAGTTGCTGTTAATGTCACCGGTAAGTAACCCCACCCGCTCTTCTCCGTAGCGAGCTACCAGCTCTGCAAACTTTTGATTGCTGAGCGCCTTTATTGGCGTTGTGTAGAACACCTTCTGGCTCTTCTCTAGCGCTAGGTGGATAGCAAACTCACCAACGACTGTCTTTCCCGCACCTGTTGGGGCTGCGACCAAAACCCCTTTACCCGATGCCAGAGCCTCGCAGGCCTGCTCTTGAAAAGGGTCGAGTTGAAAATCCAGCATCTCGAGAAATGAGTCGAAGCTAGGAATAGCGCGCTTGGACTTAGCTCGCTGGTATCGCTCTGACGCGGAAAGGTTCTCCATGGCCGCTAGTTGCTGGCTTGCGTGGTCTCGAGTTCATCGTCAATGGCGGCAGCCTTTCGGGCTACCGCTTTGTCGTGCAAAGTCGCCACTCCCGCTGCGACAAAATACAGAATCAAGAGTGGCACCATTAGCAAAAACATAGCCATTGGCTCCGCGACTGGAGTAGCTATCGCTCCAACTACCGCAGAGACAAACACCGCTAGCCGCCAAGACTTAAGAATGTTCTGAGCAGTGATCACACCGGCAAAGTTCAGCAACACCAAAACAACTGGCAAAACGAAGGCAATACCAAAAACAAGCAGAATTCGGAGTGTAAAAAGAATATATTCGCTTGCATTAATGACGTTCGCACTGCCTTCGGGGGTGAATCCAACCAGAACTCTCACAAAAGTTGGAAGCGAAGACCAAGCTAGCGCAACACCTGCAAGAAACAATGGAACGGCAACAGCTACGAACCAGATTGTGTATTTACGCTCTTTCTGCTTTAGTCCTGGTGTGATAAAGGCCCAGATGTTAAATAGCCAAACCGGTGAACTAATCAGCAAGCCAAGAAAGATTGACACTTGAAGTCGAACATCAAAAGCTGAAACTACCGTTGGGAAATTTATTGTGGCGTTTGTGCCACTTTGTTCGGCAATTTCGACAATCGGTCGCTGCAACTCTTCGAATACCTGATCAAACAGGTACCAGCCAGCAATTGAACCAAGGAGCAAAAAGATTGCTGACCAAAACGCACGATTGCGAAGCTCTTTTAGGTGGCCCGACAGGCTCATCTTGCCATCGGGGTTTTGCTTCCTGGCCACTTAGTTCTTTGGAGTGTTATCACCCTCAACAGGCAAGTCAACCTGTTTGGTGTCATCGGTGGATTTGATTTCTTTTCGGAATACTCTCATCGACTGAGCTAATGACTTGGCAAGGCCTGGAAGTTTAGGCCCTCCCCACAAGAGCAGCACAATCGCCAGAATTATGATCCATTCCCAGCCCTGAAGACGCATTTCGATTCCTATCCATTCGATTCTTGTAGGTATTAGCCTACGCTCTTCGCGACCATTTGGTTAGTGAGACCGTGTTTTTCCGGGTCATTTTTGGGCTTGCGAGGCCTTGGAGAAAAACTCTACAGCTTCTGGATTGTCCTTCACGGCCTGCTGTAGCAATTTGACATCCGAAGCTAGCGGAGACATCTTCTTGCCGAGACGAAGAGCTTTAGTGCCTAAGAAAGCTATTGCAAGGACCGGGATCAATACACCCAGACTCAACGCAATCACCCAAATCCAAAACTCCATTGATTCTCCTACTCAACAACATTCTGAACCGGTGTGATTCCCAGTGCCCGGCTTACGAAATTCGAAACACTAATCCTCGCCTCGGCGGGAGCAATAACTCGAACTTTACCCGAATATTTTGCGACAATCTTGCCAAGGTTTGAGATCTGCCCGATCGGAATAGCGACTCTAAGAGTTTTATTGCCAATAGCTGGATAGTCAGGCTTGAAGTCGGCAAGCAAGCCAAAGCCCTCAGGGTCAATCTCGAATAAGACTTCTGTGTCCTGTTCGCTCACTTGATAAATGGAATCCTCGGTCGCTATCGAGTATGAATTTGGATTGTAGGACTCTTTCGTCAAAGAAATATCCCGCATGCGATCCAATCTAAAAACACGAATTTGCGACTTAGTCCTACAGTAACCGCGCAAGAACCAGATCGCATCATTGGATTCCAAGGAAACCGGCTCAATCTCTCGTTTGGTAATCTCGTCCGCTGAATTTATGTACGAGCACGAAATAACTTTGTTTTCACCTATTGCTTGTCTGACTAGGGATAAATCATTGTCAATTTTGGCCGGTTGCACCTTGAACGGAAGATTACTGGTAGCTTTTCCACCGTCGGAAAGTAAAGCCTGCAGCTTTGCAATTTCCACCCGTTCAGAATCATCAACAATTGACTCTAAATATGAGAGCCCACTTGCAATCGCGGCTGCTTGCCTAGCTGATAGGCGCGGCACCTGGTCCAGGGTGGGAGCAAAACTGAGATCAAGAATCCCTTCTTCCAATAAGTCGTAGTCCAAGAAAAAGAGCTCATCTGGTCGATACATGCCGACACCAGATAGCGAGATTGTCACGACTGCGTCGTGCAGCTCCTTCTCCGAAACATCAAAATGTTTCGCGACATCCGAAATCTTCTGCTGCCTGTGCTGAATCAAGTACCCGGTAAGAGAAAGCATGAAGTTGTATCTATCTGAACCGGATATTCGATTTGATTTAGGCATGAGCTAGCCTCACTGCTTCAAGTTTCTCGGTCAAGACGGCTTTGAGTTCTGCCGGGGCAACGATCTCGATATGGTCAATAAACTCCATGAGCTCTTCGGCCAGCAAATTAAGATCCATGTACTGAAGATCGACTTGGTCTTGATTTTCGGAAAGATCGAAATGGAACCAGGCTGCACTCCGAACCGAAGTCTTTATAGTCGCCACCGAGGCTCTCTTATGAGCCTCCAACTCATCAAGTGAAGCTTGAATCTCATCCTTGCTTGGGGGTTCGAATGTATGGTCTTGGATGTCGACCTCAGAAGCAATGCGCTTCAAAAGATAATTCCTTGGCTCAGATCTATCCAAATCAAAGCCCAAGAGAAGCCATTGACCAGCAATGTTCTGAATCAACCAGGGCTCGACGTTTCTCACCTGAGGAACACTTTCGTTTGGCTTGAGGTAATCAAATGACACTCTGGAGGAGGATTCAATCGCAGTAGATAGTGGTAAGAAGGCTTGATCGTGAGTTCTAATCCTTGGGGCGATACCAATCAGGCTATCTGCATCTGCTTTCTCCCCCATCGCACGAATGCGCATAATTGCGTTGTTTGCATCTCTAGATAGGGATGCCTTGGCCCAGACCTGCGCTGCAAGATTCATTAGTGCTACTTGCTTTGCTGTAATGGCAACACCTGATGGCCAGACAAAATCCTCGTTGGCGATGATGTAACGAAATTCCTGATTGTCGTCCATTGCCTCCTTGGGAATAAATGAACGCCACGCTACCCCAGCGTTTGTAAGGGAGACTTTGTCGCGCTCGAATAATCGGCTGAGTGTTTCATTATTCCCACCCTGCACCAACTGCTCTTTATAGCCTTGAACTGTGGAAAATATCTCAGCTTTGGTAAGACCTTGATTTGTAACAAGTAGTGCGCAGGTGAGATTGAACAATCGTTCCGAAAGGTCAATTTTTGCGCCCATTAGCTAGTTGCTACTTGTTCCCAAGATATCTACAACGAAAATCAGTGTTGAGTCTGCTGGTATTGAACCAGTGGCTTCAGAACCGTAGCCAAGGCTTGGCGGAATGACGAGTATTACTCGGGACCCCACAGTCTGGCCAACTACTCCAGTACCAAAGCCTTCGATTAGTTGACCAGGAACGGCAAATTGAGCTGGCTCACCTCTGTCCCAGCTAGAGTCAAATTTTGATCCGTCGGCCCAGATAAACCCGCTGTAGTGCATGGTAACCATGTCACCGGCTTTTACAGGCTCACCAGCACCTTTGACGAGCTGAGCCACCTTCAATTCCGTTGGTGCGTCAGTCTTGGGAATTGTTACTCCTGGAATACCTTCGGGGGTAGTCACAACCGTAGGCATGCCCGCCTCAGCCGGAACGGCTGAGCCCTCAGCTTTCTCGAGATAGACACGAGTTAGCTGGAAAACAAATACAAACGAGTCCTTGGGGCCAATTCCAATATCAGGAACTCCCTGCTCGCCATGCGCGTCCTTGGCGGGGACAATTGTTACTACTCTGGCTCCCTCTTTGGCACCAGCCAACGCTGAGCAAAAGTTTGGAATGGAGTCGGGTCCGTAGAAACCGGATGCTGGACTTGAGCCGTCAAACTTCGTCATCTGTAGTAGTTCGCCAGTGCCACCGTTGTAACCTGCAAATTCGAATTCAATCAGGTTCCTACCCGTGAAAACGTTTCCGCTTCCTTCAAAAACAACTCTTGATTGAATTTCATCGGCGGTTATCGGAGAAGCAAATGTAACCTTGGGCTGCTCATCGGCCGCTCCGGATACTTCAACTGAAGCCACTTGGCTGCCCCCTGGAGCTGGCTCACAGGCCAAGGAGACCGCTGGGCTGCAACTGGTTAGGGTTAGGGACAGCAATAGTGCAGGAAGAGCCAGGGCAATTTTCTTCAAGATAAGCAACTTTCACGAGGATAAGGACTAAGTTCCCAAGTTTAGTAGATGAGTCGGGGTGAAGTTAGGAGCTTGCCTTTCGGACCGTTTTCCTAAGCTTCTTTTCGGAGATCTTTCTCTCTCCGAGTCCATCTGGGCTCCAAGCTTGGATATCCTCGTCTGTATATTCAGTACTCTTCACCTTTTTCTTGAATTGGGGCAGCACAGTTCCGGGGGCCAGTCTTCTAGCCGTTATCAAGAATCCAGTGTGACCAATCATTCGATGCTCCGGCCTAACCGCAAGACCCTGCAGATGCCATGGTCGAACAAGTGATTCGAAACCCTCTGGTTCGGTAAAGTTCTGCGTTGCTCGAATTTGCTCTGCCACCCTCGATAACTGGGTAACGGTAGCAACATAAACAATGACTAACCCTCCAGGCTTCAAAGCGGTTGCAACCTCGTCGATGCATTCCCATGGCGCCAACATGTCAAGAACAACCCGATCCACTGATTGTGCTTTGCAGTGCACTGGAAGCTCTTGCTGCAGATCACCCAAGTGGATGCTCCAGTTTTCCTGGACAGCGCCCGCTTGACTAGTTACGTTACCTTTGGCTATCTCGGCAAACTCAGATCTTCTCTCGAATGAGTGGAGCTTACCCGTGGGACCGATAGCTCGAAGTAAATACATACTCAGCGCACCAGAGCCAACTCCTGCCTCCACAACAACGGCGCCCGGAAAGATATCTCCTGAAACGAGAATTTGAGCCGCGTCCTTTGGATAGATGATTGCTGCGCCCCTTGGCATGGACAACACAAAATCGTTTAGGAGCGGTTTAAGAGCTAAGTACTCGACGCCGTATTGATTGGCAACAACCGAACCATCGGCTACGCCGATGATGTCATCGTGCCTGAGGTCCCCGCGGTGGGTTCCAAATGTTCCTCCAGGGGTAAGGACAATCGTGTTCATTCGGCCCTTGGGGCCAGTGAGCTGAACTTTGTCTCCAGCTTGGAAAGTCGAAGAGCTAGCTTTCTTCATTCGAATAGCGCCTTTAGGTCTTCGAGTGTTACTCCTACCAGTGTTGGCCAAAGGATTCGCCCTGGTTTGGCAGGTATCTCGACAATGTGTGCGATGCCAACTGCCTTGGTACCTGCGGCCTCCGCTGCGGTGATTCCAGTAAGGGAATCCTCAAAAGCAACGCAGTTAGTTGGATCTACTCCAAGAATCGAGGCTGCATTTAGGTAGGACTCGGGATGGGGTTTTCCTTTACTGACATCGTCCCCTCCAATGATGAGGTCAAAGGCATCAAAGCCGATGGCATCCGCAACTCGTTTTGCCATGCGGTGCATCGATCCAGTTACCAGAGCAGTCTTGATTGAATTTTCTCTCAGCAGCATAAGTAGTTCGCGTGCTCCTGGTCGCCAGGGTATGGACTGGTCGAGTCTTGCTAGAACGCCGTTTGTGATTTCGTCAATAATCTCCTGGGGTTCCAAATCGGTACCCACCCGAGCCTTTAGAAGCTTGGATGATTCATAAAGAGACATACCAATTACCCCTAAACCGTCTTCTGGCCCCCAGCTGCTGTTGCGAGAGCTGGCAAATTCGGATTCGCTGGCCAACCAGTAGGGCTCAGAATCTATGAGCGTGCCATCCATGTCCCATAGCACGGCGTGGGGCAACGAATGATTATTCATGATGCTTGAATTCTACTGGCGCCGTTTGCCTTACAGTTAAGTCTAAGAATATCGCCTACCAAGGAGCGCAGTCCAAAGCTTGAACGACGAAGCCAATGTTTTCAAGGGCCGAGTGCTTATTTGCGCTTTTGAAGGATGGAACGACGCCGCTGAATCAGCCAGCGCAGCAGCCAATATTGTGAGCGAGTCCTTAGATTGTATAGTTGCCGCTGAGGTTGATCCAGAAGACTACTACGACTTTCAATTTACAAGACCAACAGTGTCACTTTCCGAGAACGGTGACCGCGAGTTAACCTGGCCCACTACCAGTTTGTTGATCTCTTCCAGCAAAGACCCTAACCTCTCCAGGTTTAGTGTTCTGATTGGAACTGAACCTGCTCGAAGATGGAAATCTTTTGTGGCAGAGGTTCTTGAAATGATTGAAGACCGTGAGATCGAGACGGTCATTTTCCTCGGGGGCATGCTGGCCGACACCCCTCACACCCGCCCAATCTCGGTTACCGCGACTAGTCAAAATGAAACAGTCCGGAAGATTGACGGTGTGGAAAAAAGTAGCTACGAGGGTCCAGTTGGAATTGTTTCCACCCTCGGCATCGCTCTTGAAGAAGCTGGTATCGCCACCATAGCTTTATGGGCAGCTGTCCCCCACTACGTTCACACCTCACCATCTCCCAAGGCCACTCTGGCTTTGGTAGCAGAACTGGAACGTCTTCTAGGGGTGAACTTCTCTCATGGTGATCTTGCCGATCAGGCTTTTGCCTGGGAACGCGGGATCGATGAGATTGCCGAGAACGATGAAGAAATGTCTGGCTACATCGAACAACTTGAAGCTAGTCGGGACGAGGTTGACTCTGAAGCTGCCTCCGGAGAGGCTATCGCTAGAGAGCTGGAAAAGTTTTTACAATCGGAGCAACGACCGCCGGATGCTTAGGCGGCGATTGAGCCGGTTGACAGCATCCATAGCAGCCACGCCCCAACTAGCACGCGCCAGATAACAAAGGGCAAGAAGGATCCATCTTCTAAATACCTAAGCAGGTAGTGAATTACAGCTAGACCAACTAAACCGGAAACCACTGTGGCAACAATTGTTGCAAGCAACATATCACTAGACAAATCTCCCACACTAGATACGAACAAGAACAGACCTGAGGCAAGAACAGCTGGGATTGCAAGTAAAAAGCTGTACCGTGCTGCAGCTTGCCTGCTGTAGCCAAGTAAGAGCCCCACAGTAATGGTGCCCCCAGATCGTGATACACCAGGTATCAAGGCAAGAGCTTGTCCTAGACCGAACAAAACTCCATGAGAGTAGTTCAAATTTGAAATAGTCTTGACTTTTTTTCCAACTAGGTCTGATACACCGAGAATTACCCCAAAGCCAATCAGCGTAAATGCAATTACCCATAAGCTTCGAACGTCGTTCTCAACAAAATCACGAAGCGCTAATCCCAGAACAACTACTGGAATTGTTCCAACAATAATGAGCCAACCAAGCTTGGCGTCGGCTGCCATGGGTTTGCTTGGATTGGCAGCCCAGCCGAACCAGGCAAAAGAGATTCGCTTGATGTCTTTAGCGAAGTAACCAACTACTGCAATTTCGGTCCCGAGTTGAATAGTAGCGATGAAGGCAGTTAGCTGTGGCTTGCTGAGCATTGACTGCCCCATGAGTTCTTGCGCGATCTGGACATGAGCTGATGAGGATATTGGAAGAAACTCTGTTAGACCCTGAACTAAACCGAGGATTAGCGCTTCTAGAAAGCTCAATTATCCTCTTCGGCAATCGTGATTGGAAGAAACTCGCCATACTCTTCCGAAAGAGACTCTTCGTAAACCAAGAAAGAGTCTTCGAGCTGATCGTAGGCTCTCTCGACACTAGAGTCACCTGAACCGCGCTGTGATGCAACTGCCTCGAAGTGTTTCTCGAGAGCCGCAATAAAAAGCGTTAGAGCAGATCTAGGATCAGTAGCCATAACCCAAAACTACCCGCTATCAACCTCGATGCCAAGTACCTTCAAGCTGCTCTAGCCCTCGTGATACGATTCGATTTGGTAAGTCCGGGTGGCGGAATGGTAGACGCGCTAGCTTGAGGTGTTAGTCCTCGCAAGGGGGTGGGGGTTCGAGTCCCCCCTCGGACACTGTCGATGACGACAGCTGTGGCAATAACTTCTAGCCGCAATGAGAAATAGCCCTGAGATAGTAGGAGCACCGAATAGATTGACTAAAACCCATTTCGGACTCTTTCGCCACGGACAAACTGATTGGAACATCAATTTCCTACTCCAAGGGGTCACGGACATCCCGATGAACGCCACTGGCATTGAACAGGTAAGAACGGCTTCTAAAGTGATCAGCCGAGACGATTGGGATATCGTTATCACTTCCCCACTGGGCAGGGCTCGCCAGAGTGCTGAGATCATCGCTGAGCAATCCGGATTTGAAGAGATTTTGACGGTGGATTTATTGATTGAGAGGTCTTTTGGCGAAGCCGAAGGGCTTGATTACGATCAGTGGAAAGCAAAGTATTCCAGCTTGGATGAAATTCCTGGAGGCGAGTCGCGAACAGATCTGATTCAAAGATCCCAAGCACTATTGGACACTATTGAAAAGAGCCACCCAGGAAGACGCATTCTTGCGATCTCACACGGTGCCCTAATTAGAACTTTGCTGTCAATCTCAAGTAACAACGAATTGCCGCGCAATGGTGAGAGGCTGGGTAACGCCTCTTTGAACATCGTGTCCCATCTGGACTCGGCCTGGTCGGTAACCAAGTACGATCTAGAGCCACTTAGTCCGTGAGGCCCCTAACCACTTCCAGCAACTTTGAAGCAGAGTTTTGCCAGTCGTAACGCTCTGACTGGACAAGCGCATTTGAACTTGCTTGAGTCCAGCGGTCTAAATCTTCAAGAGCTCGAATTTCTGAGACAAGGGCTTCGACTTTAGTGTTTTCAAAATAGGAACCGGCTGAACCAGCGACTTCTCTAAAGATTGCAATGTCTGAAACAACGACCGGTATCGCCCTGGACATTGCCTCAATTAGTGGAATTCCAAAGCCTTCATCCTTCGAGGCCGATACTAGAGCAAAGCTTTCGTCAAGAATATGTTGATACTCGGACTCAGATGCCCCGTTGACAAATCTAACTCTGGCCGCGGTCGATTCAGAAACGGAGCCAAGCAATTGTGACTTTCGCCTAGCGCTGATGCCACTTAGAAGAGTAAGGGTGTACTCGGGAAGCAGTTCTATTGCAGAAAACAGCAGTTCTACGTTCTTATATGGCATAAAGCTTCCCATGTAAACAAGATTTCTTGTTGCAGGCCCTGCAAGCGGTCTAGGAACATGCGACATGCTTGAGGCGTTGTAAACGACGTGAATCGGGTTTGTTGTGAGACGATGTCTAAGCATTTGGTTCTTGGTCGTTTCCGAAATAGTTACTACCGCATCTGCTCGGCCAAGGAGTAGTCGCACGGCCCCAAATCCCAAATGAAACAGCCTCCAAGCCAGCCTTATTGGCCAAGCTAGAAATGCTGGAGGCTGGCGATGCTTGTAGTAAATAAGATCGTGCAAGGTTAGAACCAGTCGGTATCTTTTGCCGACTGATCCCATGGTCTGCATGGGTGAAAACACAACTGATGCGCCGAGCGCGTTCAGACGCCTCGGCAGGAAAAGTTCTTGGAATGGATTTGTGGGATCGTTCGCCATCACGTGATCCACACCTTTTGGTAGCTTGGCAAGCTGCCTAGGATCGCTGATGATTGCCTTTACTGCAACAAGGTTCGAAACTGCGGAGAACAATTCCGCGCTGAACCGTGAGATTCCATCATGTTGCTCAACTCTTATGAACCTACAGTCGAAGAAGAAAGTCACTTATTGCTCTCAACAAACGCGCTGATGTGGATTGCGGCTTCCGCGGGTGCCTCGTAATGCACTAGGTGTCCAACGTTTGGTAACTCAACAACTGTCGCATTTGGGTAGGTTTCAGCCACATCCCGTTGAACTTGCACGCTTGTTATGTCATCGAGCACTGCCGCGATAATCAACACCGGGCTCGTTATCAAATGGGCCATTTTGGATAGATCGGTCGATATTGAAGCGTCATATGCTTCCGCGGCCACCTTCACTGAAGCGAAGTCGCTGAAGTTGTCAAGATGTTGCTTGTGAATCCAGCGTCTAAGAGATCTGTTGGTTGTCTTTGCCATTACAGAACTCATCACCATCACCGCTATTGGGCTCCGTAGCAACGAGTTAGCAAGCCCCTCTGGTAAAGATCGGCTTAGATGATAGAAGGCCGAAGTGATCTTTGTTAGAAAAGCTCTAGGGCCAGAAAGTGCTGGCGCCGAAACCGGATTTATCAAAATCACGCTTTTGCTTGAGCGCCTTGAAGCATACAATCCAACAACCAAAGAGCCAAAGCTATGTCCAACAACATGCGAGGTTTTATCCGCGCCCAGAGTAATCAGGAATTGCTCGAGCCAATTTGCGTAGGCATCAAGATCATGCACACCAGTAAGTTCCATGGACTCACCAAAGCCAGGTAAATCTGGCATCAAGACTCGATACTTGCCCAATCCCCCGCCGATTGCCTCGAGGCCGCGGTGGTTACCGCGATAGCCATGAATCAAGACAACGGTTTCTGCGGATGACCCATCGGATGGGTACTCGTAGTAGACGCTCTCTACCCCAGAAATTTTTGCAGTGTGCCTCACACCCAGTTGCCGGGCTTTAGTAGTTAGTTCATCTGCGAGCACCGAACAAGTCTAATTGGACGGAATCGCTAGCTCTTAGTAATGCCAGACGGGGGAAGAAAAGACCCCTATTCTTCTATTGTGAATGATCAGCTGAGCCTTGATCTGGGTGACCAGTTACCTTGGGCAAAGAAACTCGCGGTGTTTGATCTTGAAACTACTGGGCTTGATTTGAAAGAGGCTCGGATTGTCACGGCTTGCGCAGTTGAAATAGATGAGCAGGGCCAAGTAACCGGATCCAATAAGGAGTGGCTGGCAGATCCAGGTATTGAGATACCAGTAGCCGCCTCGGACGTTCACGGAGTAACTACTGAAAAAGCACGATCTGAAGGTCGAAATAGCGCTGAGGTTGTTGCCGAGATCTTGGAAGCCCTTCGTGGTTTTTTTGCCCGGGGAGTCCCAGTCGTTGCATACAACGCGCCATACGACTTCACCATTTTGCATTACGAGGCGTTACGAAATGGCTTACAGCCACTTTCAAACCCTCAGCCAGTAATTGATCCGATGGTGATCGATAAATTCGTCGACACATATCGTTCTGGGAAACGAACCTTGCAGGTAGCGGCGTCTATTTATGGTGTCCAGCTATCCGACGCACATAATGCAACAGCCGACGCAGTCGCAGCGGGTAAAGTAGCCCAAGCGATAGCAAGAAAGTATGCCGGGAAATTGCCCGCTGATGTCACGGAGCTTCACAATGCCCAAGTCGCCTGGAGCGCAGCTCAAGATGATTCTTATGAAAGTTTTCGGAGAAAGAGCTCTCCAGATTTCACTGTTGTAAGAGGGTGGCCTCTAAAGCTTTAGGAGCCGAAGTTCTTGTAGCGAGTGTTGAACTTCTCAACTCTTCCGGCTGCGTCCATGATTCTTTGCTTGCCGGTGTAGAACGGGTGTGAGGCTGAAGAGATTTCGACGTCGAATACTGGGTATTCCTGACCGTCTTCCCACTTAAGAGTTTTTGAACTTGTGAGAGTTGAACGAGTAAGAAAGCTTTCACCTGAGGCAAGGTCGCGAAAGATTACCGCCTGGTAATTTGGGTGAATTTCTGACTTCATGGAAAAACCTTCTGTTTTTTGAGGATCTGTTATCCGAACTGATAACCACACAACTATACCAGAGCCAAATCCCCAAAACTAGCGGCTATTTGCCCGACCGAACGCGGAATCTGCCTGCCTCGCTAGTAACTTCAAGAGGGTAGCCAAAGGCCTCGGACACCTTCTCGGTAGTTATGGTGCTGGCTAGCTCACCAGCGGCAAACGCCTGACCCTTGCTTAGAATCAGCGCATGCGTGAAGCCACGAGGAATCTCTTCGATGTGATGGGTAACCATCACTATCGCTGGAGCCGTCGGGGCCAAGGCGTAGCTAGATAGAACTTCGATGGTGTGTTCCCTGGCCGCCATATCCAGGCTTGCCACTGGCTCATCCAAAAGCAGAAGCTCTGGATCCGTCATAACAGATCTGGCAATCTGAGTCCTCTTCTTCTCCCCATCGCTCAACGTGCCAAACGGTCTATCACCGTAGCCATCGAGTTGCCACTCGGCAAGCACTCTATTTGCTCGCCTCTGATCTACATCTTCATACTTCTCGTTCCAGCGTCCAGTAATTCCGTAGCTTGCCGTCATGACAGCATCCAAAACGGTCTCTGAGTTTGGAATGTGCTGAGAAAGGGCGTTAGACGCAAAACCAATTCGCGTCTTCAGTTCAAAAACATCGATAGCCCCGAGCGTCTGTCCCAAGATTTTTGCAGTCCCTGTAGTCGGTTGAATTTGCGCGGCCGCTACACGAAGCAGAGTCGTTTTACCAGCCCCGTTAGGGCCGATAATGACCCAACGTTGATTTGATTCAACCTGCCAATCGAGGTTATTGAGAATTGATTTGCCATCCCGCTGCACTGTGATGTTATTGAAATCCAAAACCCGACTCATGTAAATCAGCATAATCGAAGCAAGAGCTAGAGCCTGGACTGGAATAACATCGAGTTATGGAAGATTCTTCGAAATCTCAAGCTCAGTCAAAGGACGCGGAGTCATGAAGCGCTTGGTAGTACTCGATGTTGACTCAACCATGATCGAGCAAGAGGTAATTGAACTACTAGCCGCAAAGGTAGGTTCTCGCGAGCAGGTCAAAGAGATCACCGACAGGGCTATGGCTGGAGATATTGACTTTCGACACGCTCTTTTAATGAGGGTGGCTTTACTCGAAGGACTTTCTGTTTCGGTTTTTGATGAAATACAGTCGGAGATCACCGTTACCGATGGCGTTTCAGAGCTAATTGAATCAGTACATCGATCCGGAGGTCTAATTGGCGCAATCAGTGGAGGATTCTCGCAAGTACTTTCACCACTAGCGCAACGCCTAGGCTTGGATTTCTCTCTGGCAAACGATTTAGAAATTTTGAACGGATGCCTTACGGGAAAGGTTTCGGGAGAGATAGTCGACGCAGCAGCAAAAGCCAAGAACCTGTTGAACTGGGCTACGGATCACGGCTTTGATGTCTCAGAGACAGTAGCCGTTGGAGACGGAGCGAACGACATTTCGATGCTGCAAGCTGCCGGGTTTGCTGTAGCTTTTCGGCCAAAGGAAATTTTGCGTCAGTATGCGGACCTGGTTATTGAAGGTAGTTCACTAAAGCCTCTGGTTGAATTGCTTGAACTACGCTCCAGTTGAGTGCAAACCACCGTCTACGTGAATCATTTCGCCGGTGGTGGCTGGGAACCAGTCTGACAGAAGTGCAATTACTCCCCTAGCTGCCGTTTCGGTATTCGTAAGGTCCCAACCAAGTGGTGCACGGTCTGTCCAAAGCTCTTCCATTTTTGCAAATCCTGGAATACCTTTTGCAGCTGTAGTTCTAAGTGGACCTGCAGAAATGAGATTTACTCGTATTCCATCTTTTCCAAGGTAGCGCGCGAGATATCTTGCTGTGGCTTCAAACGCAGCTTTCGCAACTCCCATCCAGTCATATACAGGCCATGAAACTCTTGCGTCAAAAGTGAGCCCAACAATAGATGATGGGTTCCGCAAGACAGGTTTGGCGGCCATAGTTATTGATTTCAAGGAGTAGGCGGAAATCTCTACTGCGGTTGAAACATCAGGCCACTGGGTTTCTAGGAAGTTGCCTCCGAGGGCTGTTTGTGGAGCAAACGCTATCGCGTGGACTATCCCATCGATCGAATCAAAGTGTTGAGAGATCCTCGAGGACAATTCAGTCAGGTCGGTTTCGTTTGTGGCGTCTAGTTCTATAACCGGAGTTGGCTTTGGGAGACGCTCTGCGATCTTCGTGGTGATCGGAAGCATTCTGCCAAAGGAAGAAAGGATAATCTCGGCGCCTTCCTCCTGTGCCAAGCGCGCTACGGAAAAAGCAATTGAGGCCTCGGTTAGAACACCGGTAACCAATATTCTTTTACCTTCTAGAATTCCCATAACTGCTTTCCTCTTTCGATTGATTGCTTTTAAGACTTGCTCATCAAGTAAATCTAGTGCCCCATGCCAAGTCCACCATCAACAGGAATGACCGCTCCTGAGATGTAGGCAGCTTCATCGCTTGCGAGCCAGCAAACAACCTTGGCAACTTCTGAGGGTGCTGCGAATCTTCCAGCAGGAATTCTGTCTAGATACTGCTTCTGCTGATCAGGTTCTAATTCGGCGGTCATGTCGGTATCGATGAATCCGGGTGCAATGACATTTGCCGTTATTCCGCGGCCACCGAGCTCTCTGGTTATTGATCTAGCCATTCCAACAAGTGCCGCCTTACTAGACGAGTAGTTCACTTGGCCTGGTGACCCAAGCAGCCCAACTACGCTTCCAACCAAAACCACTCTTCCAAATCTTTGCTTGATCATGGACTTGGTCGCCCTCTTTACAACCCGAAATACTCCGTTCAGGTTTACGTTCACAACTTCTTCGAAGTCCTGATCACTCATGCGCAACAGTAGCGTGTCCTTGGTTATACCGGCGTTGGCAACGAGAACCTCGATTGGGCCCAGTTCTTGCTCTGTTTTTGCAATGGCCTCATCGAGACTGGCTGAGTCTGTGACATCCGCCTTCAGAGACAACGAGCCTTCAGGTCCGGTTCCGGAGCGAACAGTGACAGCAACTTTGTGACCCTGTTGGATAAACTCCTGCGCGATGGCATATCCAATACCCCGGTTTCCTCCAGTGATGAATACAACTCTGGATTGGGTCATGGAAATACTCTTTCTTAGGGCAGATATTCTGTGGCAGGTTTGGACTATCTGAATTCTAGCCTTACCCTTGTATTGAACCCAGATACCTGAAAGTAGCCTTGGCCAAACCTCAAAGCATCACCACAGTCAGCCAGTCCCCTGATGACGAGCGCAAGTCTCGTATGCTCAAATACACCTTGGCGATGGGTATTCGAGTAGTTTGCATAGTTCTTGCGATGTTTGTTGAGGGTTGGCTGATGTGGCTCGCTTTTGCGGGGGCCATATTCCTTCCATATTTTGCCGTGGTGCTTGCAAATGCTCAAGGCCCAAAGCCTGGCACTCTTTCAATGGTTACCAAAGTAGTCAAACCAGTCGAACCTGGTGCTAGCTCGGATACAGCAAAGAAGCCCTAAATGTCGATGTTTTCAGTCGACCCCGCTCAACCGATGTGCTCCAGGGCGGGATGTTCCGCAAACGCGACCTTTTCTTTGGTCTGGTCAAACCCAAACATCCATCGAGACGGCCGAACTAAGACCTGGCTTTCATGTGCCGAACACTTGGATTACCTCAAAGCCTTTCTTGCTGACAGGAATATTCTGCTTGAAGAACGAAGTTTCAGTTGAGCAGGGTTGTGAAGCCATGGATACGCTGGACGAGCTGGTTCTTGGTTGCTACCACATTTGCAGTTGCTTGCATCGCGCTGGCAAGTTGGCAAATTGATAGAAGATCAGAAGCGGTGTCAAAAATCGAAAGAGTGTCTTCAAACTACGACCTAGAGCCTCTGGATGTATCCCAAGTTGTCGCCTCCGATTCGACCGATGTGCTCGCTGCGGAATGGCGGCAAGTTGAGCTTTCTGGAAGTTACCTCGCTGACAAGTCACTGCTTGTTAGAAATAGAGCGATTGCTGGTCAACCTGGTTTCGTGCAGCTAATTCCATTTAGATCCGCAAATGACGAAGTATTCATAATCGAACGTGGCTGGATTCAGGCCGACTCAAATCTAAATCCCTCCCAGGCCTTTCTTCCGCAAAAAGCGCAGAAGGAGCTAGTAGCCAGAGTTAGATTAGGTGAACAGGTTCCCAATAGGGTTTCTCCCGAAGGTCAGTTAACTAGTATCAACCTCGTCGAAATACAGGCAATGCTAGGAATTGAAGTAGAAACAGATTTCTACCTAAGACTGGTTTCCGAGGCTCCGCCAGAAAGCTCTTATCCGCAACCACCTACTAGACCCCTTCTTGACGAGGGGAATCATCTTAGCTACGCAGTTCAGTGGGTGATTTTCGCAGTGATGGGATTTTTTGCACTGTTTTGGGCCATCAGGCAGGAAAGGGATTATCGCAAAATGGAGCTCGATCCAAACTACGTTCCACGATCTGCGAAGCGTAAATCGAATCGTGATTCAACTATTGAGGACGAGATTCTCGATCGGACCAGTTAGCTAAGAGAGATCAGATCAGCGTACTGATCTGACCAATGGTCCTCTGTTCCGTCGGGAAGGATCAATACTCGCTCGGGGTTTAGAGCCAGTACGGCACCCTCGTCGTGCGATACCAACACTACGGCGCCAGTAAAGCTTGCAAGAGCACTCAGAATCTCTTTTCGGCTTGCTGGGTCGAGGTTGTTAGTTGGCTCGTCGAGCAGCAACACGTTTGCTGAGGAAACTACTAGCGAGGCTAGCGCTAACCGAGTTTTCTCTCCCCCACTAAGAACGCCAGCTTTTTTTGCAACATCGTCTCCGGAAAATAGAAATGAACCCAAAACTTTTCGGGCGTCCACGTCACCTAGGTGGGGAGCTGCAGACTGCATGTTCTCAAGCACGGATTTGTTCACATTGAGGGTCTCGTGTTCCTGCGCGTAGTAACCAATCTTTAACCCGTGACCTGCCTCTACTACCCCGGTGTCGGCCTTATCTACACCTGCAAGGATGCGAAGCAAAGTTGTCTTCCCCGCTCCGTTGAGACCGATAATGACTACTTTTGAGCCTCGATCAATGGCTAGATCAACTGCAGCGAAGATCTCCAAGGAGCCATAGCTCTTGGATAATCCATGCGCTGTTAGTGGAGTCCTCCCACACGGCGCAGGATCTGGGAAACGAATCTTGGCAACTCGGTCAACTTGCCCCACATCTTCTAGGTCACTAAGAAGTTTTTGCGCTCTTCGCTGCATTTGCTGCGCGGCAACTGCCTTAGTTGCCTTTGCACCAAACTTGGCTGCCTGGAGAGACAAGGAAGCTGCCTTCTTTTCCGCGTTAGCTCTCTCGCGTTTGCGCCGTTCCTCATCCGCTTCACGTTGATTTTGATAGGCACGCCATCCCAAGTTATAGATGTCAATCTTTTGTCTATTTGCATCCAAGTAGAAGACGCGGTTCACGGTGGTTTCAACAAGATCGACGTCGTGACTTATCACAATCAGGCCACCCTGGTAGGCCCTTAGAAAATCTCTAAGCCAGACAACTGAGTCTGCATCAAGATGGTTCGTTGGTTCGTCGAGCAACATTGTTTGTGCGTCGGAAAATAGTATTCGAGCAAGTTCTATGCGACGACGCTGTCCGCCTGAGAGTGTTTTCAGCGGTTGGGCAAGAATTCGTTCCTCAATTCCAAGGTTGCTAGCTATCGCAGCAGCTGCCGCTTCAGCCGCGTAGCCTCCGGCTGCTTGAAAGCGCTCTTCAACCTTGGTGTATTTGATCATGGCTTTTTCGGACTCAGGTCCCTGAGCCGAGGCCATTGTGTCGGTGGACTCAGCCATTTGCCTGAGGAGGGTTCCAAGACCACGGGCATTTAGAATCCGGTCCCGTGCGGACTCCTCGGGATCACCGGATCGTGGGTCCTGGGGCAGATAGCCAATCTCGCCCTGTCGCTCAATAATCCCGCCGGTAGCCAGGCCATCGCCAGCCAAGATCTTTGTCAGAGTTGTCTTTCCAGCGCCATTTCGGCCAACCAAGCCAACTTTGTCACCGGAAGCTACCCGAAAAGTGACCTCGCTCATCAAAGTTCTGGCGCCGATTGTGATCTCTAGGTCTTTGACGCTTAGCAATCAATAAACCTCTCGTGTGCTTGCAAAAGCATTAGTCTACAATCGTCACTACAAACCAAGGTAAGAATAGAGAATCTCATGACAATGCAACTTTCCAGCAATGCAGCACTTATTGATCGCGTTGTTCCACGCTCAGTTGTAAACGATTTTGCCCTAATTCTATCGGGGGCTGTATTGACTGCCTACGCCGCACAACTGGTAATCCCGATGTGGCCAGTACCGATCACAGCTCAAACCTTCGCAGTTTTGCTCGTTGGTTCAGTACTTGGTGCCACCAGAGGTGCAATTTCCCTTATTGCATACTTGTCGATGGGAGCACTTGGCTTGCCGGTGTTTTCAGCCGCAACGAGCTTGAGCTTTGGTCCGACTTTCGGTTACCTGATTGGATTTGTTGCGGCCGCCTCCGTTGTTGGCTGGCTCTCTGAGCGAGGTTGGCATAAATCCGTGCCGGGCGTACTTGGAAGCTTTGCGATTGCGAACGCAATCATCTATCTTTTTGGTCTGCCGTGGTTGGCGTTTGTTCTAGGAAACCTGGGCGTAGCTAATGACTTAGTGGCCGTTGCTTCCGCTGGGTTCGTGCCCTTCATTATTGGGGATGTTCTCAAGATGATGCTTGCTGCTGCGGTGCTTCCATTGGCCTGGAAGTTTCTTGGCAGAAAAGCCTAGATAGAGAATCCGATGGCCCGCATCTGTTCGCGGCCATCGTCAGTGATCTTCTCTGGACCCCAAGGTGGCATCCAAACCCAGTTGATTCTAAATGCGTCGACCACTCCATCTAGTGCTTCTGCAGTCTGCTCCTCTAGCACGTCCGTCAACGGACAGCCCGCTGAGGTAAGAGTCATGTTGATCAGCAGAGACTCGTCCTCATCGGCCATTTCAAGTCCATAGATAAGACCAAGGTCAACAATGTTGACCCCAATTTCTGGATCAATTACCTCTTTTAGCGCCTCTTCAACCTTGTCGTACAGGCTGGCTTCTAGTTCTCTTGGCATGTTAGGCCTTCACGTACCTGTCGTAACCTTCGGCTTCAAGTCTTTCCGCAAGTTCAGCGCCGCCCTGTTCAGCGATTTGTCCCGCAACAAATACGTGGACGAAGTCTGGCTTGATGTATTTGAGAATCCGGGTGTAGTGAGTGATAAGGAGCACCCCAATGTCATTCGAGTCCTTGATTCTGTTCACTCCTTCGGCAACTACGCGAAGAGCGTCGACATCAAGACCCGAATCGGTCTCATCTAGAACAGCGAATTTGGGCTTGAGCAGCTCCATTTGCAAAATCTCATGACGCTTTTTCTCACCACCCGAGAAACCCTCATTAACATTTCTCTCAGTAAATGCCGAATCCATTTTTAGATTCTCCATCGCCAAACGAACATCTTGGATCCAGGTCCGCAGCGCGGGAGCCTTACCATCAACAGCTGTTTTTGCGGTTCTCAGGAAGTTAGAAACGCTAACTCCTGGAATCTCAACTGGATACTGCATGGCAAGAAACAATCCCGCACGAGCTCTCTCATCTACCGACATCTCTAAGATATCAGCGCCATCTAGAAGAATTTGACCTTGGGTGACTTGATACTTTGGGTGGCCGGCAATTGAGTAAGCCAAAGTGGACTTCCCCGAGCCATTTGGTCCCATCACGGCGTGAGTTTCTCCGCTATTGATTGTCAGGTCTACTCCCCTGAGAATCTCTTTAGTTCCCTGATCGGTATCAACGGATACGTGCAGGTCCTTGATTTCTAGCTTTGCCATTATTTACTCACTGTCCTTGTCGATTTCTAAAAAAACTTCCCCGTTTTCAACGATGACCTCGTAGGTTGCCACTGGTTCGTAAGCCGGTAGCGTCAGTGGAGCTCCAGTGTCAACAGAGAACTTTGCTCCGTGAGCCCAGCACTCTATTGTGTCGTTGTCAACGAATCCCTCACTCAGGGAAATCTCTCCGTGGGAACACTTGTCACCAAGAGCCTTGAACCTACCATCCTTAGTGTGAATAAGGGCAATGGCATCTTCTCCGACCTTGACCCTAAGGGCCTTCCCTGGCTTTATGTCTTCAACGTTGCAAATTCTGATTGCCATTACTTTACGGTCACCTCTAGTTCGTCTTCAATTGCTTGAGCCAGCCTGTCTTCCAGATCAGAAATCCCAATTTGCTGAACTATTTCCATTAGAAAACCACGAACCACTAAACGCCTTGCTTCGAGTTCGTCTATTCCTCGTGCCTGTAAGTAAAACAGTTGCTCGTCATCGAATCTACCGCTTGCGCTTGCGTGCCCGGCTCCCTGAATTTGCCCGGTCTCGATCTCAAGATTCGGCACTGAGTCGGCACGGGCGCCGTCTGTCAAAAGCAGGTTGCGGTTTAGCTCATAGGTGTCTGTTCCCTCAGCCGCTGCACGTATCAGGACATCTCCCACCCACACGGTGTGAGCCTTACCGCCCTGAAGAGCGCCTTTATAGGTGACTCGTGACTTGCAGTTTGGTTCCGAGTGATCCACGAAAATTCTGTGTTCTAGGTACTGACCGGCATCTGCAAAGTAAAGCCCGTAGAGCTCGACATCGCCTCCTGGAGCGCCGAAGTAGGCAGACGGTGTCACGCGAACAACCGAACCACCGAGGGAAACCACGATGTGCTTGAACTTTGAGTTTCTGCCAAGTTTTGCAAACTGCGCGGATGAGTGGATTGACTTAGTGTTCCACTCCTGAATGCTGACTAAGGTCAAAGTTGCCTCGTCATCAACAATCACTTCGATGTTTTCAGACAACACAGCGTCACCAAGATGTTCAATAACGATTGTCGAGCTTGATCCCTTTGCTGCGTGAACTATGACATGCAGGGCGGAAGGGTCTGCTACCAGCGATTGAATTTGAACCGTTGATGGATCCTTTGGTAAGGCGTCCTCTGGCACTGCAATTAGGTAGGCTGCTTTCGCCGCTTCCCAGCCTGCTGCCGAGACTCGATCTTCTGGGATACCAGCAGATCCAAATAGAGCATGATCTGATTCAACCCAAGAGGTCTCAACACCGGCTGCCGTGATTGCGGTTATGTCGCCCGAAAACTCATCTAGGCCTGCTTGATCTAATCCGCCAAGCTCACTTGAGCCAATGTAGCGCCACTGCTCCTCGCGAGTTGAAATTTCTGCGAAGTCCTCGAGTGCTGTTGACTTGACTCTTTCCGAGCGTGTTTGTATCGGTACGCCGAAGCCATGAGAATGCTCTGACAATCCATGCTGGATTGTCTTTGAAGCGCCTGTCACTATCCGACAGCCCCTTCCATTTGCATCTCAATCAACTTGTTTAGCTCAAGGGCATACTCCATTGGTAGCTCTTTGGCTATTGGCTCGATGAAACCGCGGACAATCATCGCCATAGCCTCGTCTTCTGCCATGCCTCGAGATTGAAGGTAGAACAACTGCTCCTCGCTCACGCGGGAAACAGTGGCCTCGTGACCCATGGAGACATCATCTTCGCGAACATCAACGGTCGGGTAGGTGTCACTTCTGGAAATAGTGTCAACCAGTAATGCATCACAGCGAACTGTGTTTGCGCTGTGATGTGCTCCAGGGTTTACTCGAATCTCGCCACGGTAGGAAGTTCTTCCTCCTCCGCGGGCGATTGACTTTGAAACGATTGATGAAGAGGTGTGTGGAGCGAGATGAATCATCTTGGCACCGGCATCTTGGTGCTGACCTTCGCCTGCAAATGCAACCGACAGAGTCTCTCCCCTTGCGTACTCTCCGGCAAGAATCACCGAAGGATATTTCATCGTCACCTTGGAGCCGATGTTGCCATCAATCCATTCCATGGTGGCACCTTCGTGGGCGATAGCTCGCTTGGTCACAAGGTTGTAAACGTTGTTGGACCAGTTTTGGATGGTTGTGTATCGAACGCGGGCACCTTTTTTAACAATGATCTCAACTACCGCTGAGTGTAAAGAGTCGGACTTGTAAATTGGCGCGGTGCAGCCTTCGATGTAGTGAACGTAAGAGTCCTCGTCGGCAATGATGAGGGTTCTTTCAAACTGACCCATGTTCTCTGTATTAATGCGGAAGTAAGCCTGAAGCGGTATCTCTACGTGCACGCCCTTTGGAACGTAAACAAATGAACCACCAGACCAAACAGAAGTGTTCAACGCTGCGAATTTGTTGTCACCGGCTGGAATTACTGTTCCGAAGTACTCTTTGAAGATTTCTGGGTGCTCACGCAAAGCCGTGTCAGTGTCCAGGAACAAAACACCCTGCTTTTCGAGCTCCTCGTTGATCTGGTGATAGACAACCTCTGACTCGTACTGGGCGGCCACGCCGGCAACAAGGCGCTGTCTTTCTGCTTCTGGAATTCCCAGTTTTTCGTAGGTCGATTTAATCTCATCGGGAAGATCTTCCCAGCTCTGGGCTTGCTTCTCCGTCGAGCGCACAAAGTACTTGATGTTGTCAAAATCAATTCCTGAAAGATCTGCACCCCAGGCTGGCATTGGCTTTTTAAGGAAGTACTGGTAACCCTTGAGGCGCATGTCCAGCATCCACTCAGGCTCACCTTTTAGCCCCGAGATGTCCTTAACAACTTCTTCGCTGATACCTCGTTTGGCGAAGGCACCAGCGTCGTTACCATCAGACCAGCCGTACTCGTAGTTTCCGAGGCTATCTAGCTCGGGGCGGTCGATGATGATGTCGGACATTTTGCTCCTTATTGTAGATATCTAGGTCTAACCCGCACTTGCAACCAGGCATTCCCACGGGGAACTTAATGCGAAACTGGAAGTGTCATAAGTTTACCAACATTGCCTCAATTTGTATCAGTAGACGGGAAATTCTGGTTGATTCAGCCATTTAGAACCATTCTTGCGCCAGCGAGACTGCGTGCGTACGCCTGGGCGTCACTGGCCAGTCAGATTCTTATCGTGGTTACTGGAGGTTTAGTTCGCCTCACCGGCTCTGGGCTTGGCTGCCCAACTTGGCCAAAGTGCAATGATGAATCATTTGTCTCCGTTCCAGAGATGGGTATCCACGGGCTAATTGAGTTTGGCAATCGCTTATTGACTTTCGTTCTTGTGATCATCGCGGGCCTGACCTTCATCGTTATTCGACGCACTTCCAAATCTGTTCGCTATGGCCTTACCTTGCCTGCGGTTTTGCTTGTTCTAGGAATAGTTGCTCAGGCGCTACTTGGCGGCGTGACGGTGCTTACAGGATTGAACTCTTGGGTTGTTGGCGCACATTTTCTGGTCTCAGGAGTTCTGATTAGCATTGCCTCTGTCTTAGTGTGGCGGGTCTACTTGCCAAAACACGAGCCGATAAGCTACAAAGCAGTGTTGCTCGCTTGGCCAATTCTTATTGTTGGTTCGGCCACGGTAATTGTTGGAGTGGTTGTGACTGGGGCCGGGCCGCACGCTGGTGACGCAGCAATTCCGCGCAATGGATTTGATTTGGAAACATGGCAGCACTACCACTCTTGGCCCGCATACTTTATGACAGCACTGACCTTAGTCGCGCTGGTTTTTGTTTGGAGGAGCTTGGCGGTAAATCACCTCAATAACCCGGCGGTGAAATCCCTTGGATTACTGCTTGTCGTTGCGATCTTGCAAGCAGTTCTTGGTGTTATCCAGTCCAACACAGGTGTTCCAGCCTTGCTTGCTGGTGTGCACATGCTTGGTGCATCGCTGATAATTTCGCTTCTTACATTCCAACTGCTAGCTCTCCGATCAAAATTTGTAAGGCCAGAAGGATCAAGATGAGTAGGATATTTTGGTTTCGAAAAGACTTGAGGTTACAAGATAACCAGGCTCTCTCATCCTGCTGCGAAGCTGCAAAATCCGACGAGAACCAATCCGTTCTAGCTTGCTACGTGTATCAGAAAGCTGATTTCGAAAAGCTATCTGGCATTAGGCAGCACTCACTGTCAGCATCACTGGCATCGCTTACTTTATCCCTTGGAGGTGCTCTTTTGGTTACCGAAGACGATTTTGCTAGCGAAATTGTTCGGCTTGCTAAGCAGCATGAGGCAAAGTACGTTCACGCGACCGAGAGCTTTGATCCAGAAGGAATTGCACAGCAGCAAGAAGTTGCCACCGCTCTGTTAGCCGTAGGTAAGGAATTGATTCTTGAAGGCTCAAACTACGCTGTGAAACCTGGCTCAGTAGTGAAGCCAACGGATGGCACCCCATACCGTGTTTACACACCGTTCTACAAAGCTTGGTTCGACATCGGTTGGTCACAGCCCTATAAGTTGCCATCTGGTGTCAAATGGATACAAAGTGCCAAGAAATCCCCCATGCAGCCAACCAAGGATTCTCTATTCGATGTTCGAGCTGGAGAGGATTATGCCCTTGAGACATTTGAGCGCTTCAAAAAGCGCGCCCTTTTTGATTACTCCGAGAATAGAAATCGTGCGGATCTGTCAGGAACGTCAAAACTTTCCCACGCACTGGCTCACGGAGAAATCCACCCAAGAACCCTACTTGCGGATCTCCGAGATACCCCAGGACACAATGTGTTTAGAAAAGAGATTGCGTGGCGAGAGTTTTACGCTGACGTTCTGCTAAGTAACCCACACACAGTAGATGACTACTATGTTCCAAGATTTGCGAAAATGAGATATGACCAAGGAAAGCAAGCTGATCGCAAGTTAGAGCTTTGGAAATCTGGAAGAACAGGCTTTCCAATGGTTGATGCTGGGATGCGACAGCTAGCTCGTGAGGGCTGGATGCATAACCGAGTGAGAATGATTGTTGCGAGCTTTCTGGTCAAAGATCTGCATCTTGAGTGGCAAATTGGTGCTGATTGGTTTGAGAAAAGTCTGTCCGATTTTGATCCGGCTTCGAACTCTCACGGATGGCAGTGGACGGCTGGGTGCGGAACTGACGCCTCCCCCTATTACCGAGTTTTCAACCCAATCTTGCAAGGGTACAAATTTGATCCCGAAGGAAACTATGTTCGTAAATACATCCCCGAGCTAGCTCATTTATCTGGCCCCGAAGTGCACGAGCCTTGGCTGCTCGTTGATGGCTTAGTCAACGGATATCCAGAACCGATGCTTGATCATTCAACCGAGCGAGACGAGAGCCTTCGCAGGTTAGATGAAATTAAAGAAAAATAGCGGATCCAGGGCGATAGCAATAAAAAGCACAGTCAAGTAGGTAATTGATCCGTGGAAAAGCCTCATCGGCTTGGCAATCTCACCCTTTTTGGCTTCGGCGTTAAGGCGATGAGATTCCAATAAGAAAAATACCCCGCCCAGAATCGCTGTCGCGGTATAGATAAAACCCATCCCACCGATTGGAACTAGAAGTATGGTCGACGCAACTAGGGCCCAGGCGTAAAGTACAATCTGCACGCCAACAGTTTTGTTGTTGCGCACCACTGGAAGCATGGGAACTCCAGCTTCGTTGTATTCGGTCTTATACCTAAGAGACAGTGGCCAGTAGTGCGGTGGAGTCCACAAGAAGACGATCAGAAAAAGTACCCAAGCGGTAGCGTTTAGCTCACCCGTCACGGCAGCCCAACCAATCAGAACGGGCATCGCGCCCGCAGCTCCACCCCAAACAATGTTTTGCGGTGTGCGTCTTTTTAGTAGCAATGTGTAAACAAAGACATAGAACAATATTGCGGCTAAGGATAAAGCCGCTGCCAGCCAGTTCACCAATAATCCCAGCCAGGCGACGGAGCCCACACCAAGCAGCCAGGCAAAAATGTAGGCTTCCTTAGCCGAGAGCTCCCCAGTTACAAGTGGCCTCGATTTGGTTCGACCCATAACCTGGTCGATGTCTCGATCAATGTAGCAATTGAAAGAATTTGCGCTACCGGCACTCATAGCCCCACCCAAAACAGTGGCGATAACTAGCCAGGGGTCTGGAATGCCTCGTTCGGCGAGAATCATGGTGGGAACAGTGGCAATCAACAACAACTCAATAACCCTGGGCTTTGTCAGGGCAAAGTAAGCCTTCGCCTTTCGCCAAAAACTATGTCTTTGGGCAGTATTTTCTAAGGTTTGAGCACTCATGATTTGTATTAAGTCTAAGTGACCGCCGTAAGCCATGTGGCAACAAGGGGTAAATGGGTCGAGTGTGTAAGGTTAAAACGTATGTAGCGAATCACCCCCAACCCTGTATCCAGAGGATTCAAATCTGTTTGGTGGACAATTCGCTTAGGTCTGGTTAGCCAGGGAATATGGGTTGGAAATGGGAAATCTTGAGTGGTCGAAGTTAGACCAAGCTGCGGTGGACACGGCAAGGGTTCTTGCGGCAGATGCAGTCGAGAAGGTTGGAAACGGACACCCAGGAACAGCTATTTCCTTGGCTCCAGTTGCTCACTTGTTGTTCCAGAAGGTTCTAAGGCATGATCCCGCAGACCCAGATTGGGTTGGACGCGATCGCTTCATCCTTAGCGTGGGTCATTCGTCTCTCACGCTTTACAATCAGCTCTACTTAACCGGATACGGTCTAGAGCTCTCGGACATAAAGGCACTTAGAACTTGGGATTCCCTGACTCCTGGTCACCCAGAGTATGGACACACCAAGGGTGTTGAGATTACGACTGGACCCCTTGGACAAGGTCTCGCTTCGGCTGTTGGATTCGCCTACGCTGCCAGGTTTGAACGCGGACTATTCGATCCAGCTGCCCCGGCAGGTCAAAGTCCTTTTGATCATTACATTTTCTGCATCGCCGGCGACGGCGACATGCAGGAGGGGGTCACCTCAGAAGCGTCGTCTCTTGCGGGTCATCAGAAACTTGGAAATCTGGTTGTTCTTTACGACTCGAACCAGATATCAATTGAAGATGACACTCAAATTGCCTTCACAGAGGATCTAGAAATGAGATACGAATCCTACGGCTGGCACGTTCAGGTAGTTAACTGGCGCAAAACTGGAAAGTACGAAGAAGATCTGCAAGAGCTTTTCAGCGCAATCGAGCAGGCCAAGTCGATCACCGATAAACCGTCTTTGATAACCATCCGTACGATTATCGGTTGGCCGTCCCCAAAAAAGCAGAACACAGGAAAAATCCATGGCTCTGCCTTGGGAGCTGAGGAAGTGGCGGGTCTAAAGACCGCTCTAGGGTTTGATCCCGATAAATACTTCGAGGTTTCCGATGCTGTCATCGAGTACACCAGGGGCTTTAGGGCACGATCAGAAAATATCCGAGCCAAATGGGAAAGTGATTTCCAGCTCTGGAGAAAAAACAATTCTGAAAATGCAAAAATCTTTGACCGTCTTGAAAGCGGCCAGCTTCCAGATTTTGATTCCGCAATCAGTGAATTCGAAGCAGGCACAGAAGTTTCTACACGAGCAGCCTCGGGGAAGGTTCTAAACGCATTTGCCAAGATTATGCCTGAGCTGTGGGGAGGTTCTGCTGACCTAGCAGAGTCAAACAACACAACAATTGCCGGGGCAAAATCCTTCGTTCCAGACCTGCACTCAACTAATGAGTGGTCCGGAGATAAATACGGCAGGGTGCTTCATTTCGGTATTAGGGAACACGCAATGGGTTCGATCCTCAATGGAATAGCGCTGCACGGAAAAACCCGCTCTTATGGCGGAACTTTCCTAATCTTCAGTGACTACATGAGGCCTGCGGTTCGACTGGCCGCTCTTATGAAGGTTCCATCGATTTTCGTTTGGACACACGACTCAATCGCACTAGGAGAAGATGGTCCAACTCATCAGCCCATTGAGCAGCTGGCAACCCTGC
>JBIIAT010000017.1:0-18764 GCA_044239775.1 Rhodoluna sp. | reverse complement strand
TTTGCTCCGAACAGCAATTAGAGCAGTCAAAGGAATGTGTCGAGATGTCAACTGAGGTTCTTTCAGGAGCCCAAGCCATTGTGCGCTCGCTAGAGCTACTTGGCATAGACACCATTTTTGGTCTGCCAGGTGGAGCAATCTTGCCCACCTATGACCCACTTATGGACTCCAAGAAAATTCGCCATATCCTGGTTCGCCACGAACAAGGTGCCGGGCACGCAGCTGAAGGCTACGCCTCAGCTTCCGGAAAGCTTGGCGTTTGTATTGCTACCTCAGGTCCTGGAGCTACCAACTTAGTCACCGCAATTGCCGATGCCTATATGGACTCCGTACCTCTTCTTGCAATTACCGGTCAGGTCGCATCGACTCATATTGGAACTGATGCTTTCCAGGAAGCGGACATTGTTGGAATCACAATGCCAATTACCAAACACAGCTACCTTGTTACCAAAGCAGAAGATATCCCAGGCGTGATTGCAGCTGCAGTGCAGATCGCAACTACCGGTAGACCAGGACCCGTTCTAGTCGACGTAGCCAAAGATGCTCAGAACCAGAAGTTTGATTTTTCCTGGCCACCAAAGATTGACCTACCTGGATATAACCCAGTAACCAAGGCGCGCGGCAAGCAAGTTGCCGCAGCAGCTGATTTGATCATGAAATCCAAAAAGCCAGTGCTTTACATCGGTGGCGGATCTATCCGATCCGGCGCTAGCCCAGAGCTTCTAAAGATCGCCGCCCTAACTGGCGCTCCAGCGGTTACCACCCTGATGGCCAGGGGAGCCCTGCCTGATTCCCACCCGCAAAACCTTGGAATGCCAGGCATGCACGGAACTGTGCCTGCCGTTACCGCCCTTCAAAAATCAGACCTTCTTATAACACTTGGCGCCAGATTCGATGACCGGGTAACAGGGGATGTGAAGAGCTTTGCTAGAGAAGCCAAGGTTATACATATTGACATTGACCCAGCCGAAATTGGCAAAATCCGCTTCGCGGATGTGCCTATTGTGGGAGATCTCAAAGAGGTACTTGTTGAGCTAAACGCCGAGCTAGAGCAAAGAAACAAGAAGCCAGATCTAGCCGACTGGTGGAAATTCATTGAGGGGCTAAGAACTCGTTACCCGCTTGGCTACACCGAGCCCGAAGATGGCATGTTGTCTCCGCAGTATGTAATCGAGCGCATCGGGGACATTTCTGGCCCAGAGGCTGTCTTTGCCGCTGGAGTTGGACAGCACCAGATGTGGTCTGCTCAGTTCATCAAATACGAAAGACCAAACAGCTGGCTCAACTCAGGTGGAGCCGGAACCATGGGTTACTCGGTTCCTGCAGCCATGGGTGCCAAGGTTGCTCAGCCAGAAAGACTTGTCTGGGCAATCGATGGCGATGGCTGTTTCCAGATGACCAACCAGGAACTTGCTACCTGCACCATCAACAAGATTCCAATCAAGGTTGCAGTTATCAATAACTCTTCTCTTGGAATGGTGAGACAGTGGCAGTCGCTTTTCTACAACAGCCGCTACTCCAACACCGACCTACACACCGGATCAGACTCACTGATGATTCCAGATTTTGTAAAGCTAGCTGATGCCTACGGATGCCTTGGCATCCGGGTTGAGAAAAAAGAAGATGTCGACGCGGCCATCAAGCTAGCTATCGAAACCAACGACCGTCCAGTTGTTATTGACTTTGTGGTTGGTAAAGACGCCATGGTTTGGCCGATGGTTCCAGCAGGATTGTCTAACGACGAGGTCCAGTTCGCCAAGGACGCAGCACCGGTTTGGGACGGTGAGGAGTAAAGATGTCCAGACACGTGCTCTCCCTCCTGGTCGAAGACAAGCCCGGTCTACTTACCCGCGTAGCGGGTTTGTTTGCGAGAAGAGGCTTCAACATTGAGTCCCTAGCGGTGGGAACCAGCGAAGTAGAGGGTCTTTCCAGAATCACCGTGGTGGTCCAGGTAGAAGGCCACGCTCTAGAGCAGGTAACCAAGCAGCTAAACAAATTGATTAACGTAATCAAGGTAGTTGAGCTAGAGCCCGAACAAGCCGTGCAGCGCGATCACATTCTGGTCAAAGTGAAAACTGACGCTACCAACCGTTCACAAGTGCTGGAAGCTGCCGATCTGTTCCGTGCGAGAGTAATCGATGTGGTGTCGGACACCTTGATTATTGAAATCACTGGAGACTCTTCCAAGTGCCAGGCCTTTATCAACGTGCTTGAGCCATTTGGGGTCAAAGAGTTAGTTCAGTCTGGAATCTTGGCCATGGGTCGAGGCTCTAAGTCAATTAGCGACAACGTTTCGAAGTAATACCCAGATTTTCAAAACTGTAATCAACCAAATAAAGGAGAAATAACATGGCAGAGATCTTTTACGACAAGGATGCCGATCTAGCAATCATCCAGGGGCGCAAGGTTGCCGTGATTGGCTTTGGCTCTCAAGGTCACGCTCACTCACTAAACCTCAAAGACTCAGGCGTGGATGTTGTAGTTGGTTTGCAGGAAGGCTCTAAGTCCAAAGCAAAAGCAGAAGAGCAGGGCCTCAAGGTTCTAACTCCTGCCGAAGCGGCAAAGTGGGCAGATGTAATTGTTATCTTGGCGCCGGATCCAAAACAGCGCGATCTATACACCGAGTCAATCGCGCCAAACCTTCAAGAAGGTAACGCACTTGTCTTTGGTCACGGTTTTGCCATTCGCTTTGGTTACATCAAGCCAGCAGCTGGCATCGATGTTTTCCTAGTTGCACCAAAGGGACCAGGACATATCGTTCGTCGCGAATACGCAGATGGCCGAGGAGTTCCAAACCTAGTTGCAGTTGAGCAAGACGCCAGCGGCAAGGCAATGGAACTAGCGCTAAGTTACTCCAAGGCCATTGGTGGTACCCGTGCTGGAACCATCAAGACCACCTTTGCTGAAGAAGCGGAAACTGACCTATTCGGTGAGCAAGCAGTGCTTTGTGGTGGAGCATCACAGCTGGTTCAATATGGTTTCGAGACTCTCACCGAAGCTGGTTACCAGCCAGAGGTTGCTTACTTCGAGGTCCTACACGAACTAAAGCTAATTGTTGATCTGATGTATGAAGGTGGAATCGCCAAGCAAAGATGGTCTGTTTCAGACACCGCTGAGTACGGCGATTACATCTCAGGACCACGCGTTATTGGCCCAGAGGTCAAGGTTCGCATGAAAGAAGTACTCACTGATATTCAGGATGGAACCTTTGCGAAGAGATTCGTTGCCGACCAGGACGCCGGAGGCCCAGAATTCCTAGCGCTACGCGCCAAGGGCGAAGCTCACCCAATCGAAGAAGTTGGAAGAAAGCTAAGAAAGCTTTTCTCATGGTTGAAAAACTCTGACGACTACGAAGAAGGCAAGGCTGCTAGATAACTAGCTCTTAGCTATTTAGAAAAACCCTCGCCATTGGCGGGGGTTTTTTGCTTGGTTGGAACTTCAAGGTCTATTCGGGCTACGCTGAACGGGTGTTGATGCAAACCCTGATTGCCAAAGCTGGCTGTGAGAACTTTCGCGACCTACACCGCTGGTCGGTAGCAAACCCAGGTAAATTCTGGACTCAGGCTTGGCAGGACCTAGGGATTGTTGGCGATAGCGGAGCTATCGACTTCTCAGGAACTGGTTTTTCGGATACAAAGTGGTTTCCAGAAGCCAAGTTGAATGTTGTAAACACCCTGCTGGCGGGAGATCCAACCAGAGAAGTCTTAGTTGCTTACTCCGAAGCAGGACCAAGGGTTTCTCTTACTCGTGGTGCGCTAAAACAAGAAGTTGCAGCTTGCGCTGCTGCCTTGAAAGCATCTGGTGTAAGGCAAAACGACCGGGTGGCAGCCTGGATGACTAACTCTGTTGAGAGCGTGATCTTTGCACTTGGAGCTCTGTCGATTGGGGCAGTTGTTAGTACCGCCTCAACTGACTTCGGACCAGCAGCGCTAGTTGATCGCTTTGGTCAGATCGAGCCTGTGTTCTTACTTTCCGCCTCCACTTACTCCTATGGCGGAAAGCAACACTCGCTGCTGGACAAGCTAGACGGTGTCGTCAAGCAGCTTCCAACTGTGAAGGCCCTGGTCGTTGTTGGGGCAGAGGGCAAGGGCAGCTTCGAAGCTTGGCTAGCTCCGCACCGCGGAGCTGAGTTCAATCCGGAATTGTTTGGCTTTGATCAGCCGGGTTTCATACTGTTTTCGAGTGGAACAACCGGAAAGCCTAAGTGCATTATTCACTCGGCTGCAGGAGTTCTGTTGAAGGTCCTAAGCGAGCAGGGCTATCACATGGACATTAATGAATCTGATCGAGTGCTTTATTCAACTACCTGTGGCTGGATGATGTGGAACTGGTTGGTCTTTGGATTGGGCCGCGGAGCAACCATCGTGCTGGTCGATGGCAGCCCAGGGTATCCCGATGTAGAACGTCTTTGGCAGATCGCAAGCAATGAGAAGCTCAGCTTCCTCGGAGTCTCAGCTGCGCTTATTGATGTTTGGCGTCAGCAGAATCTTATCCTCAAGCAAAAGTATGAACTAAGTTCACTTAGAACTATTGCCTCCACCGGTTCCCCACTTGCCTCCTCTGGTTTCGATTGGGTTGAGGAATCTGTTGGTAGCGACGTGTCGGTAGTTTCAATTGCGGGAGGAACAGATCTTTGTGGCTGCCTGGTACTTGGCGTTCCAACAGAGAAGGTCCCACGCGGTGAAATCCAAGGTCCTGCTCTAGGGCTTGATGTCGTTGTGCTTCGAGCAGACGGCTCAGAAGCCGACCCACTTGAAGATGGCGAGCTGGTTTGCCGAACTCCTTTTCCAACCGTTCCCCTTGGATTCTGGGGAGACGATGACCGGAGCAAAATCCACGCAGCTTACTTTGACCGCTTTGAAGGGATTTGGGCTCACGGCGATCACGCCAGAAGAAGCGCAACCGGCGGTTTTGAAATCCTAGGAAGACTAGATGCCACATTGAACTCCAAGGGAGTTCGGATCGGAACCGCTGAGATCTACCGGGTGGTGCTGACAATAAAGGGGATCACGGGAGCACTAGCGGTAGCCCAACCGGCAGGTAGTGACACCAAAGTTGCCTTGTTTGTGGTTTGCGAAGGCGAGCTAACAGAAGATCTAGCCCAGGAAATTCGCTCCACCTTGAGAACTCAGGCCAGCCCGCGGCACGTGCCGGACGTGATCGCTAAGGCGCCAGATCTACCTAGAACTCGTAACGGCAAGCTCAACGAGCTTGCGGTTTCAGACATTGTTTCTTCGAAACCTGAAAGAGATAGCTCAACTCTGGCGAACCCAGAAAGCTTGGAGTTTTTTAGAACCTGGACTAAGCAAAACCCAGCGAGCTAGATAGCTCGGGTGGTTCCACGAACCACAAGCTCAGAAGTAACTCTTATCTGCTGAGACTTAGAATTTGGTTTTTCAATTCGCTCGATGATTCTTTTGGCAGCTAGCTTGCCAAGCTCGGCAAGGGGTTGGGCAACAGAGGTTAGGTTCACACTTCGCAATCCACCGAGTCTGATGCCGTCATAACCAACTACGGAAATATCTTCTGGAACCTGAAGACCAGATTCTTCAATTGCTGCAATGGCACCAACCGCAGCAAAGTCGTTAGCAACAACCAGTGCAGTTGGAGAAAGTTCCAGTGCTTTCTTGGCGGCTGCGTATCCGGCGGTATCAGTTAGCCCGCCGGCAACAACCTGTGTGTGATTTCCTAGTCCGTGACGCTTCATGGCCTGGCTATAACCAACGGATCTCAATATAGAAACTGGGTTATCACCGCCGCTTAGGCAAACTATCTTGGTGTGTCCAAGACCCACCAGGTGATCAACAGCTAGCTGAGCTCCAGCGACGTCGTCGTTACAAACAGTGTCCATCTGAGACACGGCAATGTCTTCTCGGGTGACGGTAACGGTAGGAACCTCTGCTGCAATTTCCGTTAGGTCCTCAGCGCTAAGGCGATGAGAGATCAGAATTAGCCCTTCGATCTGAAACTGCAGCAGGGTGTCTATTTCGGTTTTCTCAAGAAGCGGGTCATCACCGCCAGTAACCAGCATCAAGCTATAGCCATACTCGCGAAGCTCAGACTGGACCCCGTCCCAAATCTCTGCCGAGACCGGGTTGTGTAGGTCCAAGATCAATACCCCAAGTGTCTTGCTTCGCCTGGCGGCCAGGCTTCTGGCCGCTGCGTTTGGCCGATAGCCCAGCTCTTTGGCGGCTTTCAGGATCTTCCTTTTGCTATCATCGCTTACTTTGGGAGATCCTGATAGTGCCAAAGACACTAGGGATTTGGACATGCCGGACTTGGCGGCAACGTCCAAGATGGTGGGTCTGGAGCTAGACATAAGCCCTAGTTGATCTCCGAAACTTTGACAGCACTGCCTGATTCAATCGACTTCTCGCAAGCAACAGCGATGCGCAGGCTCTCAAGAGCAGAATCTGGCGGGCAAGGGTTCTCAATTTCACCTAGCGCGAAAGAAACAAAGCTACCGGTTTCATTTCTAAAGGCATCTCTGAAGCGGTCAACAAAGCCGCCATATGGATTGATGTTTAGCTCCAGCTGACCTTCGAGATCATGCAGTGGGGTTCTGGTGTTTAGTCCTGCAGAGAGCGCATCTTTAGAACCAAAGACTTCCATGCGAACATCGTGGCCAAGTGCTCCGTGTCTAGTTCCGGTGATGACTACCTGAACACCGTTTACGGTTTTGATGTTTATTGCAGTGACGTCCGCATCGTCAAACTCTTTGTAGTCCATCTGATAGCGAACAGCCTTGGTTGCGTAAACGCTCTCTACTTCACTACCTGTGATCCAGCGAACTAGATCGAAATCATGCACATGCATGTCGCGGAAGATTCCACCGCTACCTGCCATGAACTCTTTCTCACTGGGAGTCTTGTCATGGGCTGTCATGTTCAGAGCGTAGATTGTTCCAACTTCTCCGCTAGCTACCTTTTGTTGCATAGCTTTGATTAGCTCGTCGAATCTGCGCTGGAAACCAATCTGTAAAGTTGATCCGTTTTTCTCAACCAGTTCGATTGCCTCGAGAGTTCCAGCAATAGTTGGCGCAATTGGCTTTTCACAAAGGATCGCCAAAGACTTAGGAGCAACCATTTCCAAAACTTCTTGGTGGGCGCTGGTTCCAACGGCAACCACAACAGCATCGACCTCAGCAGTTTCGATTTCGGACCAAGGAAGGACACTTGCCCCAAAGCGATCGGCTAGTTCTTTACCCTTTTGCTCGTTGCGGTTCGCAATAAGGACTTGGGTCACCCGCTTGTCGGCCACCAGGTCTTCGACCCGGATGGCGCCCATGCGCCCTGCGCCAATAACTAGAACCTTCATGTCTGACCGCCTTTTAACTAGGACTTGAATTGCTAAACTGCCCCTAGTCTGCCATAATTTTTGGAACGCTCCAACGAAAGGAACCAAATTGTCCGACTTTCTTTCCCGGGTGGCTTCGGCCCCGATTTCTTGGGGTATTTGTGAAGTTCCAGGCTGGGGAGCGATGCTCCCTACCGATCGTGTTCTTGGTGAGATGAGAAGCCTCGGACTTACCGCTACCGAACTTGGAGCGCCAGGTTTTCTACCCGATGACCCACAGGGTGTTTACGACAAGCTAGATAGCTTTGGGCTAAAGCTTCTTGGCGGCTTCACACCTGTTGTTCTTCACGACAAGTCAGCACGCCAGGAAACTATTGAAAGCGCAACAGCAACCGCAAAAGTTTTCCAACGAGCAGGTGCCACCAAGTTTGTTTCGGCTGTTGTTCAGGACTGGGGCTGGTCTAACCCAACAGAGCTTTCAGATTCTGAAAAAACTCACATGACCGAGATGTTCAAAGTAATAGATGACATCTGCGCCGAGCACGGACTAGATCAAGTTTTACACCCACACGTGCAGACTCTGGTTGAAACCAGAGACGACATGCACCGCGTGCTAGATTCCTGCGACGTGCGCTGGTGTCTTGACACCGGTCACATGGCAATCGGCGGCCAAGACCCAGTTGAGTTTGCCAAAGATGCTTTTGATCGTGTTGGTCACGTTCACCTCAAAGACGTCAACCTATCGATGGTTCCAAAAGTCATGAGCCGCGAAGTAACTTTAATGAACGCCACCCAAGCTGGTCTGTTCACTTCCTTAGGTCAAGGAGACGTTGACATCAAGGGTGTCATCCAAGCTCTTGAGGGTCAGGGTTACCAGGGTTGGTACGTCATCGAGCAAGACACCGCAATTACTGCTGGCATGCCCAAAGAAGGCGAAGGTCCGGTTGAGGATGTCAAGACTTCCCTTGATTACCTAACTGACGTTGTTGCGCCAACACTGGCAAAGAACTAACCACTGCCATGGATGTTCTAAGCGTAGGTCGGGTGAGTGTTGATCTCTACGCTCAGGAAGCAAACATCGGTTTCGATGGCCAGCAAACCTTTCAAAAATCAATCGGTGGATCCCCTACCAACGTCGCCGTCGCCGCAGCAAGGCTAGGACTCAAAGCAGCCCTCGCCACCAAGGTTGGCGACGATGGTTTCGGAGAGTATGTCCGAAACAAGCTCAAGGGCTTCGGGGTAACTACCGATTATGTCTTGACCCAGCCTGGAGCCCAGACCCCGCTTGCCTTTGCGGCCCTGACCCCACCGGAAACGCCAACCATAGCCTTCTACCGAAACCAAGCCCCAGACACCACATTGCGCTCAGCTGACATTCCAGCTGAGGACATAAAAGAGGTAAAGATCCTTTGGATCAGCCAGAGCGCTCTGGCGATAGGAACAACATCCGAAGCAGCGGTTTCTTGGATGAAGCTAAGAGATCCTTCCCAGCACACCATCGTCGATCTTGACTACCGAGCAACCCTTTGGGCCAGTAAAGATGCTGCCAGAGCAAAAGCTCAAGAGAGCATTTCTCTTGCAACAATCGTGGTCGGCAACTTACAGGAGTGCGAAGTAGCACTGGGAAGCAATGATGAAAACGAGGCAGCCGATGGCCTCCTGGCGCTTGGCGTAAAGCTGGCCGTTATCAAGCTCGGAGCAGACGGCGTGCTACTTGCCACCTCTTCGGAGCAAGTTCGAATTGCACCAACTCCTGTTGATGTCGTCTGCGGCCTTGGCGCAGGCGATGCTTTTGGGGGAGCTCTTTGCTACGGAATCCTGAAGGGCTGGGGCTTAGAACAAATGGGACGCTTTGCTAACGCGGCTGGAGCCCTAGTTTCAACCAGGTTGACTTGCGCAGATGCGATGCCTTCTCTGAGCGAGCTAGATTTGATTTTGGAAGGTGCATCATGAGTCTAGATAGAACCAAATACCAGGGGCTGCTCGATGCCCGAGTTTTCGAACCAGCCTCTTTGCAGAAAGCCCTAGTTGGCCGTCGCCGCAGAAAACAAAAAACCCAAGACGGTAACTTGTTGATTCTTGCCGCCGACCACACCGCACGCGGAAAGATTTCTTTGGGTCTAGACCCAATTGCCATGTCCGACAGATACACCCTGCTTGATCGACTTACCCGCTGCCTCGCACTTCCAGAAGTAGATGGAGTACTTGCCAGCGCGGATATCTTGGAAGAGCTTGCCTTCCTTGGAGCACTAAATGACAAGCTAGCTATTGGCACGATGAACCGCGGCGGCATCATCGGGGCCAAGTGGGAACTAGACGACCGGCTAACTTCTTATGATGCCGACCACATCGAGTCCATGGGACTCGATGGCGGTAAGACCCTCATCCGAATTGATTACAACGACCCATCGGTAGCCAGAACTATCGAAACCGTTGCGACCCTAACGACCCAGCTAGCCGATCGAAAGCTCATGGCCATGATTGAGCCACTGCCTTACAAAAAGAACGCCGAAGGTGGAGCAATTCTGGATGATTCCGATGAGGCTCTTATCAAGGTAGTAGCCATAGCCTCTGGCCTTGGATCTAGCTCTGCTTACTCTTGGCTCAAGGTTCCAGCTACCACCCGGATGTCTGAAGTTGCCGCTGCAACCACGCTTCCAGTTTTGATGCTTGGCGGAGAACCAGAAGGTAACCCAGACGAGCTTTTCAACCGTTGGCTCGCAGGAATGAAAGAGCCAAACGTTAGAGGTTTGGTAGCAGGAAGAAGCTTGCTGTATCCACTAAACGGGGATTCCGAGAGTGCAGTCAAGCGTGCGGGACAAGTAGTTCGACCAACATCAACTGGAGGAAACTAATGAGCTGGCACTATCCAAAAGGAAGCCTTGCTACCGAAACTACAGACGTTTCACTTTCTCCAGAACAAGCCGGCTGGCAATACAGCGGCATGCAGGTAGTAACCCTTTCTTCCGGCAAGTCATTTGAAATTGAACTTGCCGGTGAAGAAGGCGTAATCCTTCCGCTTTCGGCTCAAGATGTCACCGTGACCGTTGATGGCCAAGAATTCAATATGACCGGACGTGCCGGAGTATTCGACCAGGTATCTGACTGGATCTACGCACCGGTTGGATCAAAGATCACCTTGGCTGCAGCCAAGGGTGAAGTTGCCATTTGCACCGCAAGAGCAACTGAGGTTTTCCCAGTTGTTCACACCCCAGCTCAAGATGTTCAGGTCGAAGTTCGTGGCTCTGGCTTTGCTTCTAGGCAGGTAACCAACATTGCTACCCCAGATTCATTTAAGGGAGCTCACAAGATCAACATCTGTGAGGTGATTACTCCAGGTGGCAACGTATCTTCTTGGCCACCGCATAGACATGACGGCATCGAAGGCTGCGCCACCAACAACGAAGAGATTTACTACTTCCGCATTGGGAAAAATGACTCGGTCCACGGAGACCCAGAAGGCTTAGGCCTGTTCCACGTCTACACAGTTTCCAGATCGGTTGACGAGACAGTGACCATCAAAGACGGAGACACTTACATAGTCCCGGAGGGTTACCACGGTCCAACTAGCGCCACCCCTGAATACCCGATGTATTTCTTGAATGTGCTGGCAGGACCAGGAGAGACACGCAGCATGGCTTTTTGCGATGACCCAGATAAGCACTGGATTCGCGAGAACTGGAACACCCAAACCCAAGATCCAAGACTTCCTTGGAGCTCCGCAACACCTAGAAAGAGATAAATCATGAACCAACGTATTGGTATTGCCGTCCTTGGCCTTGGCTGGATGGGTGAGTCACACTCCAGATCCATGCTCCGCATTCCTTCCTTGTTCCCAAAGCGCTCGTTCGATCCAAAGCTGGTTGTCTGTGCGGACACTGAAAGCTCAAGAAGAGAACGTGCCGTTAGAGACTTCGGTTTTGAGCGAGCAGTTGAGAACTGGCAAGACGCCATCAATTCACCTGACGTTGACGCCGTTTGGGTAACCGCTCCGAACATGCTGCACGTACCAATGATTGAGGCAGCAACGGCTGCCGGCAAAGCAGTCTTTAGCGAAAAACCAATTGGAGGAAAGCCAGAGCAAACAGTGGCCGCCTTCCAGGCAGCCAAAAAGGCAGGCGTAGCCTCCGGTGTTGGATACAACTACCTCTGGGCGCCATTAGTACTGCACGCCAAAAACCTAATTGCCTCTGGCGAGCTGGGTGAGATCACTCACTACCGTGGCCGTTTCTTCTCGATGTATGGAAGCGACGAGATGGGACTACTGACCTGGAGATTCCTAATGGACCAGGCTGGCTATGGTGTCACCAGTGACATTCTTAGCCACTCGGTTTCTATGGCGCAGTTCTTGATTGGTGACATCACCGAAGTAATAGGTATGGAAAACACAACAATTAGAAAAAGGCCACTTCCATCTGGAACCACCGGTCACTACGGCCGAGGTAAGCCTGAGGACCCAAAGGGAGAAGTCGAAAACGAAGACTTCGCTTCGATGCTCTGCCGTTTCAAAAACGGAGCAACTGGAACCTTTGAGGTAAGCAGAACTGTTGTTGGACCTGAAAGCCAGAATGCTTTCGAGATCTATGGAACCAAAGGGTCGATTAGCTGGAACCTCGAGAAGCTCAACGAATTGCAGTACTACAAACTAACCGAAGACCTAAGCTCCGGATACACAACCATCTATGGTGGCGACCGGTTCCCATTCCACGCCAACTTCGTTCCAGGCCAGGCCAATTCCATTGGCCTGGAGGACTTTGTTGCCATTGAGGACTATTCTTTCTTGGAAGCTATGGCAACCGGAAAATCATTTAGTCCAAGCTTCAAAGAGGCAGTGGACGTAGTTAGTGTTCAGCAGGCCCTGATTGATTCCTGGTCATCAAGAACCTGGGAGAACGTCAAAGACCTAGGAAAGGCAAGCTAAATGGCAATCAAGACCGTCAGAATTACTACCGCTGAAGCAATAGTTCGATACCTAATCGCTCAGCGCATCATGGTTGATGGCAAGAACGTGCCACTTTTTCCAGGTGTCATGGGAATCTTCGGTCACGGTAACGTAACTAGCCTTGGTCACGCCCTTGAGATGCACCGCGATGAACTGCCAACTTACCGAGGACAAAACGAGCAAGGCATGGGCCTTGCTGCAGCAGCTTTTGCTAAAGCCACCAGGCGTCAGCAGATTCTTGTGGCTACCTCTTCTGTTGGACCAGGAGCCACCAACATGGTGACAGCTGCAGGTGTAGCGATGGCCAACAGGCTTCCTGTCTTGTTTATCTCAGGAGATACCTTTACCTCACGCCTTCCAGATCCAGTGCTGCAGCAGGTTGAGCACTTTGGAATGCCTTCTGTTACCGTCAACGATTCATTCAAACCAGTAACTAGGTTCTGGGACAGAATCACTCACCCAGCTCAGGTTCTTTCTTCTTTGCCACAAGCCATTTCAACTTTGTTGGACCCAGCTGACTGTGGACCAGCATTTATTGGATTGCCTCAGGACATAACCGCAGAAGCCTACGATTACCCAGTTTCATTCTTTGAAACCAAAATTCATGAGATCGCAAGACCAAGGCCCGATCTAACCCAGCTAGCAGAAGCGGCCAAGCTGATTCGTTCTGCTAAGAAGCCAGTGATTATCGCTGGTGGCGGAGTCCATTACTCAAGAGCAGAACAGGTTCTTGCAGACTTTGCTGAGAAGTTTGGAATTCCAGTTGTTGAAACTGTTGCAGGTAAGTCTTCCCTTGTTGCAAGCCACCCGCTTTACTCAGGACCACTTGGAGTTACCGGTGCCGAAGCTGCCAACAAGGTAGTCAGCGGTGCTGATGTAGTGCTAGCAGTTGGAACCAGACTGGAAGACTTTACTACTGGCTCCTGGACACTATTTGATCCTGAAACTAAGTTTGTTGGCATCAACGCGGCACGCTTTGATGCCATCAAGCACCAGTCGCTACCTCTTGTTGGCGATGCCAGAGAAAGCTTGACTGAGCTGACCGCAGAGCTTTCTGGCTGGAGCGCAGAGGAATCTTGGACCAAGAAATCTCGCGAACTAAGAGGAGAGTTGCAGGCCTTTGTCGACGGCAGAACTGCCGACGACGGTGTTTGGCCGCCTAGCTACGCCCAACTTGTTGGACTGGTTCACGAGTCAGCTACAGCCGAGGATTACATATTGACTGCAGCCGGAGGACTACCAGGGGAGCTAAACATCAACTGGATGAGCAAGGGTGTTGCCACCTTTGACTGCGAGTATGGCTTTTCCTGCATGGGCTACGAGATCTCTGGTGCCTGGGGAGCCGCAATGGCAAGACCAAACAACGAGGTCTACGCCATGGTTGGCGATGGTTCTTACTTGATGATGAACTCAGATATCTACGCGTCGTTGCTGTCTGGCCACAAAATGATCCTGGTTGTCTGCGACAACGAGGGCTACGCAGTTATCGAAAGATTACAAGTTAGCCAAGGCGGAGCTTCCTATAACAACATGCTCAAAGACTCTGTTGGAACAGGATCTGATATCCGAGTGAACTTCAAAGCTCACGCTGAATCCATGGGAGCAGTTACCTTCGAGGTAAATACCCTTGGCGAATTCTCCGAAGCCCTGGTCAAGGCAAGAGCTGCTGATAGAACAGCAGTTATTGTCACCAAGGTTAGAGCTGCCGACTTCACAGAAGGCGGAGCTTTCTGGCAAGTTGGTGTCCCTGAGGTTTCTGAAAGATCACAGGTAACAGCTGCTAGAGCAAAGATGGACAAGGGCCTAAAGGATCAGAGGCCTGGGGTTTAGTTCCTTAGGTTTTTCCTGAGGCTTTGATTACTTCGTTTCGTTGGGATGAGCTGTAAAGATTCTTTCGATAAACACTGATTGACCATCGACGAAGTACCAAATTCTAGAACCATCTGTTTGGCTGAGTTTGAGTTGCCATCTGTCGAAAGATTTACCGTTTCGGACAATTGGCGCGACGTTGTTTCTGATGGGGTATGAAAGTGGGGTGCGTTGTAGTGGCGACGTTGTCAGAAACTCCCAGGCGCCAACCAGGTTTGTTAGCTGGGTGGCTCGAAGATCCATCCAGCTCTTTGAAAGCTTGGTTGAATCGAAGTAGATTTCGAATTCGTTTTTTCTTTTTGGCCTCGGAACAATATTTTTGTTTTCCAACTTCTTTAGCTCGGACGAGGAACAAGCAAAGGAATTTCTAGTCGTTCAAGGGGTTCATCGAACCAACCTGCGGCCATCGCTTCTGCGGTGTCTTTCCAGGAATTTAGTTCAATTAATGCATGGCGTGTTTGATGGGTAGTCATCGAAATGAGTGCGGCATCAATTAGATTTTTTGCACATTTTTCTCGATCGTCTTTGTCGAGCGCCAGCATCCATGGAAACTGGTTAATCAATCTCTCAGTCAAAGTTCCATTCTCGCCACACGTGGCAACCACAATCTTTGCCGTGAACTCGAAGAGCTCGTTTCTAGAAGCTGCCTGGCTCTTGGATGTAAGAACGAGATCTTCACCATCTCTGCGGGTAACGGTAACCGGAGTTTTCTCCGCAGCGCTAAATACCTTCAGGGGATTGCGGCTTAGCTCTGAGGATTGGACCTGCTCGATTAATTTGCTCATGGTTAGAGTATAGTTCTGAATGTGTTCTGAATAGTTCCAGTTAGAGAATCCGTGGAAAACCCAGTGACTAGCCCCATCCCTCAGTGGCGTATTCCGCTTCAGCCTGAGTGAACCCCTCACTTCTGAGTAGGTTGATGTAATCTTGGCGGGCCGGAAGGCTGTCGTACTCGTAAACCCTATTGAATGCATGGTATCCCCAGTCGACTCCTATTGCTTCAGCCATCCCATCAACTCCTTGAGTCGCTTCAGTCAGCGAGAAGCCTTCACTTTGGAGGCGAGAAATTAGCCATGTTTTCGAATACCAGGATGTGTTCTGCTCGTCTAGCGAAAAGTACTCCCCTTGAAATGCCATGGACGTTGCCTCGGCGACCCAGTCGGCAGAAATATTATTTGCAGCGTAAGTTGCGTCTTGGGAAGAAAAACCGTCATCTTGCAGTAGCGAAGCAACTATCGTCCTTGATAGGTCCGGCCTAAACCACTGCCAGTTGGCATTGTCAAAATAGCCCAAAGCTCTCTCCATAGCAAGCACTTGAGATTCGGTAGGCCCAGATAGCGATTGCGAAGGAGTGCTCGTGGAGGAGCTATTGGATGCAGATGGGCTAGGGCTTGAACTAGCAGCGCTGGCAGTAGGTTCCGGAGAGCTGCTAGTTTTTGCTGAAGGGCTTGGACTGCTTCCAACCGAATTCTTAGTTGAGCTGCTTGAAATCTCTTTATCCTTGACAGCCGGAGCGGTGGTAACAACAACTCCAACCAAAACAGCAACTGTAAGACCAGCGCCAAACATAAATACCTTTGATCGAAACAAAGGCAACTGCGTCAGCTTTTGAAAAATAGCCTTTGCTTGCTCAGTCATACTTAGTTAACTCTCGAAACGAGAATCCGATCGAACTCACCGTGCTCAAGCACTTCTACAGTCAAACCCTCAACCACTACCGTGTCTCCCTCCCTTAGGAGAACGTCAGGATTTGGCTCAATCATGCAATCAAAGTTCTGATCTGACCTAACCTTAGGAGACACTGGAGTCAAAAAGTCAGCTCCGTGGCCTAGTGTTGCATCGTAGACATAGACCAAGACCCCGTCTCGCGGTCTTGGAGCCTCGCATGAAAACTTGGTTTCTCGTCTCGACTCAATCATCAAAGCCTTTGTCGCAGTAATGGGCAATACTGCAAACTTCGGCCCTTTCTCTGTGTTACTTAGTGGCACCAACGTCATTTCTAAGTTGTCCACTTTCGAGGCATCCATGCAGAAGACCTGATCATCTGCGAGCCATCCTGCCAACAACCTGAGCCAGCCACTTAGCTCTCGCGAGGGACCATCTTGTCCTCCCATAAGATCCCAAGGGTTGAATGGAGGATAGGTTCCTCGCGAAAGACCAATATGTGGAAGGCCTATCGAGTGGCCAAATTCGTGAGCCCAGTAGGACCAATACGTCCTTCCTCGCTGCTCAAAGTACTCGCCAGGTATCGAATAAGACGCTATTGGCCCTTCTTGAGAAACATACTCCTGCACCGCCTCATCCCAGGGAAAACCCTGCGAACCTTCGCCAATTATGGTCTGGCCGGAAGGGAGGATAAAGTTCACGGTTTGGATTCCAGTGAAATCAAAGTCTGGGTCAGCCGCATTCATGGCATCTTTAAACAACTTAGGTCCATTTGCCGCGTCGTTCAAATTCACAGACAGGTCGATTGCGTATTCTGCGGACTGACCAGGCAGTGTTACCCAGTCATCTGCAACAACCCATTCGACTTTGAATCGATCTCCACTAACAGAACTAAACCATTCCGAAAGCAAACTCATCTGGTCGTCTACCCTAGATCTAAAGTTTTGCTCTCCAGGTAAATCGGGAAAGTCAATTGGAATAAGCGCCCATTTCACGACTCCAGAGTTTGCGGTAGATGGGCTAACTGGAAAACCGGCTTGGGTGTAATTTTTGTCGCCGTAATTAGCCCTGTTCTGACTAGCCTCTTGAATTCTGCAACCCTCAATGCTGTCACTTGGCACCGAGGTCCCAGCAACCATACTTGATTCCGGTGAGCTAGATGCACTTGGGCTCTCAACAGCTTGCGGCATTGAACCCTGTTGGGCTCCAGAGGATACGAGCACTCCGACGATTACTGCAACTAGTAATCCAGCCACGGATCCAAAAAATACAATCCTGTATCTAGGGCTCTTCAGAACCTTGGAAAGCGGCCAGAGTTTCTTGTCTCGAAGCTTCTGCATCAGATTGCTAAACATGTTCCCCCATTACGAATACTGTTCCCCAACAAAGCGGTTCATAAAAGACTAGCAAAGGCGTCCAAGACTTCTGGGGGAAAGAAATTAACTCGAGATAGCGTTGAGATTTGACCGCTAACTCAAGCAAGGCTCACTTAGGACTTAATCCTTTCCAGAGGCTCTTAATCTCAGGAGCCTTTGGAGCCCTCTCGCCATAGAGGGCTTTGTATACCCGTCTTCCAGACAAATAGTGAGCCAACTGGATCATGGCATCCTTGAGCGCCTTGCCTTTTAGATACTTCTTATACAGTCTCGCTGTTGCCTTAGCCCAAGGATCTCCGTGATAGCCAGTGGTTAGGGCATGGCCTAACTCATGAAGCAAGGTTTCTTTGTCAAAATGACAAAGAAACATAGCCTTTTGCTCGTGATCCCACCAGCCCATGGCGTGGGGGATGTCACCCTTGAGACCAAAGTGAGAGTGAATCCTTACCCAAGAAACCTTTATCTTTTCAGCCTTGGATATCTCGTTGAGTAACAATAACGATGGCTTCCACAACTTCCAGGCTCTGGCATCAAACTTGAGCCCCGGTCTAACCTCAAAAGAGAGCTTCGTAGCCCACACCGGAATCATCCGGTAGCGGCCAGCTATCTTTAGCTCGATTAGCTGGTTGGGGTTTGAAGGCATGTGTGAATTCTAAGGTGCCACGTCTCTCAAATAACCGGCAACGAAGGACGGTCGGTAGTTCGACTGCGGCCGCGGAACTCGGCTATCGTCGTATCCGTCTCGTCACGCACCGTCACGTCATAAATCCCGTTACGGCCGGATCGAGACCTCTCGGTGGCAACTGCGATCAAATTCTGACCGGCACCCACGGATCGAAGAAAAGTGATGTCAGCGCCCGAAGTAACGGTCACCGCTTTCCCGTCGTTGCACGCCATCGCGAATGCGGTGTCTGCTAAAGAGAACACTAGCCCGCCGTGCATTACTCCAAACCCATTGAGCATGTCCCCACGCACCATCATTGTAACGACCGCATGTCCATTTCCGAACTCAACAAGTTTCATCCCTAGGGACGCCGATGCCACGTCCAGCTCGAATATTTCATTGACGTTCATGAGTCTGCTCTAGTGAAAACTGGCTTGCGCTTTTGCTGGAACGCCGCAAATCCTTCATGGTAGTTATCCGACTTACACAGCAAACCCTGCGCGACACTCTCGTGTTCCATAGACACCCACAGACCAATGCGTTCGTCTCGTAGTTCTTGAACGAGAGCTTTACTGGCGCGGAACGCTTCGATTGCACCTGTTGACACACGAACCACGCGCTCTCGAGTGAAGGAGAGCAACTCTGCCTCAGGCACCACCCTGCTGAACAAGCCGGCTGCAACAGCTTCCGTGCCACTCATCATTTCAGCTGTGTAAATCAAGTCAAGAGTGCGGTGCGCTCCGAGGCGCTCGAAGAACAATGAGTGTCCACCCGAGTCCAGTGTTGCACCAAGGTTGGCAAATGGAGACCCAATTCTCGCGGTATCGGCAACATAAACAACATCACATGCTATGAGCAGACCTAGACCAACTCCCAGACAAGCACCCGTCGCTGCAGCGAATGTGGGAGCCGGAAAATTAGCAATCTGCCGAAGAAGCGGGGCCACGCGATT
>JBIIAT010000016.1:0-19147 GCA_044239775.1 Rhodoluna sp. | reverse complement strand
TGTTTCTTAGGGCTGCCGACAAATACAGATAATCAAGGAGTGCCATGGCGAACAAGGAAGCTACCGTCGCCGAGCTAACGGAGAAATTCCAAAGCTCGAGTGCCGTACTGCTAACCGAGTACCGCGGACTCACTGTAGGACAGCTGAAGACTCTTCGCCGTTCTTTCAGTGCTGACGCAACCTACGCCGTGGCAAAGAACACGCTTCTAAAGATTGCAGCAAAGAACGCCGGAGTGACCGCATTTGATGGTCAGTTCGCCGGTCCAACTGCAATGGCTTTTGTTCACGGTGATCCAGTTTCCGTGGCCAAGGCAATGCGCGACTTTGCCAAGGCAAATCCTCTTCTAGTGGTCAAGGGCGGCATCATGGATGGCGTCACTTTGTCACAAGACGAGGTTAAGAAGCTCGCTGATCTAGAAAGCCGTGAAGTTCTATTGGCGAAGGCCGCAGGACTGTTCAAGGCTTCAATGTTCAAGGCTGCTTACATGTTCCAAGCTCCGCTGGCTCAGGCCGTCCGCACAATCGACGCCCTACGTGCCAAGCAAGAGACAAACGCTTAAACAAGGAAAATAAGGAGAAAATCAAATGGCAAAGCTGACAACCGAACAGCTAATCGATGGCTTCAAGGAGCTATCTCTAATCGAGCTTTCAGAATTCGTAAAGAAGTTTGAAGAAGTATTCGAGGTAACAGCAGCAGCTCCGATGGCAGTTGCAGCAGCAGCTCCAGCCGGTGGCGGAGCTGGTGAAGCAGCAGAAGAGAAGGACGCGTTTGACGTTGTTCTAGACGCTGCAGGCGACCAGAAGATCCAGGTTATTAAGGAAGTACGCGCACTGACAAACCTAGGTCTAGGTGAAGCAAAGGCTCTAGTTGATGGTGCTCCATCGACAATCCTTGAGGGTGCAAACAAGGACACCGCCGAGAAGGCAAAAGCAGCTCTAGAAGCAGCTGGCGGAAAAGTAACCCTTAAGTAATCAAAGAACAAACAAGAAAATCCCCGAGTCTACAGACTCGGGGATTTTCTCATTCCTAAGAAACTTGCTGCGGTGGTACAGAGGCTAAACTTCTTGTTGGCTCACTGGCCAGAAAAACCTCCACTGGATTTGAGAATTTTGAGCAAGCAACAGACCCCGACAGCTGAGTCGACTATTTCAAAGAAACAGACTCTGGTCTATATTTTTGTACTCGGTTTCTTGCTTCTGGTGCAAACCCTTGTTACTGACATGTTTTTGCCGGCCTACCCAAACATTGCAGCTTTTTTTGAGGTCCCCGATGCTTTTGTGCAGTATTCGCTTTCCGCTGTCACGCTTGGAGCAGCAATCGGGTTTTTCTTCGCAGGACCTTTGAGTGATTCACTCGGAAGAAAAAGACCAGTTCTTTTTGCGTTAGGAATTTTCACAATCTCCTCGGCTGCGTTATATGTGGCGCCAGGCATCGAGGCTTTTGTAGTGCTGCGGTTTTTCCAAGGCTTAGCAGGGGCTGCAATTGCCGTGGTAACCCAGGCAATCATTCGAGATCTTTTCATTGGAAATGCGATGCTCAAGATGCTCGCCAGAGTTTGGTTGGTGTCTGGCGTGGCACCAATGGTAAGCCCATATATTTCTGCCCAGCTCTTGCTTGTTGCCCCAGACTGGCGAATTATTCCGGCTGCGCTTGCAATTCTTGGCGTTTTGATTTTCTTTTTGGCATCTAAAGCCCTTGTTGAAACTCATCATCAGGACAAAAGGCGTGCCAAAGGCTTTGATGGAGTAAACCGCAGATTTCTAGCTGTCTTTAAGGACAGGGTGCTTGTTGGCCTTGTTCTAATCGGAATGGTTCAGACTGTTGGTTTGTTTAGCTACCTAAACATCATTCCGTTTTTGTATCAAGACAGCCTAGGATTGTCGCCAGTTGAATTTTCAATCGCATTCTCGATAACTGCATTTTGCTGGTTTATGGGTATTCAAGCCGGAGCCAAGCTTGGTCGAATGTTCCGCGCAACATGGGTCATTTTCGCCGCTTTACTCCTAGCTGTCGCTTCAGGGATTGGTCTCTTTGCAATTGCTAATCAGAGCCCTGGGATCACTACGGTGATTCCGATAATGGCGCTATTCATGATTTCTTTTGGAATGACAATTACACCTATTCAGACCATTGCCTTGCAGGGCCACGGTTCCGAGGCAGGTACCGCTGCATCTGTGTTGGGCGTTATGAACTCCCTCACCGCTGCGCTGGCAGCACCGCTTTACCCGATTATCGGTAGCGAAACCACAGGCGGTTTGGGCCTAGCGATATTGTTTAGCCACCTTGCTGCAATAGCCATTTTCTTCCTAGTTGTTAGACCTAAGTCGGTTCCTGCACTTATTAAGGACTAGTTAGGTATCCTAGGAATACATACAAGTTGCCGCATTGGCCCTTCGATGGGGTGGCAACTTCCATAAAGGATGTGGAAATCACGATGAGGATTTTACTCGTCGGCGCGGGCGGCGTAGGCGCCGCAATAGCCAAAATAGCAAGTGAAAGATCATTTTTTGAAGCGATGGTTGTGTCAGACTTTGACATCACCCGCTCCGAAGACGTAATCGAATGGATTAGGAAGCGTCACGGCGACGAGGTTGCTGCCAAGTTCATTCCAGCAAAGATTGATGCCTCAAATGCATCAAACATTGTTGAGCTGTGTAAACAGCACAACATCACGTTTTTGCTCAACGCGGTAGAACCCAAGTTCGTACCTACTGTTTTCTCAGCGGCTTTTACAGCCGGTGTTGGCTACATGGATATGGCGATGTCGTTATCCGAGCCGCACGAAACTGATCCATATCACAAACCAGGGATCAAGCTCGGTGATGCACAATATGCACTCAACTCTCAATGGGAAAAAGCTGGTCAGCTAGCACTAATTGGGATGGGTGTTGAACCAGGCCTTTCCAACATATTTGCCAAGTATGCCGCCGATGAATTGTTTAGCCACATTGATGAAGTGAGTATCAAAGACGGTTCCAACCTTGTAATTAGAAATGAAGCTGGCGTAGCAATATTCGCACCGTCTTTTTCTATCTGGACAGTAATTGAAGAGTGCCTAAACCCACCAATAATTTACGAAAAAGACAAGGGCTGGTACACCACTGAACCATTCAGTGAGCCTGAGATTTTTGAGTTCCCAGAGGGTATCGGAGCTGTTGAGTGCGTCAACGTTGAGCACGAAGAGATTCCGATGCTTCCAAGAACTATGGACGTAGGTAAGGTGACCTTTAAATACGGTCTTGGCTCAGATTTCATTGGAGTATTGAGAACCCTTCACCACTTAGGCCTTGATGCCACCAAGCCGGTTAGGGTACGTTCTGCATCCGGTCCAGTAGAGGTATCACCCAGAGACGTTGTAGTTTCTGTTTTGCCAGATCCTGCAACGCTGGGACCTAAAATGCAAGGTAAAGCTTGCGCCGGCGTACTCGTCACTGGAAAAGACAAGAACGGAAAAGATCGCGCAACATACATTTACCACGCGGCAGATAACGCAGAAACAATGTCCGAGTACGAATCGCAGTGCGTAGTGTTACAAACCGCATTCAATCCGCTTGTTGCCTTGGAGCTTATTGCAGAGGGTAAGTGGTCTGGAGTTGGGGTTATGGCGCCGGAGCAATTCCCACCAACACCATTTTTGGATCTAATGTCTTCTTCTACTGGATATCACCAGAAGTGGTTTGCGCAGGAAAGACTACCTTCGAACCCATTGGCTCTTCCGTAAGGAACATTGTTGAACTATCGCATTGTGAAGGCTGAGACTAGCCAAGCAGGCGTGCTCGCAGAGCTAATCAATCAGCATGAACTGAAAATTGACCCAACCTCCACGGCTATAGGTGTTGAAGAATCCACAGAGATTATTGAAGGTTTCTTCGATCCCGCAATAGCGGCTTTTATCTTTAGTGAGGGAACCCAAGAGCCAAGCGCCTTTTACTCAATCAATCCGGACGCCAACAGAAAAAGACTGTTTACAGACGTGTACGCCAGGCCAGGCTCCAATCTGATCAAGGAAGCGCTAGTTGAGTCTCTCAAGGCAGCGGCAGCAGAGTTTCCAGAGTACGAACATTGGTACGGCGTAAACACCAAGGATGTTGTGATGCGAGAATCCCTCGAGTCTCTAGGCATGCAGGTAATACGCACCTATTGGCATATGAAGAAAGAGTTAGCAGAGACAGATCGCGTTCCTAACTCCAGGCCAGAGGTTTCAATTCGGTTGGTTTCTGGGAATCAAGATATGCAGACCTGTTGGAAGCTGCACCAGGACTCTTTTAGTAACCACTTTGGATTTGCCCCTAGGCCGATGGAGCTTTGGATTGAACAAACTAAGGCTGCCAGCACACTAGATCCAGATGCTTGCTTTATTCTCGATTACGAGGGTGAACCGGCTGGTTTTGTCCAGATGGCAAACGCCAACTATCACCTCAACGGTGGCTATGTTGACGTTCTCGGTGTTGCCCACAAATTCCAAGGAAAGGGTCTAGGTCAGATTCTCTTACAACACGGAATCAATCACAGCGTTGAGCAGGGTCGTGAGTTCATAGAGCTAAACGTTGATAGCGGAAATGAGTCTGGTGCCCTTAGGCTTTACGAGAAGTTGGGCTTTAAGCCCAACAGCTCATGGGAGCAGTGCGAGAATAAGAATTGGGTGGAGTTTGTCAGAGGATTTTGATGTTGCGGTTATTGGATCCGGTTTCGGTGGATCTGTCGCAGCTTTGCGCCTGAGCGAAAAAGGCTACAAAGTTCTCGTAATCGAATCAGGCGCCAGATTCGAAGACCACGATTTTGCCAAGACATCCTTTAATCTTAAGAAGTTTCTGTTCTTTCCAAAACTTGGCCTCAAGGGGATCCAGCGGATCGATCTTCTGAAAAATGTCCTTGTGATGAGCGGTGCAGGCGTTGGAGGTGGCTCACTTGTTTATGCCAACACCCTCTATCGTCCACCAACCAAATTCTTCACAACCGGTAGTTGGTCCGATATGGCCAACTGGCAACAGCTTCTCGATCCTTACTACGACCAGGCCGAGCGAATGCTGGGGGTCGAAACAAACAAGTATCTTTCTCCCGCAGACGAGGCTCTAAAAAAAGTTAGTGACCGGCTAGGTTTTGGCGGAAGCTTTCAAATGGCACCCGTGGGAATTCACTTCGGTGAAGAAGGCAAAACAGTCGAAGATCCATACTTTGGCGGCAAGGGTCCTTCGAGAACTGGTTGCATAAACTGTGGTGAATGCATGACTGGTTGCAGGCACGGAGCAAAAAACACACTGGTAAAAAACTATCTGTATCTGGCTGAAAAGCTAGGCACCAAGATTATGCCGCTAACCAAAGTTGTGAACATCGAGCAAGTACCTAACGGATACAACTTGACTTTGATTCCAAGCGACAAGTTGTTTGCGAAAAAGCGAACCATCACTGTTCCAGAGGTAATTGTTGCTGCCGGTGCATTGGGCTCAGCGAAGTTATTGCACTCGGTAAGAGCCAAGGGTAACCTTTCCGGAATTAGCCCAAGACTTGGTGAGCTTTCTAGAACAAACAGTGAATCTTTGCTTGGAGTTGTAGCCAAAGGCAAAGAAGTTGATTTCTCGCAAGGATCGGCAATTACCTCTTCTGTTTTTCCGGATGCGTATACTCACATTGAGCCAGTGCGATACGGGCGTGGCTCAGGCTTTATGGGGCTATTGCAGTCGGTAGTTGCCAGCGGCCCGAAGGGTCAAACCCCAAACATTCTCAGGCTGATTGGGGTAACACTCAAGAATTTGCCCAAGCTGCCAAACTTCTACAACCTGCGTACCTGGCCAGAGCGAACCTTGATCTTGCTGGTTATGCAATCACGCGATAACTCGCTAACCACATACTGGAAACGCAGACTCAGCTCCAGACAAGGTCACGGTGAACCAAATCCGGCGTGGGTTCCCATGGGCCACACTGTTGCCAAGGAAATTGCCAAGGACGTAAATGGAACAGCTGGTGCCGTTATCGGAGAACCATTTGGAATTCCAATGACCGCACATTTCCTAGGTGGTGCAGTAATTGGAAAAGATGCTAACGCTGGTGTTGTAGATGGGTACCTTCGAGTATTTGGTCAACCCGGGTTACACATCGTCGATGGCTCGGCTCTGTCAGCAAACCCGGGCGTGAATCCATCACTTTCGATTACTGCGTTGGCCGAGTGGGCGATGGCGCACTGGCCAAACAAATCGGAAGAAGATCAAAGACCCAGCCTTGGTGAGGCCTTCAGAGTTGTTGACTCAGTGAAACCAAAAAACCCAGCGGTGCCAGAATCAGCGAGCGGAGCTCTAAGGCTTCCGCTCCGAGTTCTCTAGTTGCTCTCGGTGTTTGGTTTCAATTCCCTGGCCGATGTAAGTGCTGATGATGATTACTGCAGCACCGACGATTCCAACAACAGCAAGGGTCTCACCGCCAAATAGCACCGCAATCACAACCGCCCAAATAGGTTCGGTTGCTAACAGCAAAGAAGATCTAGAAGCCGATGTTCTTCTAATTGCCCAGAGCTGAGCAACAAAGGCAAACACCGAGCAAAACAGGGCAAGGAACAGTGTTCCTGCCCACTGGGCAGGACCGAAGGTCTCGATGGCCTCAAAGGCTCCTGGAATGTCAAGAACAAAGAACACCAGCGTTGCCGTCAGGCACTGCATCAATATCATGTTGAAGCTACTTGCTTCACGGTTTTTAGTCAGCACCCCTTGGGCTGTTACGTGAACCGCCCTGACTATAGCTGCGATAAACAGCAGAACATCGCCCCAGTTTGGCTCTTGGATTCCATTTCCGGTGACCAGGAGCCCAACTCCAACAATGGCTCCAACGGCTGCCAAAAAGAACGATCTTGGTAGCCAACGCTTTTTCCAAGCCGATTCCATGATTGGGGTGAAGATAATGGTCAAGCTGATCAGGAGCCCGGCGTTGGTTGCAGACGTAATCTTTAGGCCATAGGTCTCCACGGTCATAATTGCCGACTGGGTTAAGCCAAATATCGTTCCCAGAACCAGGTCTGTTTTCGAGAACTTGTTGCGACGAATTAGCCATATCGCGATCATGGCCAAGGTAGCAATTCCAAAGCGAACCGAGAGCATGGCAGGAACGGTTGCAAATGGAGTGATGGCTTTGGCGGCAAGGTAGCTTGCTCCCCAAACGATAGCCACGGCTAGTAAAACAAGGTCAACCTTGGAAGCTCTTATGGTGCTAAGCATTTGTCTTTTTCCTAAACAGAGCCAAGACGCTGCCTTGCGAGATTGCAGCACCCAAAACTACGATTACTCCGCCAATTGGCTCGTACCAGTGCAGCTGTTCACCTAGAAGTAGTACTCCAAGAATCACTGCAATAACCGGTGTTATATATGTGACGGAAGATGCGATTGCACTTCCCACCACATCCAGAATCTTGTAATAAAAAAGGTATGCAACACCACTTCCTAGAGCCCCCAGTGTCACTATCGCGGCTACCGACGAAATGTCGGGAACGGTTGTGACTAGCGGACCGGAGAGCAAGTAGATAGGTAGCAAAGTTAGGGCCGCGGTTCCTATTTGTCCAAAAACCGAAACCTCGGTGGCCAAATTCAGGGGAGTCACATACTTTCTAACGTAAGGCGTTCCGATTCCATAGAGAATTACCGCAGTCAGCATCGCAAGAATAGCCAGCGGATTATTCTCACCAAATCCTTGCCAGGCTCCCAAAACAACCAGTACTCCAAGTAATCCGATGATAATTCCAGCAACTACATGAGGCTTTAGCTTTTCGGTTCTAAATGCAATCAGAAGCACAATCACCGTGGTGATCGGTGTAACGGCATTGATGATTGCAGCCAAGGCACTAGTCACCTGGGTTTGGGCGTAGGCAAACAGCACAAAGGGAATCGAGCTCATCAAGATGCCAGCAATAGTCAGGCGTTTCCATGCCTCGAAAGAGGTTGGCAGTTTGGACCGAAAGATCAAAATGGCAACCACCATCGCCAGAGCACCAAATAGCGTTCTTCCAAAAGCGACTCCAATTGGAGTCAAAAAAGTGAGAGCCAGCTCAATAAACAAAAAAGAAGCGCCCCAGATCAACCCAGCCACGGCATACATGGCAACCCAGGGTTTCTGTTTGGTGGCACTCATTTAGTTGTCCTGCTTCTGGCGTTTTGGGCTTGTCAAATTATTTGTGCGCGATCCTGCGCTCGATAACGATAAGGCCAAAGACAATTGCTGAACCGAGACCGAACATCAAAAGCTCTAGACCGACGCTAGCCGCGGGATTCAAAATTGCTCCAGTTTCACTTTGCCATGGCCAGAGGGCCCTAAGAGAACCAACCATCAAGCCGGTCATCACAACCATGGTCATCTTGAGCTTGTTGGCAAGTAACCACTGCAGCAAGGAAACAAACGAAGCTAAGCCGAGGATGGCACCCAAAACAAAAGTGCCAAGGTATCCAAAGTCACGGTCATTCACAGCTGCCAATGTTGGTGCATACATGCCCAGTGCTAACAAAAGGTAGGAACCTGAGATGCCTGGAAGCACCAATGCACAAACTGCAAACGCAGCCGAAACCATAATCACAATAAAACTTGGATCAGCGTCTGCGGCCCTGGGTATAGAAGTAAAGGCGAACGCAGCGGATGCCGATACCAACAACACTAAGTAATGACTTAGTTTCCACCCCATACCGGAAAGGGTGATTGGAACAAAAAGCGAAGCCGCTATTAGACCTGCAAAAGCAGCTTTTGTAACTGTTGGGTACTGCTCCAAAAGCGGTTCAACAATTCCTGCTCCAAAAAATATTGCGGTTACCATGCCAATTAGCATTGGGATAAGCAAGGACCAAGCAATTGCCTTGAAGTGTTTAGAAGATTTGGCAAGGTTAGATTTCGAGAAGCCAAAAAGCAAAACTATGCCGCGCACGGCTTCAGCTGCCGAATCTATAACACGCTTGTAGACACCGGTAATCAGCGCAATTGTGCCACCAGAGATTCCAGGTATCAACTCCGCGATACCGATTAGTGATCCCCGAATAAAGTTCAACAATGTTTCGACGATGCTAAAGGGTTTTTTGGTGGTACCGGGAAGATTATTCACTTGTATAGTTTCCCAGATAACAACTCATTTAGTCTTTGACTCTCTAGTGGTTCGAGGCCCAAGTAATGCCCCACCTAGAACCAACGCTGTTGCTAGGAGTAATTGCCAGCTAAGTGAGTCTCCACTCACCACTAGAAGCAAAGCTGTTGATAGCAGTGGTGTCAAAAATGCCAGCAAACCAATTCTTCTTGGATCGCCAATCTTTAGCGCAGCATCCCAGAGGTAGAAAGCCCCACCAAGAGGCCCAGCACCAAGTGCCACTAGCAGAAGCCAGTCGCTCGAGCTGATGGCGGCAGCTGGCTCAAATATGAAGTGGGCACCAATCGCCAGCACTCCAGACACCAAAGCAAAGAGCCCAATTGCTGGGGTGGGGAAGCTTGGAACCTTGGTGGTCGCCAAAGAGTAAGTTGCCCAGATCACCGCTGCCGCTAGAGCGAAGAAGTAACCCACCTCAATTGAAAGAGATTCCAGCCCTGAACCGTTGTAAGTTATGGCAATCACTGCCCCTGCAAATCCGGAGATAGCAGCAAGAACGTATCTGAAATTTAGCGTTAGCGATTTAGTAAAAATCGGGCTCAGTAAGACAATCAAAAGCGGCCAAAGATAATTGACAAGATTCGCCTCGACTGCAGGTGCGTTTTGTAGCGCAAGAAAAAGCATTAGGTGATAACCGAACAGACCGTAAACCCCAAGTAGCAAAGTCTTTGCTGGAACTTTCCAAGGCCTAATTCCGAATCTAAGTGAAGGAATAGAAACTGCAGCGCCAATGATTAGACCGATACCGGTAAGTAACAACGGTGGAATATCTGAAAGTAGTGTTACTAGCGAGGCTAAGGACGCCCATAAAAATATTGCACCCAGTGTTAGCAAGTCGGCTTTCATCCCTAAAGTTTATGGGACAAAAAACTTGGAAAAAAAGAAATCAAGAAAAGTCCATAAAAAATGGAAAAAACAAAAAGTTTTTTCAAAAAACACCCCATACACGCCAGTATCGGCAAGGATTGGTGTTTATTTCGTTCCTAAGAGAGAATGGAAGGACACGAAGGAGTGATAGAACGTGTCCAAAGTTCTAAACCTAAAACACGATCCTGCCGGAAGGCGCCGAGTACCACAGAAATACACCCCGATTAGCAAAACGAGGGTGAAGAAATTATTGGCTCAGGAATGGGCTACATTTCGTTCTCAAACTACTAACTCAGGCACGCATAACAAGCGTGCGAGCAAGGTTCTGCCTCTTGGCGTAACCTCGAGTTTTCAGTACTGGGATCCATATCCAATCTCAATAGTGTCCGCTAAGGGCGCTTACTTCAAAGACGTAGACGGTCGGAAGCTACTCGACCTTTCTATGGGCTTTGGAGCCATGATGGTTGGGCATCTAAACAAGGATGTTGTCAGGGCAGTCAAGAAGGCCATGCGCTCTATAGGAACGCTATTTGTTACCCCAGGACCTCTGGCAACAGAGGCCGCTGAAAGGTTCCAGAGGCGATTCGACATCGATATGTTGCGCTTTACCAACTCCGGTACCGAATCGACGATGTACGCGATTCGTGCTGCCAGAGCTGCAACCGGTAAAAAAGCAATCATCAAAATCGAAGGTGGATACCACGGTGGATACGATCCGCTTCTGGTATCGGTGAAGGCACCAGTTGAGAAACTTGGTTCCGTATCTACACCTAAACCCTATTACCCATCTGAAATTGAAGGTGGTGAGGTGTTTGTTGTTTCATACAACGACACCGTTCGACTAGAAGCAATCATGAAAAAACATGGCAAGTCAATTGCCGCTTTCATGATGGAGCCAATTGTTGAAAACCTCTCAATTATCTTGCCGGACGAAGGGTACCTAAAGGCAGTTCGAGAATTGTGTGACAAATACAAAATCGCACTTATCTTTGATGAGGTAAAAACCGGCCTTACTGCAGGTGTTGCTGGAGCGGCAATCAGAGTGGGCGTGAAACCAGATCTAATCACTCTTGCCAAGAGCATCGGTGGTGGATTACCACTTGCTGCATTCGGTGGTAAGAAAGAATTCATGCAGCCAGTAGTTGATGGTCGCATGGCTCACTTTGGAACCTACAACGGAAACCCTCTTGTAGTTGCAGCAGCTATCGCTGTGGACAACATCGCAACTGAAGCGGCCCTAGCCAAGGCAGAAGGAATCAACAACGCAACTCTCGATGCAATCGACAAGATCATCGACGAGTACGCCCTTCCAGCACACACTGTTGGATTTGGTGTTAAGGGTGCCGTTATTTGGTCACCAAGCCCAGTTCGTAACTACCGCGATTTCAAATCAACCGACTTTGAACTTGCGGAACTTAGCTGGCTATGGGGACTAAACCGGGGCATCATTACACCTCCGGGCCTAGATGAGCAGTGGCTGGTTTCCTTTGCTCACACTCAAAAAGATATGAACAAGCTAGTTCGATCGTTTAGGCAGTTCGCCAAAGCAATCAGGGGCTAAAGAAACAAACTTAGAAACCCATGTGGACCAGTTATTGGTCCACATGGGTTTTTACATTTCAAGCCATCTTTAACATCTATGATTTGTAATTACATAGCTGTTTTACCCCAACAAAGAGGAGTACCCAAGTGAATGCACCAATGAGATTTGGTTTGATTGGTACCGGTCGAATAGGTCAGGTTCACGCCAGCAGTGTTGCTAGAACTGAGGGTGCAGAGCTAACCATGGTGGCCGACGTCTTTGTTGAAGGTGCCAAGAAAACAGCCGAGCAGTATGGCGGTGTTGCAACCGCTGAGGCAATGGACTGCTTCGATTCATCCAAGGTGGATGCCGTTATTGTTGCATCCCCAACAGCAACACATTTGGATCTAATCAGTGCGGCAATCGATGCCAACATTCCGATTCTTTGCGAGAAGCCAATTGATCTTGACATTACAAGGGTGGATGCCATGCGCGACAAGGCAGCAAAAGCCAGCATCCCAATTGTCCTTGGCTTCAACCGCCGTTTCGACCCACACTTCAACTCGGTGCACCAAAGAGTCCAAGCCGGTGAAATTGGAAAATTAGAACAGCTGGTATTGATTTCCAGAGACCCAGCCCCAGCCTCAAAGGAGTACTTAGCTGTGTCGGGAGGTATCTTCCGGGACATGACTATTCACGATTTTGACATGGGTAGATTCTTCGTACCGAACATCGTTTCGGTGACAGCTAATGGTTTCAATCAGTTCTCCAGTGAAATCAAGGAGCTGGGAGACTACGACGCCACCAGCGTTACATTGCGTGGCGCTAACGATGAATTGGTGATAATCAACAATTCTCGCCATGCCATTTACGGCTTTGACCAGAGGATGGAAGCCTTTGGGGACAAGGGAATGCTTAGGGTGGAAAACCTTACTAACACCAACGTGAGGCTCTATAACCAGACCAGCGCTGAGGTTAAAGAGCCGTATCAGAACTTCTTCCTAGAGCGATACATGGACTCTTACCTATTGGAGCTAGCCGAGTTCATGAAGAAGGTTCGTGGCGAGGCCTCAAACAGCCCAGACTTCGAGGACGGCCGAGCTGCTCTGGTTCTAGCTAACGCTGCCCTGGAGTCTTCACAGACAGGAAAAACAGTCTCAGTTTCGGTCTAAAAGTTTGTTATGACAAATTATTGAAGTTGTGGCAGACTTGTAACCGGAGGTAGTCAATGGTTTTCGATCTAATAACCACGGGTCGAATTGGCGTAGACATTTACCCGCTGCAAACCGGCGTAGGCCTTGAAGAAGTCACCTCCTTTGGAAAGTTTCTCGGTGGCTCCGCAACCAACGTTGCAGTGTCTGGGGCTAGGTATGGCTTGAGTTCTGCAGTAATCACCAAGGTTGGTAATGACCCATTTGGAAACTATCTGATTCAAGAACTTGAGCGACTGCATGTTGATAGCCGCTTTGTGGGTCGAACAGAGCACCTAAAGACTCCGGTAGTTTTCTGTGAGATATTTCCTCCCGATGATTTTCCAATTTACTTTTATCGTGAGCCAAAGGCTCCCGATCTAGAGATCAGTGAATCTGAACTGGACCTAGATGCAATTAAATCGGCCAAGATCTTTTGGTCCACGGTCACGGGTCTTAGTCAAGAACCTTCCAGAACAGCAAACCTAGCTGCGCTAAAGGAAAGAGCAAAAGCCACGCACACCATTTTAGATTTGGATTACCGCTCGGCTTTTTGGACGAACCCTTCCGATGCCACGCAGCAAATTGCTAAGGCCTTGCCTTTTGTAACTATTGCCGTTGGCAATAAAGAAGAGTGTGAAGTCGCGGTTGGTGAAACTGAACCAGTGCGTGCTGCCGATGCTTTATTGGAGCGCGGTGTTGAAATTGCTATTGTGAAGCAAGGCCCCAAGGGTGTTCTAGCTAAGTCCAAGAACGAGTCCGTGGAAGTTCCTCCTTATGCCGTCGAGGTCGTCAATGGTTTAGGGGCGGGGGATTCTTTTGGTGGGGCGCTTTGTTACGGTTTGATCCAAGGCTGGGATCTACAAAGAATCCTTCGCTTTGCCAACATTGCAGGAGCGATTGTGGCATCCAGACTGGAATGCTCGACTGCTATGCCAACCTATGATGAAGTGAGCAAGATCATGGAGGCCCAAGGATGGGACTAAGTTTTGAGCAGATCAAGGAGCTAAGAGCTTCTGATCCAGGGGCTATTGCTAAAGCCCTAAAGAGCAGAAAACGCAGAAAACTCGTTCAAGGCGATGGCAATTTATTTCTGCTCGCTGCTGATCATCCAGCCAGGGGAGCTTTAGCAGTAAACGGGAACGCTTCGGCCATGGGCTCAAGAAGAGAATTGCTTGAGAGATTTGCTACAGCCCTCGAGAACCCGAAGGTAGACGGTGTTCTAGGAACTCCTGACGTAATCGAAGAGCTAACCCTGATGGGGCTACTGGAAGGAAAGATTGCAGTTGGTTCCATGAACCGCGGAGGTTTAAAAGGTTCTAGTTTCGAGTTTGACGATCGCTACACCGCTTACACAGCAGCTTCTTTGAAGCAGCAGGGTTTGGACATGGGGAAGAATCTTCTAAGAATTAACTTGCAAGATCCAGGCACAGTCAGAACTTTAGAGCACACCTCCAAGGTAATTGACGAATGTGCGAAGCATGAGGTTCCGATGCTACTTGAACCATTCATGAGTGACTGGGTAGATGGTAAAGCGGTTAACCGTCTCACATCCGAAGCAGTTGAGCTCTCGGTTGCAATTTCTTCTGGTCTTGGCTCGACCAGTGCTTGGTCTTGGCTAAAACTACCGGTAGTTGACAACATGGAAAGAGTGATGGATGCAACCACTCTTCCTACTCTGCTACTTGGTGGCGAGGGAAGTTCAGATCAAGAGGCCACTTTCGATTCATGGTCCAACGCACTGGCCCTACCCGGGGTCAAGGGCCTCGTGGTTGGCAGGACACTTTTATACCCGCACGATAACGATGTTTCAAAAGCAGTTGGCCAAGCAGCTAACTTGGTTCACAAGTAATATTTCAATAACAAGGATGAGGTAGCAATTATGCAAACAGTTCCACTATGGATCAACGGAAAGAGTGTTCAGAGTCAATCTGGAAGATTCGGAGACGTTTTTGATCCAGCGCTAGGTGAAGCTACCAAGCGCGTTGGCTTTGCCAACGGCGCTGAGATTGCAGCCACCATCTCTGCTGCCAAAGAGGCATTCCCAGCTTGGCGTGATCTCTCACTGGCTAGGCGCCAGCAGATCATGTTCCGCTTCCGTGAGCTTCTAGAAGCCAAGAAGGGCGAACTAGCTGAGATCATCACCTCCGAGCACGGCAAGGTGCTCTCAGATGCTCTGGGGGAAATAACCCGTGGTCAAGAAGTAGTTGAGTTTGCTTGTGGTCTGCCGCACCTACTGAAGGGTGAGTTCTCTGAGAACGCATCAACCAACGTTGATGTTTATTCCATCAAGCAGCCATTGGGAGTTGTTGGAATCATTAGCCCTTTTAACTTCCCAGCCATGGTTCCGATGTGGTTTTTCCCAGTTGCAATTGCTGCTGGAAACACCGTAGTGATCAAGCCAAGTGAGAAGGACCCATCAGCTACCAACTGGATGGCTGAGCTATGGAAAGAAGCTGGTTTGCCCGATGGTGTGTTCAACGTCCTACACGGTGATAAAGAAGCCGTAGACGGTCTGCTAAACAGCCCAGACGTTGCAGCCATCTCTTTTGTTGGATCAACTCCAATTGCTAGATACATCTACGAAACTTCTTCCAAGAACGGTAAGAGAGTCCAGGCTCTAGGTGGAGCTAAGAACCACATGTTGGTTCTTCCAGACGCTGACCTAGACCTAGTTGCTGACTCTGCGGTCAACGCGGGCTTTGGTTCTGCTGGTGAGCGCTGCATGGCGATTTCGGTTGTAGTGGCAGTTGAGCCAGTTGCTGATGAGCTGATTTCCAAGATCACTGAGCGGATGGCACAAATTAAGGTCGGCGACGGAAGACGTAGCTGTGACATGGGTCCACTTGTAACAATGGTGCACCGTGACAAAGTGGCTTCTTACATTGAAATCGCCGAACAAGATGGCGCAAAGGTTGTAGTTGATGGCCGCGGTGTTGTGCCAGATGGTGCTCCAGGTGGCTTCTGGCTTGGCCCAACTCTGATTGACAACGTTCCAACCGGATCCAAGGTATACACCGAGGAAATTTTCGGTCCTGTGCTATCGGTAGTTCGAGTGAAGACTTATGACGAGGGACTGGATCTTATCAACTCTGGCCAGTTTGGAAATGGAACCGCAATTTTCACTAACGATGGTGGAGCGGCTCGCAAGTTCCAGAACCAGGTTCAGGTGGGAATGATTGGAATAAACGTTCCGATCCCAGTACCGGTAGCGTATTTCAGCTTCGGTGGATGGAAGCACTCACTGTTTGGTGATAGCAGAGCCCATGGCGAAGAAGGCTTCCGCTTCTTTACTCAGACCAAGGTGATTACCTCCAGATGGCTTGACCCAAGCCACGGAGGTCTTAACCTAGGCTTCCCACAAAACTAATGAAGATTGCCATCACCGGCTCCACCGGATTCGTTGGCAGCAACATTGCTTCAGTTTTGCAAAATTACGGCCACGAAGTAATTGGTCTTGTCAGGTCTGAAAACCAACTGCCTTGGGAAACCAAACTAGTTGATTTTGCAAGCGAAGATTCGATTAGCTCGGCACTAGAAGGAACGGGCGCAGTGGTGCACTGCGCTATCGCTAATGATTTCAACAGGCTGCTGCAAGATCGAGACTTCGCTTATGACAGCTTCGTTGGCATGACCTCGAGGGTGGTGAAGGCTGCCTACAATGCTGGATCAAAACCGATTTACATCTCAACCGACTGGGTTATGGATGGCACCACACATCTTTCTGTGGAGTCCAATAAGGGTAATCCCGTGAACTTTTACGGATTCCTAAAGGCAATGGGTGAACAAGTCGTTCGGGATCTAGCTCCAGAAAACGGTGCAGTCTGCCGCATCGGGGGAGTGATGGGTTTTCATCAAACCAAAAAAGATGGTCCAAGAAGTCAGGACGTTGGTTTTGGTTACTTCGTGACCTCACTCGTGAATTCTTTGAGCAAGGGTGAGACTTTCGCAGTTTGGGGTGGCGATCGAGTAAACAAGATTGCTACTCCTTCTCTTGCTGCAGAGATTGGTGCGCAAGTAGAGCGAGTTGCAACACGAAATGCAACCGGAACCTTCCACCTGGTTGGTGATGACGCCATCGAGCGATTTGATTTAGCGAAGCTAGTTTGCGAAGTGTTTGAGCTGGACGTAAATCTCATTCTGCGCTCTGATCCCCCAGAATCCGAGTTGTTCCCAGCAGCTGTCCCCGTAGACACCTCTTTGTCTAACAAGTCATCCAAAGACGCCCTTGGACTTGGCCCAACACCTCTTAGAGACCTGCTTAATGCTTTGCGCCTGGAGCGAGACTCTGGTGCACTTACGGCTCTTACCCAGCCTGAATAGGCTTCAGGAATTTCACCACAAGAATGCCAAACGGCCACCAACTTTTTTGTTGGCAGCCGTTCGGTCTAAAGCTACTTTCCCTTTACCAGAGAAATCTCGTGTGTTAGAGCTTCTAGTTCTGCTCCACCGGCCATGGCCATGGTCAGCTCGTCCAACTTCACGGTCTTGCGCTGGAATTCGTTAATCATCTTTCCTCGGTTTAGCAGGTAGAAGCGGTCTCCGACCAAGAATGCGTGGTGTGGGTTGTGAGTAATAAACACAACTGCAACACCTCTTTCCTTAGCTGAAAGAACATACTTCAAAACGATTCCTGACTGACGAACTCCAAGTGCTGAGGTTGGCTCGTCAAGAATTAGAACCTTGGCACCGAAGTAAACTGCTCGAGCAATAGCCACTGCCTGACGCTCTCCACCAGATAGCGTTCCAATCGGCTGGTCCGTGTCTCGAAGGTCGATACCCATTTCAAAAAGCTGCTGCTTTGAAATCGCCTTCATCTTCTTGATGTTCAGCATCCGGAAAGGACCCCAGCCAACAGTGATCTCGTTACCGAGGAAGAAGTTTCGCCAGACCGACATCATCGGGATGGTCGCTAAGTCCTGGTAAACAGTTGCAATTCCCTTAGCAATTGCTTCACGTGGGGAACCAAAGTCAACTGGCTGACCATCCATCAAGAATTCACCAGATGTTGCTTTGTGAACACCAGAGAGAGTCTTGATGAGAGTCGACTTACCTGCACCGTTGTCACCCAGCACACAGGTCACCGTTCCAGCTGTGACCTCCATAGAAACGTCAGTCATGGCAATTACGCTTCCGAACTGCTTGGTAACGTTCTTTAGCTCTAGAGCAGCGGTCATTTTTTTCGTCCCTTCATAGCCCTTTTACCAACAACGCTGTTGATCAAAACAGCGGTAAACAGAATCAAACCTAGGAATGTGAATGTCCAGTCTGAGTCCCAAAGCGCGTAAGGGATACCGATGTAGGCCATCCCCATGATTGCAGCTCCCAGGGAGGCTCCAATTGCAGAACCCATACCACCAGTAAGTAGTGTTCCTCCAACGGCTGCGGCGATGATGTAGAAGAACTCGACTCCAACACCCTGTCCAGCCTGCATACCCTTTAGGCGCAGAACAAACATGATGCCAACGAAAGCTGCAGCAACTGATGTCATCACAAACAAAATGATCTTGGTTCTAATAACTGGCACTCCAGCGTTACGGGCGGCGTTAGCATCTCCACCGGATGCAAAAATCCAGTTACCAAACTTGGTTCTGGTCAATATCCAGGTAGCCAAAATTGTGAAGAAGATCCACCAAAGAATCGAGATCTGGAAAGTAGCCCCACCGAACTCAATTTTGCTTGCTAGCAAATCATATGCCTGGTCAAAATTAGCTGCCTCGTCGGTGTTACTAACTCGAACCGTCCCAGTAAATTGCTTTGTCACAGCTAGGTTTGCTCCTCGAAGAACAAAGAAGGTAGCTAGGGTGACAATAAACGATGGCAACCCAGTTGTTACTACTAGCCAGCCGTTTAGGAGACCCACTCCAGCGGCAAAGATCAGTACGATAACTATCGAGCTCCAGATGTCTAGCCCTAGCTGTGTAACTAGCATTCCAGTTAGCAGACCTGCGCTTCCAACCATCACGCCGGTGGAAAGGTCGAACTCGCCACCGATCATAAGTAGTGCTACGAATACCGCCACAATTCCAATCGGGGCTGCGATGTCGGTCCAACCGGAGATACCGCCAAGCTGACCGAAGTTTCCGGTTGTGTCAACCGAAGAAAACAGAGCGAAAATTGCTAGAGCACCCATAAGGGCACCAAACTCTGGTCGCCTTAGAAGATTTGTAAGGGGGGAAGTTTTTTGAACGCGTTCGTCTTTGACTGCGTTTGCCATGAATGGATCCTCGGTTTCCTATTTGTTTCACTTAGAAAACAGGTGGGCTAGAAATTCTTCTAGCCCACCTGCCTTGTGTTTCTATGATACGACTAGCGAGTACCTGCTGCTACCAGTGCCTTTACAGTCGCGACGTTTGTTGAGTCAACAAAGCCAGGACCGGTGTACATAGGTAGACCTCCACCAAGGGTGTGACCGTTGGTTAGGTTTAGGTATAGCAAGGCAACCGATAGGTAACCCTGTGCGTACT
>JBIIAT010000005.1:0-61878 GCA_044239775.1 Rhodoluna sp. | reverse complement strand
AGAGTGGACTGAGAAATTTTCTGACCTCAAATCTTTGATAAACTTGGAACTTAGGCCTTCTGGCCAAAGTATTTCAAGGAGTAAAAATGGCAGCAATGAAGCCTCGTACCGGCGATGGACCCATGGAAGCAGAACGCGAGCCTCGCGGTCTTATCATTTTGCGGGTTCCACTAGAAGGTGGCGGACGCTTGGTTGTTTCAGTAAATGAAGAAGAAGCCAAAAGCTTGCATAAAGTCCTTGAAGGCGTAGTTAAGAAGAAGTAATTCTCTTACTTGCCATCAGCAAGCCATCGCCCACTGGCGATAAAGCGGATATGAAATCCTGCTGGCTCGAGAAGAATCTCAAAACATCACGGTAAATAATCGTGGCCTCATCGCGCATAGCTGGGTCTGGAACTCGATCTCGCCACAAAGCGTGCGAAATGGCAACTACGCCACCTGGCCGTAACAACCTAGAAGCCTGTCTTAGCTGATCTTCTAGGTCGCCTCGTTCAGCATCTAGAAAAACTAAGTCATAGGCAGCATCTGCCATGTTTGACATGACCTCGGTGGCCTTTCCAGAAATTACCCTGGTTCGAAGCGGCGAAATCTTGGCATCTTTGAATGCCAGTTTGGCTGCTAATTGGAACTCGGAGTGGGAATCGATGGTTGCAAGAACTGAGTCCTCGGAGGCACTTAGCATCCAAAGCCCAGAAACTCCGGCACCGGTGCCGGCTTCAACAATGGCTTTGGCCCCAAGGGATGAGGCAAGTAATGCAAGGTGAGATCCAACACTGGCAGTTACGCATTCAATACCAAGTTCTTCAGCTCTAGCTCTAGCTTCGATAATGGCTGGCGTCTCCTGGACAAAGTCCTCGGTGAACTTCCAGCTAGATATCTTGTCAACCATCATCTCTCCTAATCTCAAAGCTTAGAGCTGCTCGGGCTGAAATAGCCGCACCTTAAGAGGTAGCCTTTATAGGTGTTTGGAATCTCTGGTGAAAAGCTATTAATTCTTGGGTTGATAGCTATTTTTGTGTTAGGCCCTGAGAGGCTGCCTCACTACGCCAAGCAGTTAGCAAACTTCATCAAGTCAATGAAAAAAATGGCCGAGGGTGCCAAGGGTCAACTGCAAACTGAAATTGGCGAAGAGCTGGACTGGAAACAACTTGATCCAAGAAAATACGATCCCAGGCGTATCATTCGTGAAGCGTTAGCAGAGACCCCAACTCGCAGTCCAGTTGCTGCACTAAATCACCCAAAAACTAGATTTCAGCCAACTTTTGAAAAAGGTGACGTAGCGCCTTTTGATTCTGAAGCTACCTAGAGCTTTTTCATCACTTTCGCTAAGGCATTCATTAGCGGGGCCATGACTTTGTATTGCTTGGCTCTGGATGGAAAGTTCAATAAGCCAGTGGCGATACCAACAGTCCGTGCTTCGGTAAATCGAAGCAATCCATACTTACCGTTTCTTCGGCCAACACCAGATTGCTTCATTCCTCCCATGGGGGAGTCAATCGAAGCCATTGAAGCGCGGTATCCCTCGTTGATGTTGACAGATCCTGCCATCAGGCGGTTCGCAACTTTCTCTGCCAGCTTTACAGGACCAACCACCGAAGCGTTTAGTCCAAATTCGGTGTCGTTAGCTAACTCCACCGCTTGATCGATAGTGTCATAGCCGATAACGGCAATGAATGGACCAAACACTTCTTCGCGAGCTAGTCGCATTTCCGGTTTGATATCTGTCATCACGGTGGGGGAGTAAAAATATGGTCCTAGTTCGGGAAGCGCTTTGGCCCCAGCCAATACTTTCGCTCCCTTGCTAACCGCATCAGAGACATAATCTTGGACTCTGGTCAGTTGGTTTATTCCGGTGAGGGTTCCCAGGTCCATGTTGAAATCATCGCTCTTGCCAACCGCAAGAGAGTTAACTCGCGAGCTAAGTTCCGCTTCAAAAGCCTGCTTTTGATTGTTTGGAACATAGACGCGCTCGATGGAAACACAAAGTTGCCCAGAGTTTCCAAAAGCTCCAGCAATTACCTTTTCGGCAGCATCACCTAATTTGGCACCAGGAAGAATAATCAACGGGTTCTTGCCACCTAGTTCGAGAGAGTAACCAATCAATCTCTTGGCGGCTCGCTCGGCAACGATTTTTCCGGTCTTTGTGGAACCAGTGAAGGCAACGTAGTCCACTGAGTCAGTGATCGCGTTGCCAACAGATGCACCATCGCCAACCACGATGGTCCATGCGGAATCTGGAATTCCTGCTTCAATGGCAAGCTGTCTGGCATAAAGAGAAACCAGTGCAGTTTGGTTGTCAGCTTTTTGAACAACCGTGTTCCCGGCAGCAAGTGCTGGCAGAACATCCAGCATCTGCAATGCAAGAGGGTAGTTCCAAGGTGTTATGACCCCAACTACTCCAACCGGTGAGTAAGTGACATAAGAGCGTGTCACAAAAGGAACGCCTGAGTTAGTGATCTGTTTTTTTAGAACCTTAGGGGCAGTCTTGGCAAAGTATCTGGCAGAGCCTAAAGATCCGGCAACTTCTTCAAAGGCATGAGCTCTAGATTTGCCGGTTTCGAGCTGCAGTAAGTCCATTACGTTGTCTTGATTTTTCGCCAACAAATCATGCAGCACTCCAAGAGCTTTGGCTCTTTCCTTGACTGGAATAGCCGCAAACGCAGGTTGCGCCATTCTGGCATCGGCAACAGCCTTTGCAACCTGGCCAACACTTAGTTGCGGCAGGTCATAGATTTTCTTCCCGGTGGAAGGGTTCACGATAGTCACGTGATCTTGGGACTCGGGAAGATGGGATAGCAGCTGGGGGATACTGGATTCGCTCATGGCTATCATTCTACGAACAGATTATTTACTTAGGTTCCAGATTCAGCTTTCTACCAGAAAGACCTCGGGACTGTTTGGCAAGCAAGCTCGCAATCAAGTCAATTTGGAGTGCCGCTGGGTCTTTCGAATCCCCTGTCAGGAGAGGACGACCTGAATCAGATCCTTCGCGCAAGGCTACCGAAATCGGAACTTGGCCAAGAAGTGGAACCTCGGTTTTTGACAAGGCACTGAGTGATTTGGCAACCAGCTCGCCGCCGCCAGCTCCAAAAAGTTCAATTCTCTTACCGACTTGTTCTAGGTAGCTCATGTTTTCAATGACCCCAAAAACCGCCTGTCCAGTTTTTAACCCAACGGCTCCGGAGCGCTCGGCAACCTCACTGGAAGAAATTTGTGGTGTGGTTACTACCACTGTTTTAGCTGTTGGTAGCAACTGCCCAAGGCTAATTGCGACATCTCCGGTTCCAGGGGGTAAGTCAACCAGCAATATATCTAGATCTGCCCAGAACACGTCGCTTAAAAACTGTTCAATTGCTCGATGTAGCATGGGCCCGCGCCAGGCTACTGGCTTGTTGTCTTCGACAAACATGCCAATAGAAATGACTTTCACTCCAAATGCAACCGGCGGCAGGATCAATTCATCAACTCGGGTTGGCTTATCTTTGATACCAAGTTGGCCTGGGATTGAAAACCCAAAGATGTCGGCATCAATCAAGCCAACGGATATACCCTGTCTGGCAAGTGCCACCGCCAAGTTAGCTGTCAGGGTTGATTTACCAACTCCACCTTTACCCGAGCCAATTAAGAAAATGTTGGTCAGAGTGTCCTTGTCAAATGGGTTGTGACGCATGGGCTTACCGCCACGAAGTTTCTTCTTCAGAGCATCGCGCTCATCCGGAGTCATTACCGTCAAGGTAACAAGCACCTTCTCGACTCCTAGAACCTTTGCAACAGCATCGTGGGTTTCTTGCTCAATGCGTCTGGCTGCTGGGCAGCCGGTTATTGTGAGCTTGATTTCGACTTCAGCAATAGCGTCTTTTAGTGAGACTTTGCCAACCATATCCAGCTCAGTCAGCGGGATGCGAAGCTCAGGATCAATTACCTTTGATAGAGCTTGGTAGATCAGGGCCTCGGACACCCCTTAACTCTACGGACAGGCATGAGAGAATAGGAACATGAGCTCAAGAAATCAACCGGCCTCCCTCCCCGAGGGTAAAGTGCTTGCCCAATTCAGTAACTACCTCGAAGCGGTAAAGACTGTTGAGCAACTAGTTGAAAACGGTTTTCCACCACGCCTTATCTCAATCATTGGCTCAGACCTGAAAACGGTAGAGGTTCTCAAGGGCAAGTTGGGTTATGGGCGCGTTGCCTTATCTGGAGCCGTTACCGGCTCCTGGATTGGCTTGTTTTTTGGATTACTGTTTGGCGCAACCAGTGCTGCTGAGCAAGTTGTAATTACTAACTTGAGTGCCGGAATTTTCATCGGCGCCGGTGTTGGAATGTTGCTAAATGTAATTCGTTTTAGCATGACTAAAAACAAAAGAAGCTTTATTTCAGGCCAGTCAGTTGTTGCAAAAAAGTATGACTTGGTTGTTCCGATGAGCTCGCTATCCGAGGCTAAAAAAGCGATGAAGGTGTCTTCTAGCAAGACCAGCAAAAAGCCTGCAGCCAAAAAGCCTGCATCCAAGAGCTAACTAAGACTCGCCATCCAGGATTCTATTTCCGCTGGAGTCCTTGGAAGCTTGGCTGATAAATTCTCAACACCATCTTTGGTGACCAAAACATCATCTTCGATTCTGATACCGATTCCGCGGAATCTTTCTGGAGCGAGCAAATCGTTCTCGTGGAAATACAATCCTGGCTCAATGGTGAAAACCATGCCTTCTTGCAATACGGCATCTAGATACATTTGCTTTCTTGCTTGAGCGCAATCATGAACATCTAGACCTAGGTGGTGACTGGTTCCGTGCACCATCCACCTGCGGTGAAATTGTTGGTCAGCTTCCAGTGATTGTTCGGCACTAACTGGCAAAATTCCCCAGTCAGCTACTTTTTGAGCAATGACCTTCATGGCCGCCTCGTGAATCTCCCGGAATTTGATCCCAGGTCTTGCAATTGCAAAGGCGGCATCGGCGGCTTCCAAAACAGCTAGGTAAACCTCTAACTGAGCTTTTGAATACTTGCCATTTATTGGAAGGGTCCTAGTTATGTCTGCTGTGTATAGCGAGTCAATTTCCACTCCAGCGTCTACTAACACTAGGTCACCGGTTTTTACCGGTCCGTGATTACTAATCCAGTGCAGTATGCAGGCATTCTTGCCGGCAGCGGCAATAGTTTCATAGCCTAGATCGTTTCCTTCCAATCTGGCTCTGGAGAAAAAGGCCGTCTCAATTATTCTCTCGCCGCGAGGATTCGCCGCTGCCTTTGGCAAAGCTCTCACGATGTCTTCGAATCCGCGGATCGAGCTTGCAACGGCAGCTCTCATTTGCTCAATTTCAAAGGAGTCTTTGACAAGACGCAACTCTGAGACAAACTGAGCTATCTCGGCATCTTCCAAGTCGATGGTCTTTTTCTTGCCTAGGTAGTCATCAAGTTCTGTAAGGTCTCGAGTGGCAATTTTTAGAAGCGATGACACCTCTTCTAGTGTTGGCCTAGCTCCCACCCAGAACTCCCCGATGGCAGGGTTGGCAAAGAACTCGTCCGAATCTTTTCCAGCGGTTGGGCGTAGAAAAAGAATTTGATTTGACTCTTCGGTGTCAATTACTAGAACCGAGTCGGGAACGGTTTGGCTTCCCCAACCCGTTAGGTGAGCAAAAGCTGCGTGTGGGCGATAGCGGTATTCGGTGTCATTCGAGCGGGTCTTTGGAGCACCTGCTGCAATGACAATTACTTGATTGCTAAAGGCTTGCGCGACAGCGTCGCGGCGAACTTTTGCAAAGTCGGCAGCTGGAGCTGCAGTGATTTTCTGAACTGGAGAATCCTGCCAGCCGCTTGAGATGTAATCCAAAAACTCTTTGCTGTTAGGGGTTCGAGACCGTGTTTCCCCGGTGCCTTCTTTTTTATCGCTAAGCATCCATCTATTGTGTCATTGCTTGGGCCCTAATTGCTTTGGGTAGTCTTGGAATAACAGAACAGGGATTCCAATGGTCAAAATCGACCTACATTCGCACTCCACTAGATCCGATGGACTAGACACCCCTAGTCAACTCGTTGCTAACGCCGCCAAGGCAAACATTGACGTCCTAGCCCTAACTGACCACGACACTGTTTCGGGTTGGGATGAGGCAAGATCTGCCGCAATAAAGCTAGGCCTTGGCTTTGTTCCTGGCATTGAGGTAACCAGTGTTTCTGACATTGATCGATTTGGTAGAACTATTCGAATCAGCGTTCACCTGTTGGCGTACCTTCCAGACCCAAACCACGAAGCACTTGCTTTGGTCCTTGGCGATACAGTCGCAACCAGGGAAGTTAGAGCTAGAGCAATTGTTGAAAAGTTAGCCACAGAGATTCCCATAACTTGGGAAATGGTCCTAGATCACCTAGATAAGGGTGCGACCATAGGTCGCCCCGCTATTGCGGACACTCTTGTGACCATGAAAAAAGTTTCCAATCGCAGCGAAGCTTTTGATTATTACCTGGCAACCGATGGACCTTTTTATGTTTCGCATTCGACGGTAAGCACAGTCGAGGCAATTGAACTAATTACTAAAGCTGGAGGTGTGCCAGTGATTGCACATCCACTAAAAGGCGTGGGACCAGACACCAGTCCAGAAGATTTACCAATCGTGCACTTTGAGGAAATGATTAGTAGGGGACTTGCCGGAGTTGAGGTTTATCATCGTGATGTTCCAGAAGCGGCTAGGTCATGGCTACTAGATCTTGCCCTAAAGCACGATCTGGTTGTTACCGGATCAAGTGATTATCACGGGGTTTCTGGTAAACCCAATCAGTTGGGCGAGAACACAACCAGCCAAGAGATGCTGGATCGAATTTTGAAGCTTGGAATTGGAACTGAAGCTTCGCTTTAGCGGTTGCCACCGCGGGTGCGGTTTCTTGTCCTATTGGCAGTTCCTGCCGGACGGTTCTCAGATTTTTTCTCACCGGAGCGCTCAGGCTTCGAGTCGGAGTTTCTTGCTGGCCTGGAGCCCTTTTGTGAACCTTGAGTTCTTGCTGGCTTTGGTGTTTCCACACGGGTGCTAGCTTTTAGCCTGCCCTTGGTTCCGGGGGCGATGTTCATGTCGGCAAATAGATGCTCCGAGCTTGAGTAGGTCTCGGTTGGATCTGGTTGACCAAACTGTAATTCTTTGTCGATGTGTGTCCAGCGAGCTAGATCTTCCCAATCCACGAAAGTAACCGCAATACCAAGGCGACCCGCGCGACCGGTTCTTCCAACTCGGTGCAGGTAGGCTTTCTCATCTTCCGGCACCGAGTAATTGATCACGTGCGTAACATCGTCAACATCGATACCTCTAGCTGCAACCTCGGTGGCAACCAGGATGTCTTTTTTGCCGGAGCGGAAGTTGGCCATCGATTTCTCTCTGGCTTCTTGGGACATGTCGCCATGCAGAGCGCTTGCGTTAAAGCCCCTATCAATCAGTTCGTCGGCTAACTTGGCAGCCTGGCGCTTGGTGCGGCAGAAGATAATCGTCTTGCCGCGGCCTTCAGCTTGCAAGATTCGTCCCACTACCTCGTCTTTATCTAGTGCGTGTGCGCGATAGACAAACTGTTTGATGTCGGCTTTGGTGAGGCCCTCATCTGGATCGTTGACTCTGATGTGAACCGGCTTGTTTTGGTACCTGCGAGCAAGTGAAACAATGGCGCCTGGCATGGTGGCAGAGAACAACATGGTCTGGCGTGACTCCGGTGTGTAAGCAAATAGCTTTTCAACATCTGGTAAGAATCCAAGATCTAGCATTTCGTCAGCTTCGTCTAGCACCATGAATTGGATGTGCTTTAGATCAAGCTTTTTTTGTTTAGATAGGTCGATTAATCGACCAGGGGTTCCGACAATAATCTGCGCTCCGGCATCAATTTCGGCAATTTGGCCCTCATAGGCTTTTCCACCGTAAATTGCTGCAACAGTAGTTGATCTGTTGGAGCAAGCTAGCTTGAGATCTTCTGCAACCTGGATTGCTAGTTCTCTTGTTGGCACTACAACAAGTGCCTTAGCGCCTTTTTCTGGATCTATTCCAAGAGATTGAATTAGCGGTAGGCCAAAACCTAGGGTTTTACCGGTTCCAGTTTTGGCTTGGCCAATTATGTCCTGACCGGTCAAGGCAAGCGGTATTGCTTGCTCTTGGATTGGAAAGGGACTGGTGATTCCGCGGCCCTCGAGGGCCTGATAGATATCTTGATCGATACCTAAGTCTTTGAACGTCAAATTACTCCTATATATGCTCTTCTTACTCTACTTGCCAACCAGCCATCCCGTTTATGCTTGAAACGTGTTTGAGTGGTTTAAGTCCCTTAGGAAAAAAGTCGGCAAGCTCGTATTGCCTGATCGCGAAGAGCGCTCTGGCAGAAACAAGACCAAGGTCAATCTAAAGCCATACACCCCAGCACCCAAGACTTATCTTGGACAGCTTGCTTATCTGTTGCTTTCAAATTTTGAGATTCTAACCAACGAGCTAAAGTATGCCCCCACCACGCAATACAAAGCAGAGCTGAGCGAGGCTGCAGCCAAGAGCTTTGCGAAGTATCGAGCAATATCCAAAAAGATTTCTGGTTTGGGTTTTGACGTAACTGACTCGATGGACCCCTTTACCGAAAGAATTGACACCTTTCATTCCAGAACCTCTGGAACAGATTGGTATGAGTCGATTATCAAGATCTACTTGGTTTCTGGTTTGCTGGATGATTTCTACAAGAGACTTTCAGTTGGACTAAATGCTGAACTTCGAGAAGGGGTGGAAAAAGCTCTTTCCGACAAGACCCTAGAAAAGTTTGCTCAGCGGGTGCTAGTTGAGGGCATGAAAGCTAATCCGCAACTAGATTCCAGGCTTGCTCTTTGGGGCCGAAGATTAATGGGGGATGTGCTGCTAGAAGTTAGGGCTGCCTTTGATAACCGGAAGCTTGCCGGAATCGATAAGAGCGCAACTCTTACCCTGGAGCAAGAACGAGTGGTGAACCTAGAGTCTTATACCAAGATTGAGCCTTTGGTAACAGAGATGATTGCCGCCCACACTCTTCGAATGGACTCGATAGGTCTTACGGCTTAGTAGATAACTGCTGCTGGTCCTTGGTTTCACGCCTTGAAGCCAAAAGCTTTGAGCCAAAGTACATAGCCACCGGCATTGCAACCATCACAATGGACCAAATCCAGCCATCGGTATAACCAAAACCTAGAACTGTAAGAAGCACCCACAAGAAGGCTCCGGTGCAAAGCGCAATCGTTGCCGGAACGAAAGATCCATATCGGTCAGAGGTGATCTTTACAGCAGGTGCAACAAGAGCCAAGATGGCCGCGTAGAAAACGATGAATAAAAACTCCATTAGGCAATAAACCCAACTCTGCGTGCTTCCTCCGCACCAATTTCTAGGTACGCCAAGGTGTCGGTTGGGATCAAAAAGACATTCCCCTTGGAGTCAGTAAGGCTAATCAACTTAGAGCCTGACTCGATTGCCTTGGCGACGGTAGCCTCCAAGTCTTTAGCACTAGCTGAAGAATCGAAGCTAAGTTCGCGAGCGGAATGTTTGATTCCAATTTTGACGTCCATGACCAACCTTTCTACTACTAGATTACGGCAGGAATAGTGGGCACGTTGCAACCTTTGTCATAACCCTCGGGTATCTTGATTGTCATGACTGCACCCAAATTTGTTCCCCTGGACAAAATTGACTCAGTCAGAGCCCTAGTGCTCTCAAAATCCCAACTTGCCGCAGTTAACTTGCCAGCCCAAGCGGTGGTAACTGTAATTGGCTCTCCGGGATCAGGCAAAACCAGTTGCCTCAAGGCAAGGTTTTTGCACCTAGTTGACCTTGGTGCCAAACCGGATCAAATTGTTGTAATCGCCCAAACTAGAAATAGCGCCAATTTATACCGCGATCAGTTAGCACTCGAAATGCAAACGGCGACCGCTTCGCCGCTGGCGAAAACGCTAACTAGCTTGGCCTTTTCCATCTTGGTGGATCAGGCAAAAAGAACGGGAACCCCAACACCGACTTTGCTCAGCGGAAGCGAGCAAGATTCCATGCTGCTAGAAATCATTTCCGAGCAAGACCCTGGCATTTGGCCAGCCGGCCTTGATGCAACCGTTCGATCGCTAGCTGGATTTCGTAACGAACTCAGAGATTTAATCGCCGTTGCTATTGAGCACGGAATTAGCCCCTCACAACTTAGCGAGCTTGCAGTTAGTCAAAGTGTTCCGCAGTGGCAAGCAGCCAGCATCTGCTTTGAAAAATACCTCTTACTACAAAACGCAGCCGAATCCAAAAAGTATGACTCTGCTTCACTGCTTCGGCATGCCGCCAGCGCCTTAGCTACAACTAGTGAACTACCCGAGTCGATTTCTGGAATGAAGGCACTGCTTGTCGATGATGCCCAAGAGCTTACTCCGGCCGCTTCTGAGCTAATCTATGCGTTGTCCCAATTTGGTGCCGGAGTTAGCTTCTTTGGTGATCCAGATGTTGCGACCTTGAGCTTCCGGGTTGCAAACCCTAAGTCCATGACAATCCTCACCGAGCGCATCGCTAAGTCCAAGGGTGAGATTGCCACAACCATTTACCTAGAACCGGAACATCGCATCCGACCAGCAGGAATTTCCCTAGCGCTTGCAAAAGTGAGCTCCCAAATCGAGGTTGCTAGAGCAGGTAGGCAAAGAAAAGGTTTGACACCTTCTAGTGAAGAGCTGTTGGCTGATGACTGCCTGGAGGCGAAAGTCTTTAGATCCCACACCGATGAGCTCTCCTACATCGCAGGAGCGATTAGAAGGAGGCATCTTCTCGAAGGCGTTGCCTGGTCCAATATGGCCGTAATTGCTAGAAGTCGGCCAGAGCTAGAAGCGCTAGCGCTATCTCTTAGCGCTCACTCTGTTCCGGTTCGAGTTACTGGAACTGCGGCGGCACTCAAATCTGAGCATGCGGCGGGTGAGTTACTCAGGCTTGCGGCAGTTTGCTTATCTGATCAAGTGCTAACCCTGGCCCAGGCGGAGCAGCTGCTAGTGTCCGAAGTTTGTGGACTAGATGGTTTGGGGCTGGTTCGCCTGAAGAGGTCCTTACGAAAAGCACACCCAGAATCAGAGGCAACAACCGACGAGCTTTTGCTAGAAGTGTTTACTGATTCCAATTTGGTCTCTTTGATTAGATCACCGGAGGCAAGAAAAGTCGAAAGGTTTCTAAAGCTAATTGGCGAAACACGCAAGCTAGCTAACGAGCCTGAGGCAACTACCGAATCTGTGTTGTGGAATCTAGTTTCCGAAACCAAATTGCTTGATCGTTGGGTAGTTGCATCCAGGGGAGTATCGGAGCTTTCGATGCAAGCCGGTAGGAATCTGGATTCGCTCATGACTTTGTTTGCAGCAGCAGCCAGATTTACCGAGCGCAATCCAACAAAAAAGCCCATTGATTTTGTCTTAGATCAACTGGCAAGAGAAGTACCTGAGGACTCTTTGGCGCTGAATGATTTGTCGGGAGAGTTTGTTTCCCTTTTGACGCCGTCTGGGCTGATCGGCCAGGAGTTTGACTTTGTGGTTTTGCCAGGTCTTATCGAGGGTGTCTGGCCCAACCTGAAACCAAGATCATCTCTTTTGGGAGCACAACTTCTTGACGCACTAGCCGCTGGAGAGATCACCGAAAGATCGGAATTTACTAAGTCAGAGTTATCTGGTGAGCTTCGTATGTTTAATAAAGCTTTAGGCTCTGCAAGAAACAAGGTCCTAATCAGCGCAACCGATCAAGAGCAGGAACAAATCTCGCAATTTATGAGCTTGGTTGCAGGCTCAATTCCTGAGATTGAGTCTCAGATCCCAAGAACCTTGACTCTTCGATCCCTGGCCGGTGAACTGCGGCGAGAGCTAGCTCTGGCTTCTGAGGACAAAGCTCGAGAGTTAGCTCTTGGCCTAGCTCGGTTAGCGGCAGCCAATGTGCCAGGAAGCTCTCCAGAAAGTTGGTATGGCCTACTTCCTATTTCCACCGATGAGCCACTTACAGACTTGTTGACAGATCACGTGACAGTTAGGCCATCGCAGTTGGATAGCTATCTCAAGTGTCCACTGCACTGGTTCTTGCAAAACCACGGTGGTAGATCTGATTCATTCTCTGCATCTTTAGGGACTCTGATTCACGAGGTGCTAGAAACCAGCACTTCGTCCGATCTTGCCAAGCTTCAGCAACTAACCGATTCTCGTTGGCACAGTCTCGAGTTCGAAGCTGAGTGGCTTGAAGATCTAGGGAAAAGAAGAGCTGCCAGAATGCTTACCAACCTGGCAAGTTACCTAAACCAATTTGAGCAGGCCGGTTCCAAAGTTCTTGCCAAAGAACAAAACTTTCGTTTCGAATTCGACACTGTCAGGGTTCAGGGACAGGTGGATCGAATAGAGCAGCACCCAGATGGCTCTGTCATGATTGTCGATCTCAAAACCGGCAGCACTGCACCGTCAGAAAATGACACAGCAAAAAACCCGCAACTGGCTTTGTATCAGATGGCACTTTTAGAAGGCGGCTTTTCAGATATTGGCGCAGTTACCCAAGAGACGCTAGCTGGAGCCAAGTTGCTAATTGTCGGTGGCGCAAACTACACCGAGCGAGCACAACCTGCCATGACTGAGGAAACCTCCGAGAGTTTCAAGAAAATGCTTCTAGAAACAGTAGATGGAATGGCTAAGTCAGTTTTCATCGCACAGCTTTCTAATCACTGTGATTCAGATCGCGAGTATGGCTCTTGCAAAATCCACCTAACAAGGGCGGTTTCCTATGTTGGTTAAATACTCAGCTGCCGAAATCTTCAAAGTCATCAAAGGAAGAGACCTATCACAGGAAAAAATTGACGCCATTGAAAAAGCCTCGCTTGACTCACCGACCCTAGTGGTAGCAGGTGCTGGAAGTGGCAAGACCGAACTGCTAGCGGTTCGTGTGCTGTGGCTTGTTGCCAATGGCTTTGCCAGGCCAGAGCAAATCTTGGGCCTCACCTTTACCAAGAAGGCAGCCACTGAATTATCCAAGCGAATCTATGAATCACTTTTGAAACTTCGCGATTCGAGTTTTTGGCCTGAGGATTTGGAGTTTGATTTTTCCCCACCTCAGATTTCTACCTATAACGCATTCGCAAATCAGGTCTTTAGAGATAACGCACTGGCCCTTGGTTACGAATCAGACGCGACACTTATCAGTGAGGCGACTGCATTTCAGCTCGCTAGAGAAGTTTGCGTTCGCTTCGGTTCGGACGTGTCTGGAACACTGAGTGATCTCGAGCTAAACATTGACACCCTGGTGGAGAAGGTAATTGAGCTATCCAGAGCCCTGAATGACAACGGGCAAAGTGCTAGCCAACTTCAAGATCAAGTTCTTGCAACTGTGAATCACATCGCTAGTTTGCCCAAGAAAGAAGGCGAAGAACTAAGCTCACGCTTTAGCTACGTCGACACAATCATGGAGGAGCTAAAACCAACCCCCTTGGTTGCAGAGCTTGCGGAAATCTTCCAAAGAGAGAAAAAGGCGCGCTCCATGGTGGACTATTCCGATCAGGTCGCTTTGGCGCTCAAGGCCGTTAGTAACTTTCCGGATTCTGCGAACGAGCTTAGAAAGAGCTTCACTCAGGTAATGCTGGACGAGTATCAAGACACTTCTGTGCTGCAAACAAGGCTGCTATCCACCCTGTTCGGTGGAATGTCGGTATTTGCAGTTGGTGACCCCAATCAGTCGATCTATGGCTGGCGAGGAGCAAGTGCGTCAAACCTCGACGAGTTTGCTTCCGATTTTGGAATAGCCAAGCTATTTAGCCTAAAGACCAGTTGGCGAAACCCCACATCAGTTCTAGAAAAAGCGAATCAAATCTCAAAGCCTCTTGCTTTGCAAGCAAGCTACGAAATACCCAAGCCCGCCGAAGAAAGAGTACTTCCAGTAACACTGGAAGCCATGCCGGAGGCACCAGTTGGGGAAGTCGAGATTAGTTTTCTAGAAACCATCGAGCAGGAAGCAATGCAGATAAGCCAGTGGCTAAAGCCAGCTCTTGCCAAAGGCGCTAGCTGCGCCGTGTTGATGAGAAAGCGCTCATCAATGGGTTTGTTTGTTGACTCCCTGCAGGCTAATGGAATTGAAGTTGAAGTGGTCGGGCTTGGCGGATTGCTCGAGCTTCCTGAGATTGTGGACTTGGTTTCCGCGCTAAAGGTAATCCAGCGAGTGGATGCCGGAAGCGAGCTAATAAGACTGCTAACAGGAGCCAGGTGGCGCATTGGAGCAAAAGATATTGATCGACTATTTGTGATTGCTAAAAAGCTTTCTGGACCAAGGCAAGAGGGGGTATTTCGCGAAGAGCTCACAATTATTGAGGCTCTTGATGAGGTAACCAGTGAATCCTTGGACCTACTGGCTGAATTCTCCAAAGAGTCGCTCAACAGACTCAAGGACGCCGCCTTGCTGTTTCGGAACCTGCGAGCGTCTACTTCATTGCCGCTTCCTGATTTTGTTCGGGTCGTTGCAGAAGAGCTGTGGCTAGATATTGAGCTTCGTGCTAACCCAAAGCTTAAAAATCCAATGGCTCAGCTCCAGGCATTTTTTGAAACTGTAGCTAGCTTTGGTTCTGCTAGCGCTGCGGGTCAGCTCGGTGCGTTTCTAAACTGGTTGGATTACGCCTCCAAAAAAGAGCGATTTGAACTCCCCAAATCAAACCCGGCAGCTGGTGTGGTGCAAGTTCTAACAGTGCACGCTGCCAAAGGGTTGGAGTGGGACTTTGTCGCGATTCCAAATATGGTGGAAGACGATTTTCCTTCAAAACCAAAATCAATTTCTGGGTGGCTCTCAGGAGCAGAGCTTCCTTATCCGCTGCGAGGTGACAGCAAATCGCTTCCAGTCTTTGACTATTCGTCAACTACCATCCAGTCAGAAATCAAAGTGGCTAAGGAGAAATTCCGAGCAGAAAACAAAGAACACCAGCTTCGCGAAGAGTATCGCTTGATATATGTAGCGATTACTCGAACCAAGTCAGCACTTCTTCTTACTGGCTCTTACTGGAAGCCTGGAAACACTAATTCAAGAAAACCCTCGCGCTTTCTTGAGGTGCTAGCTGGGGAGAATTACCAATTCCCAATCATCGTCAGTCAAGTAAATCCACTTGACCAAAGTCCTAAAACTACGAGCTGGCCTGTTGATCCAGTTGGTCCAAAACACAAAGTTTTATTATCTAGAGCCGCTGAGCAGGTAAGAAGTGCCGGATCTGAACTACAAGCTCAAATGGATGCTGGCTCAAACCAAAGTGAAATTCAATCTGAAATTGACTTACTTCTAAAAGAGCAAGATGATCGGATCGAACGCCTTAGCTTTGTGAAGCTTCCAGTTCGCATACCGGCGTCAAGATTCAAAGAGTTTGTGACAGATGTTGACGCCATGGCTGCAAAATATCTAAGGCCAACACCTACCAAGCCCTATCGGGCAACTAGAACCGGAACTTTGTTCCACTCTTGGGTCGAGGAGTTCCTTGTTTCGGAGGTAGACAATGTAGGCACTGATTCCATAGCCGAGCTCACCGAGGTTTTCAAAAACTCTCGGTTTGCTGATCTGGAATTTGCTGATGTTGAAACCGAGATCAACCTCACCTATGGAGTCAATACCTTTGTGTGCAAACTAGATGCCGTATTCAAGCTAGGAGATCGCTATGAAATTGTGGATTGGAAAACCGGACGCCCACCACAAACGAAGCAGCAGGAAAAGGAAATGACCTTACAGCTCGCTCTCTATCGTTTTGCGTATTCCAAGCTGAAGGGCATTCCAATCGAAAAAATCGACGTGAGCTTTTTCTTTGTTGCCGACAATACAGAACTTAGACCAGAGCCAATTCCAGGGCCGGATGAACTAATGAGGACTTGGCGGCAGCTATTTGCTTAGAACAGTTCGTTACCGCGAGCTGGTGTTTGCGGAGCTTCTGCGGCACGCTGCAGGGCAATTTCGGTGGCTAGGGGAGCGGCTTGAATCCGTTCGGCTTTTCCAGATTCGACTTCTTCGGTAAGAACTAAAAGCATTCCAACCGCGTCTTCGATGATGGCCTGATTTCCTTGAGCGTAGCCGTGCAGTAACCAGCGGATTAATTCAAGCTCGCTGTATAGAAGTGCTCGTGGCCAGATGTTGCTATCTGCTCCCGGTCTTGATTCGAAGTAGCGAGACACAATGTTTTTGGCTAGTTCTGGTGTTGATCCACCAAGAACCCAAGAGAGATCTTCTGCTGGGTCGGAAATTCTAAGGCCGCTCCAGTTCAAAACTCCTGAAACCCTGTCGTCTAATTCCAAGACGCTGTGACTGTTAATTGCGCCGTGAACCACAGTTGGTTGATATCTAAACAAGCTGGAGTCTTCAACTGCGCTTTCCCAGCGCTGCAATAGTACCGGTGGAACTTTTCCAGTTTGTGCTGCGCGGTCAAGTTCCATAACGCGGTGTTTCAAGTTAGTTGAAGAATCAATTTCAGGAAAACCTGATTGTTGGACCAGTTCGGCAGGAAGCTTATGTATTGCCGCCAGAGCAGATCCCAAAGAAGCGGTCAGCATCGAAGTTGGGTCCACTCGACTTAGATCCACTGGGTTTCCATAGACGAAATTGAAAACCAATGCTCTCTCACCATCAGCATCTTGGGTGTCGCCAACTAGCTGGCTAATCTCAAATGGAAGATTTAGTCTCACGGTTGAGCTAAAGCCTTTAAGAGCTTGAATCTCAGCCTCTAGCTCTGTTCCCGCACTAGCGCTGTTTGCCATTCGAACTACAAAGTGCTCACCGCTTTTCGCGGTTAGTAGGGCTGCATCAAAAGCACCTGATTGTCCAGCATCCAGGTGCTTCACCTGAGCGAAGTCAAAGTGCGGAACTGCGTCTTTAGCCAGTGCCGCTAAAATCAAGGGAGATCTAGCCATGAATTAAGGTTAGACAACATAGCCCCATCTAATGAGTATCGCCACGCTAGGGATAAAGTGACTGAAATTAAGCTTCCGCCGTTGGCTCGCTTTGCCCTGGACAGAGACTACTTATCTAGGGCAAACCCAGAGCTTTTCGATCAGCTTTGGAGTGATTCCAATACCCGGGTTCTAGTAATGCATAAAGGCAAGACTCTTGTTCAATCAGCTACCCAAGGTCCAATGCTTAGGCTCTTGCCAGTAGATCAGGTGCCACGGGCAAATCTTCGGGTCTATCTGGGAAAGACAATTGCTTCTAGCTCTTTGGAGCCAGCTGGCTCTGCAATTGTCTTGGCGGTATTAAACGACAACTCCGCCAATCAAATTGAGCCCGATCAAAATCTGTGGCACGGACTTCGATCAATTGGTCAGGGGCTTAGTGATCGCGATGCTGGAGTGTTCACTCAGGCTCTTGCTCTCAACAACTGGCACAGCTCCCACCAGCACTGTCCAAATTGCGGCACACCAACTGTGATTGAGCAAGGTGGCTGGGTTAGAAGATGCTTGAAGGATTCACTTGAGCTGTTTCCAAGAACTGATCCCGCAGTGATTGTTTCAATCATCGATCAGCAAGATCGAATACTTCTTGGATCTCAAGGAACCTGGGAACAAAATCGTTGGTCGATTCTTGCTGGTTTTGTTGAGCCTGGTGAATCGCTCGAGGCAGCAGTTTCACGAGAAATGAAAGAGGAGTGCGGCCTAGAGGTAACTGAGATTAGCTATCGCTACTCACAGAGCTGGCCGTTTCCTTTGTCTTTGATGCTTGGTTTTACAGCCAAGGCTGATTCGTCCAAGCAGCTTTTGCCAGATGGTGAAGAAATTGTGAAACTGCGTTGGTTCTCGAAAGACGAGATCAAGGCCGAAGCTCACTCTCTCCTTCTCCCAGGCTCCTCAACAATTTCGCGGTCCCTGATTGAGCTTTGGTACGGATCGGCTATCGAATCTGCAACCGAAAGATCAACTGATGACCAGTAGTGCTGCCGAGAAAATTCTTTCGGGATTAGACGAGCAGCAAAAAGTTGCCGCCAAAGCTCTTGTTGGCCCGACTGTCATTCTTGCTGGTGCCGGTACCGGAAAAACCAGAACGGTAACTCATCGAATTGCTTATGGAATTGCAACCGGACATTTTGCAGCGCATCGCGTATTGGCACTCACTTACACAAACCGAGCAGCTGGAGAGTTACGCTCGCGTCTTAGGCAACTTGGTGTTGGAACAGTTTCTGTAAGAACCTTCCACGCAGCGGCACTTTCACAGCTTGAGTACTTCTGGCCACAGCTAGTTGGAGTTCCGGCTCCTTCGATTCTTGATTCCAAAGCCAAGCTAATTGGCCAAGTTGCCAAGGCAATGTCCATTAATTTGGACTCAGCTGCACTTCGCGATTTAGCCAGTGAAATCGAGTGGCGAAAATACTCCATGCTATCCATGGAGCAGTATTCCAAGCTTGCCGATTCAAGGCCTCAAGTTGCGGGTCTTAGCTTTCAAAAGAATATGGAAATCCAATCAGCTTATGAGCTAGAGAAGATCCGCTTACAGAAACTTGATTGGGAGGACGTTTTAATTCTTACCCTTGGATTGTTACAGGCTGAGCCAAGGGCCCTGTCTCACGTGCAGAGCCAATATCGATTTTTCACTGTTGATGAGTATCAGGACATTTCACCGCTTCAGCACGCGCTGCTAGATCACTGGCTAGGAGAACGGGCTGATCTTTGCGTTGTGGGAGATCCAAATCAGACTATTTACTCCTTCACAGGAGCCAGTAGTGAATTTCTCAGTAGCTTTTCCGAGCGCTACCCAGGCTCGAGTGTTGTTGATCTCAGCACAAACTATCGATCTACACAACAAATTGTCGCCTTTGCCAATCGGCTAACCGCTGATGCCAGCATCGGTGGCGGTCTTGAGTCGTTGGGGGTGAACGGAACAACGCCATCAATAGTTAGTTTCGATTCGGCACCTTCCCAGGCCAAAGCCGTCGCCAAGTCAATTTCGGAGCTCATCCAGTCAGGGGTGTCTAAGAGCGACATTGCGGTGTTGTATCGAATCAATAATCAATCCGAAGATCTTGAAAAAGCCCTAGCTGATTCTGGTATTTCCTATCAACTTCGTGGCGGAGAGAGATTTTTCTCCCGCCCGGAAATCAAAAGCGCAGTTCAACTAGTTAGAGCTGAGTCACTTAGTCCCTCGGGGAAACCACTTCATCAAGCAGTCAGTGACATAGTTCGCTCGCTAGGTTGGCAACAGAACAAGCCCACCGAGATGGGAGCGGTTGCCAGCAAGTGGGAAGCGCTGGATTCGTTGCTTTCAATGCTGGATGAATTACCTGAGGGTGCACAAATTAAGGATTTCGCTCTTGAGCTGGCAGATAGAGCACACTCCCAGCACGAGCCAACAACAGATGCGGTTACTTTATCTACTATTCACGCCGCTAAAGGTTTGGAGTGGCCAATAGTTTTTATTATTGGCCTCAACGAAGGATATTTACCAATTGGCTACGCGAAAACAGACGCTGAAATCCAAGAAGAAAAAAGGTTGCTTTATGTTGGCATAACCAGAGCGCAGCGGGAGCTCAGGCTTTCTTTCGTAAGTTCGGACAAGGGCCGAGACCGCGCACCTTCGAGGTTTATATCGCTATTGCAGTCAGCCTCAGCTAAGTAAGTTTCTTAGTGCTTGATCCATCTCATCTTCTGGACCTTGGCTCATTACGCGCTTAATTAAATTTGTTGGATCAATGATGTCTTGTTCGGTTGGTATCAAATCCGGGTGAGACCAAATGCCATCTCGTTTTTCTAGACCAACCGCGCTGGTAACTTCATTCCACATTCTCGATGCCTCACGCAGTTTTCTTGGTCGAAGCTCTAATCCGATGAGGGTTAGGAAAGTTCTTTCGGCTGGGCCGATGCTGGCTCGTTTTCTTCGGATTGCTTCTGCGATGGCCAGGGTTCTCGGAAGACGAGTGGTTGCAGCCTGGGTGACGCAGTCCACCCAACCCTCAATTAGCGCAAGGACAGTTTCAATTTTTTCCAAAGTATGGGTTTGGGATTCAGTTCGAGGGGCAATAAGGGCTCCAGATTCCATAGCCTTTTGAATTGCGCCAACTTCGCTTGGGTCAAAACCTTCCGATAGCTCAATAATTTTTGAATTATCGATCGTAATTTCCCGTGCGTAGCTGGTGATTAAGTTCGTGATGTATTCACTCAACCATCTGGTGTGCTTGAACAACCTGGCATGAGCAAGCTCTCTAACAACCAGGTACATGTAAACCTGATCTGACTCTTCCTCCAAAGAGCTAGCAAAGCTGGCCAGATTCTGAGGAACGAAGGCCGCTCTTGGCTCCTGGAATATTGGTAAACCAATATCTCCTCCGCTTAGGACTTCCTCCGAAAGCTTTCCAAGAGCTTCTCCCAATTGCATAGCAAACATCACAGATCCGGCGGATTTCATGATGCCACTTGCTTGCGATAAAAACCCGGCAAATTCTTCAGGGAGGTTCTCTTGGAAGTTTTCAGTGAGCGCAATCGCCATGCGTTCGGCAACGGGGGTTGCAAGCTTTCGAAATAGACCTATTGAGTCCGCAACCCAGAGCTCACGAGATAACAGTTTGGGCTCGCTGGTTAGTTGACCCAGGTCAGTTGCTTCATCGAGCCACAAATTTCCGGTTGCAGTTGCCTGAGATATGGAACGGCCAACTGACTCCGGGACTTTAGCAGCGGATTTTGCAGCAATTTTTTTGGCCTGTGATTCAACCAATGCCCAATTGATGCCATCAGATTCACCACCTGCTGAAACCGCGGAACCTATTTGAGCTATGAGATCCTGTAATGCTTTGGGGTCAATTGGTAAACCAGCCGCTGCTGCCAACTGCTCAGGGTTAAGCGGTTGATTGGAAAGAAACTTGCGCAAGATAGCCTCGAAATCCTCGGGCTGTTGGGGGTTATCGTTCACTTCACGTCACTTCTTTCTTAACCTTGCTATTCAAGGCTACTTCCTCGCGCATTCAACTATGCCTTCGGTAGCTGGGTGTTCGCCGAGAGCGTGGTTGAATCCGGCAAGATAGCCATTTCACTGTCTTAGGCTGGAAACCAAGCAGATACAGGGTGGTCATGACTTTTTTCCAAAAGGGCAAATCTAGAGCGAAATCAAATGCTCAAGCCAAGAGCGCGATAACCTTTTTCACCGCTGTTGCCTTTTTCGGAGGCTTTCTCACTCTTGCGGTTTTGCCAACCCCATATCTAATTGAGCGACCCGGACCCGCCTACGACGTTTTGGGAGAGGTGAATGGAGAGCCAGTGATTTCAATTTCTGGCGCTCCAAGCTATGACTCCGAGGGCGCGCTGGATGTGTTGACGGTAAGCATTGTAGGTAACCCGGAAGGAACTCCCAATTGGGTAGAAATCGCTTTGGCTTGGTTGGATGGCTCGCAGAAGGTTATTCCAGTGGAGCTTTTGTATCCAGACGATCGCACTACCGACCAGGTGAGATCTGAATCCAGCGCGATGATGGAAGTTTCCCAGCAAGATTCAATTGCTGCGGCTCTAAATTACCTGGGGTATGAGACACCGAAGCAGGTTTATATAGCCGAGGTTTTTGCTGACACCGCAGCCAGTGGAAAACTGGTAGCTGCCGATTTCGTTTCCTCCGTTGATGGAACTGCAATCACTACCATCGATCAGCTGAGGTCCCTAGTTGAGAACTGGGACGAACAGAAACCATTTAGCGTTACGGTTTTACGTGATAGCAAGAAAGTTACCTACGATCTAAGCCCGATTAAGGACGCCGAGGGCAATTTTCGACTGGGAATATTGATTGGCTACAAATACGAGTTTCCTATTGATGTAAAGCTGCAGTTAGGGGATGTCGGGGGACCTTCGGGTGGAATGATGTTTGCCCTAGGAATTATTGACCGGCTAACTACTGGGGACCTAACCGGAGGTTTGCACGTCGCGGGCACGGGAACCATAACCGAATCTGGTGAAGTTGGCCCCATTGGCGGGATTGTCCAAAAACTCTATGGAGCCAAGCGATCTGGAGCCACGGTGTTTCTTGCCTCGGCAGCCAATTGTGAGGAAATCGTTGGAAATGAACCAGCAGGACTTCGTGTTGTTAAAATAGAGACGCTGGAAGATGCGCTCGGAGCTCTCGAGAAACTTTCTAAAGACGAAAATTATGAATCTTTACCTAGCTGCACAAACTAATTACCAGGGAGAAAAATGACTCAAGCTTCAAAATCAGGACCAGTCCGACCGAGAATCTCGCCAGCGAGCATCGCACTTGGAATCTTGGTAGTTATCGGCGCAGTGCTCTTCAGTGTTGCCGATTTATACACCGACGTTCTTTGGTTTGACCAGCTTGGCTTCTTGAGCGTATTGACCACTGGGATTTTTGCTCAGAGCCTACTGTTTACAGTCTCTGCAGTGTCTTTTGCTCTAATAACCGGTTTGAGTCTTTGGTTAGCCTTTCGTTTCAGGCCGGTATACATCAAATTCCCTGACGAGCGATCTCCCTTCGAGCAGTATCGCCAACTAATTGACCAATTACGCAAAGTTGTGATGATTGGTGTTCCAATTGTCCTTGGGGTCTTGGCCGGTTTGGCAGTTGCTCCAAACTGGGGAATTGTTCTAGCGTTTCTAAACAGCACCCCATTTGGCGAAACCGATCCGCAGTTCGGTATGGATATTTCGTTCTACATTTTTCAACTTCCTTTTTTCCTTGGACTAGTCGGATTCTTTTCTGGTGCGTTACTCTTGGCCCTGATACTTGCTGCCGGAGTGCACATTATATATGGCAGCATCAGATTCAATGGACGAGAGACTCTGGTTTCTAAAGCGGCAAGAATTCAAATTGGCTTGCTTGCCTTCTTATACCTGTTGGTACAAGGTGCATCGCTTTGGCTAGATCAGTATTCGACAATGACAAGTGCAACCGGTTTGTTTACCGGAGCAACTTACTCCGATGTAAACGCGGCAATTCCTGGATTGCAAATTCTCGCACTTATCTCTGTAGTTGTTGCGCTGCTATTTTTAGTCGCAGCTTTTATTGGTAAATGGCGACTTCCGGTAATAGCAACAGGCTTGATGGTGGTTAGCTCCTTAGTTTTGGGTGGCTTGTTCCCGTGGGCTGTGCAAACATTCCAAGTTATTCCAAACGAGCGAGTACTGGAATCGCCTTACATTCAAAGAAATCTGGAGGCCACCTCCAAGGCCTTCGGCATCGACAATGTCGAAAGGGTTGAATACAACGCTGTAACCGACGCTACCCCTGGTGCAATACGTGAAGACGCCGAAACCACCGCCTCAATTCGTATTTTGGATCCGGCCCTGGTGAGTGCATCATTTAGGCAACTGGAGCAGTTCCGTCAGTATTACAACTTCCCAAACCAGCTTGATGTTGGCAGATATGAAATCGATGGAAAGGTGCAAGACACCGTTTTGGCAGTTCGTGAGCTAAACCAAGCCGGGCTTGGCGACTCGCAGTCTTGGTACAACAACGTAGTTGTTTACACTCACGGTTTTGGTGTTGTTGCTGCTTTTGGAAATCAGAGAACCGCAGATGGTAAGCCAGTGTTTATGCAATCTGGTATTCCATCCGTTGGAAAACTGGGCGAATATGAACCAAGAATCTACTTCGGAGAAAGTTCTCCAACCTACTCGATCGTAGGAGCGCCTAGTGGATCTGAAGCGCTAGAACTGGACTTTCCAGCTGGAGACGGCGAGAACGACCAGACCTACAACACCTTCTCGGGTTCAGGCGGGCCAATGATTTCTGGAATCATTCCTCGACTTGCTTATGCATTGAAGTTCCAGAGTGAACAGATTTTGCTTTCTGATGCAATCAATGCCGAGTCTCAGATTCTTTACAACCGAAGCCCTCGCGAGAGAGTTCAAGCTGTGGCACCGTTTTTGCAGCTTGATTCTGATCCATACCCTGCAGTTGTGGATGGTGAGGTGGTTTGGATTGTTGATGGTTACACCACATCCAATAACTACCCTTATTCAAGATCTGAAAATATCGCACAGGCAATTGCTGACACCAATTCAGCAAGTGTCTTACTTCGAGGCGAAATCAACTACATTCGTAACTCCGTTAAGGCAACTGTCAACGCCTATGACGGAAAAGTAACTTTGTATGAATGGGATGAGAAAGACCCAGTGCTACAGACCTGGAAAAAGATTTTTCCAGGCTTGATCCAGCCAACAAGTGAGATGTCGGCAGATCTAATGAGCCACGTTCGTTACCCTGCTGACCTGTTCAAGGTTCAAAGAGCAATTTTGGGAAGTTACCACGTTGAAGATGCTGGCGCCTTCTATTCTCAGCAAGACGCCTGGATGACACCTCCAGACCCTGTTGGTGGCACTGGAATTGGAACCCTACAGCCTCCCTATTACTTGACGATGCAAGTTCCAGGTGCAGAAGAGCCTAACTTCTCGTTGTATTCGACCTTTATACCTCGCTCCACTGGAGAGTCTTCAAGAAACGTATTGACTGGTTACCTTGTCGCGAATTCTGACGCAGGATCGGCTACCGGTGGTAAGTCTGAAGATTATGGTCGGCTTAAGCTTTTGACCCTTCCGAAAAACACAATTGTTCCAGGCCCTGGTCAAGTTCAAAACAACTTCAGCGCTGATTCCAAGGTCTCACAGCTGTTGAACATTTTGAGACAGGGATCTACCAAAGTGCTAAACGGAAACCTTTTGACACTTCCTGTTGCTGGGGGATTGCTCTATGTCCAGCCCGTGTATATCCAATCCACAGGTGAAACTAGCTACCCATTGCTGCAGAAGATATTGGTTGCCTTCGGTGATCAAATCGCATTCGAGGACACTTTGGATCAAGCACTAACCGTGCTGTTTGGATCTTCTGGAATCACACCGACTCCAACTCCAACCGATCCCGGAACTGCCCCAATTGATCCAGAAACCCCTGCAACTGGTTCAGCTGCTTTACAGGCAGCACTGCAGCAAGCGCTTGAGGCAATCCAGGAAAAAGAAGCCGCCTTGGCCTCCGGAGACTGGAACGCATTCGGACTTGCTGAAGAGAAACTGCGCGCTGCAATCGAAGCCGCCTTAGCAGCGAGTGAATAAGCCACTGGAAACTGTTTCCCATTAAGTGGTAGATTGGAACTTCGCCGCGGGGTGGAGCAGTTCGGTAGCTCGCCGGGCTCATAACCCGGAGGTCGTAGGTTCAAATCCTGCCCCCGCAACTAGTAAAAACCCCATCCACAAGGATGGGGTTTTTAGCTTGTGGAGAATTTCTGCAAGGAGCGGAAATTGATTTTATCTTTCCTGTATGTCAGGAATTTCAAAACTAAGCGTTTTGCTTTCAAGCGCACTAATCGCAACAGTGATAATTGGCTTCCAGGGGCAAGCTGCAATGGCTTGCTCAGCTGGATCTTCCGGTCTATCTCACGGATCAGCAGTGAATCGAAGCTCGGTAACTATCTGCGTTGGGGTTGGTTCCACTACTCCTGGTTCAACTACAGTTACATCAATTACAGGTTCAAGCTCGTCAAAATCAACTGCTCCGAGAAAATCTACCCCTGCTAAAGCCGTACCTTGCCCATCTCTGGCACAGCTTCGCTATATTCCAAGATCTGCTGATGCCGCCGAGCGTTGGATTCAATCTCTTTGCGGCACACCTGCCAAAAAAGCCGCTGCACCAAAGCCCGCAGCTAATCCACCTGCGACTACCATGGTGCGAACTACTACTCCCAGCACGTTTAGCTTCACGTCCGCATCGGTGACATTTCCACCCAAGCCTCTAAACGCTTCGATTCAACCCACCGGCAAGCTACTGCCAGGTCAAGTTTTTACTCTCACCTCAGACCCTTCAGTTCACGTTGGAACCCAAATGATTTTGGGAAATCAAGCGGAAGTCTTATTCACCCCTGCTTTTGTTAGCTGGACATTCAGCAATGGTTCGCGCCAACTCGGTGCAGTAGTGAGCCGCAGCTTTGACACCGCGGGGATGTATCAGGTGCGAGCCAGTGCCAGCTATTTTGTTAGCTATCGGATTGTTGGACAAACTAATTGGACTCCCGCCACGGGAGAGATCGTAATCACAAGTAATTTGTTAGAACTAGAAGTTGATGGCAGGTACCCCGGTCAGAACCCTGCCCTTAGGGGAGCGCTCCTGGTAGCGGGAGATTGCCTAGAAAAACCCAGCTCCTTCGGTTGCTGACTCGTAATTCAAAAGCCGGTCGAGCTCTGCAATAAGGTTTATCTAAGGGATTACAAAGCTTGCTCTCCAGAAAATCTCAGGATTGTTTGTCACTATAGAGACAGACGAAAGGTTCAATAGATGACCAACAAGCCAGCCGAGCATCAAGGTAGCAGCAGAAAGCTAACTTACAACAGCCAGTTCCTATTCGATGGCCCCGTGGAGCTTCCGCCAAAGAAGCAGAAGATCAAAAAAGCCAAAGAGAAGCGACTAACTTTCTTCACTGCCACATCAGCAATAATGCTGGGTGTAATTCTTGGTGCGTCTATTGGGGCAGGAGCCGGGGTACTGGCACAAAACTACCTAACTAGGCCGCCGGCCATAATCGTCAACAATTTAGAAAGCGTTAACTGGGTCACGGCTGCCTCTTCTGCAGCAGCACCCTCGGTGGTCACAATTAGAGTCGCCGGTCAAAACTCAGCTGGTAATGGTTCCGGTGTTGTGTTAACCAGTGATGGTTACATCGTCACCAATGCACACGTTGTCACACTAGGTGGTTCAACCGCCGGTGTTGGCTTATCCGTGAGAACCAACTGGGGTGAGGTTTTTCCAGCCACCCTAATTGGAGTGGATCCAACAAATGATTTGGCTGTAATAAAAATTGAGTCGACCAAGCCGCTTACCCCAATGGTTTTTGCAGACTCAACAAAGATTAACGTTGGGGATCAGGTGGTAGCAATCGGTGCACCGCTAGGCTTTGAGGCCACAGTCACCCGCGGAATCGTTTCCGCTTTAAACAGAACAATTCAAGTTGCCTCCTCTGAAAACCCAGAAGAACAAGGTCTGCAGTTTTGGTCTGGCAGCTCTGTGCCTCCTGTAAATCTTGGTGTGATTCAAACTGACGCAGCCATTAACCCCGGTAACTCCGGTGGTGCTTTGGTAAACGACAAGGGAGAGCTGGTTGGAATCAACGTAGCAATTGCAAAGGCTGGTTCCTCGGCTGAAAGCGGAAGTATTGGTGTCGGGTTTGCAATTCCCGCCAACGTCGCGAAGCGAATCTCAGATGACATCATTGCTAACGGAAGTGCAACCCATGGTGTTCTTGGGGTTTTAGTCACCGATTCAATGTCATCTGATTCTGGTTCTGCTTTCCCAGTCGGGGCATTGATTGTTGAAGTTACCCCAGGCGGTGCGGCTGACAAAATTGGCCTACTTGCAGGAGACGTAGTAGTTCGACTAAACGATAAGTTAGTGACCAAATCCAGCGAGCTTACCTCTGCAGTGCGCCAGGAAAGAAAAGGCACATTGGTTGAAATCGAAATTCTTCGTGACGGCAACAAACTAGTGTTTGATGTGGTTTTGTAACTCGCTTCTGAGTGACAGGCAAAGACTGATTGGAGAGCACAGTGAGTATGCAGGACACGGATTATGGGACAGATACCCTCACCGAACCCAAACTCATTGAGCCAGGCGATCATGAGAGATGTTCTCACTATGTAAAAAAAGACAAGATTGTCGAATCTGCCGTTATGGGAACCCCGGTTATTGCTTTATGTGGCAAGGTTTGGATTCCAGGACGAGACCCTAAGAACTTCCCGGTGTGCCCTAAGTGTAAAGAGATTCATTCGAAGCTCAAACCAGGCGATGACGATAAAGCTTAGACAAACTCCGTTGGTATAGCAGCCTCACCTTTTGTTAGACGGTGTGCACTTGCCGGAAGCTCAGATTTGACGATTTGATGGTGTGAACGAGCAGCCGTTACCCCCAAGACCCCTTGATGCGACGGGTCAATTTTTCCATCGGTGACTAGAGTCACCAAAAGATTTCTATCTGCTGGCCCAAGCTTCACCTCGTGACCCGAAGCTACTATTTCTTTGGAAGCCACTCCTTCGCCATTGTGTTGTCGCAGTGCAAATTTCTTGCCCCCGATGTTTGATTTCTTGGCAGATTGTTTGGAAACCGTTAGCCAATCACCGGGCTCATTTTCGTAGGCAACCATTTTGTATACAAACCCTGCGGCTGGCACTCCTGAGCCTGTCACGACTGAAGTTCCAACACCGTAGCTGTCAACTGGCGCGGCGGCAAGCGACGCGATCGCGTATTCATTCAAATCATTAGTAACGGTTATTTTCGTTTTGGTAGCGCCAAGCTGATCCAACAAAGCCCTGGCCTTTGCTACCTCAATTGGGAGATCACCCGAATCGATTCGTATTCCACCTAAGTTTGTTCCAGCAACGCTAATGGCATTTTTTATGCCGGATTCAATGTTGTAAGTGTCGACGAGAAAAGTAGTTCCTTCTCCAAAGGCAGCCAGTTGTGCTTCGAAAGCTTGTTTCTCGCTGTCGTGCAGCAACGTAAACGCGTGGGAAGCTGTTCCCATAGTCGGTATTCCAAAACTTCTTCCAGCTTCTAGGTTAGAAGTGGCGCTAAAGCCAGCAATGTATGCTGCCCGGGCGGCAGCAACTGCCGATGATTCTGCAGTACGCCGTGAACCCATTTCCGACACCGGTCTACCTTGAGCCGCTGTCACCATTCGAGCTGCCGCGCTTGCTACTGCTGAATCGTAGTTCAGGACAGAAAGAATAAGAGTTTCTAGAACCACAGCCTCGGCAAAGGAGGCTTCAACTGAAAGAACTGGAGAGTAAGGGAAGTAGATCTCTCCTTCGGCGTAGGCATATATGTTCCCTGAAAACTTGTACTCACTTAGCCAATTGGCGGTGGGTTGATCGACAATCCGGTTGGCTAGCAGCCACTCGATTTCTGCGCTTTCAAAGTGAAACTCTGAGATTAGATCCAGCAGTCTTCCGCTTCCAGCGAATACTCCAAATCTTCTTCCGCCACTAAGGCTTCTAGAGAAAACTTCAAATACACCCTTGCGGTTTGCTTTACCGGAGCGCAAAGCAGCTTGGAGCATTGTTAGCTCGTACCGGTCGGTGAGTAATGCACTAGATCTAAGCACCTGTTAAGCCTAGCCCTGATAGCAACGACCCCAAGTTATAGACTGAAACACGTGAACATCCCCGTAGCTAGTGCACCTATTGGAGTCTTTGACTCTGGTTTAGGTGGGCTAACTGTTGCCAGGGCGATCATTGATCAACTCCCAAATGAATCTGTGATTTACGTGGGCGATACTGCCAATACCCCTTACGGACCTAGGCCCCTATCTGAAGTGCGGGAATTAGCTTTGTCCGTCATGGACAAACTAGTTGCTGAAGGTGTGAAACTTTTGGTGATTGCGTGCAACACCGCTTCGGCGGCCGTGCTCCGAGACGCTAGAGAGCGTTACACAGAGGGAATGTCAATTCCTGTGGTTGAAGTTATTCAGCCTGCAGTCAGAAGAGCGGTAGCCATTACTTCCAACGGCAAAGTTGGAGTGATAGGAACAAACGCGACGATTTCTTCGAGGGCCTACAACGACGCCTTCGCTGCTGCGGTCGACGTTGAGCTTCTAAGTGCAGCTTGCCCAAGTTTTGTGGATTACGTGGAACAAGGGATCACCTCCGGTCCTGAAATTATCGAGGCTGCAAGAAACTATCTTGCTCCGCTAAAAGAGGCAGGAATAGACACCTTGGTTTTGGGTTGCACCCACTATCCACTTCTTACCGGAGCGCTTTCTTTCGTCATGGGTGATGAGGTAACCCTGGTTTCCTCCGCCGAAGAAACCGCCAAGGATGTGTACAAAGTCTTGGTGGAGAACAATCTACTTCGCCTCGATAGCGATAAACCAACACTTTCGTTTCGGGCAACAGGAGATTCAGCAGCTTTTGAGAAACTTGCCAAGCGCTTCTTGGGACCAGAGGTTTCTCGAGTGGAATCAATCTAGAGAAGATAGGAAATCTAATTGCTAAGAATCGATGGCAGAGCACCTGATCAACTGCGACAGGTAAGCGTTGAGCGCGGCTGGTCCAGTCACGCCGAGGGCTCTGCCCTAATTAGCTTTGGGGAAACAAGGGTGCTTTGCACAGCGTCATTTACCAATGGAGTTCCGCGCTGGAAAGTTGGCAAGGGCGAAGGTTGGGTAACTGCCGAGTATTCCATGCTTCCAAGAGCAACCCACGATAGATCAGATCGAGAAGCGGTAAAAGGGAAAATCGGTGGCCGAACTCATGAGATATCTCGTCTTATTGGAAGGGCTCTTCGAAGCGTTGTAGATTTTTCTGCACTAGGAGAAAACACAATAGTTATTGACTGCGATGTACTCCAGGCCGATGGAGGAACTAGAACAGCGGCAATTACCGGCGCTTACATTGCTTTGGTCGATGCCATTGAGTGGGGAAAGACCAAAAAATTCATCTCGGAGAAAAAGCAGCCAATTTCGGACAGCATTGCAGCCATTTCCGTTGGAATTGTCGATTCCGTACCATTTCTGGATTTGGCCTATACCGAAGACGTTAGAGCTGAAACTGACATGAATGTTGTTGTCACTGGGTCTGGAAAGTTTGTTGAGGTTCAAGGAACTGCAGAGAAGACCCCATTTGATCGCAACGAGCTAGATGCTCTTCTTGATCTTGCACTCAAGGGAACCACGGAACTTAGTGAGATACAAAAACGCGTTCTAAGCTCCCCGAGGCCCTAATTGCAGCTGGTCTTAGCCACTCACAACTCACACAAGGTCAAAGAAGTAGCTGCAATATTGGAACCTCTGGTTCCTGGTTTAGAACTGTTGGGTTACGAAGGTCCTGAACCGATTGAGAACGGGTCTTCCTTTTTGGAAAACTCACTGATAAAGGCAAGGGCAGCCTTTGCTAACACCGGGATTAGCTCCATTGCAGATGACTCTGGCTTAGCAATCGAGATTATGGGAGGTTCCCCTGGAATTTTCTCGGCACGCTGGTCGGGTGTGAAAGATGATGTCAAAAATCGTGAACTCGTTCTTGATCAGCTAAAGGACATTCCAGTAAACAATCGGGCTGCTAGTTTTTTCTGCACCATATCTTTAGTCACGGCTTCAGACGAGGTCAGCTTTACTGGATCTTTGCCTGGGCGAATTGCTTTTGCAGCTTCTGGTGATCACGGGTTTGGCTACGATCCAATTTTTATTCCGGATGGTTTTGAAATAACGGCTGCTGAATTGGAGCCGGAGGTTAAGAACTCTTTGAGTCATCGCTCCATGGCGCTGTCGCAGCTAGCTAGCTACTTGCGCCCCCAGTAGGATTCGAACCTACGCTCCCGCCTCCGGAGGGCGGTACTCTATCCCCTGAGCTATGGGGGCAATGCTACTAAAGCCTAACAGCGTGGCCGTAAATAGCGCTTTCTCGGTATGATTTAGAGGAAATCACATAGTTTTTGCGGTTAATTGTTACCACTTAAAGCTCCGAATGAGAATTTCTCCGAACTGTTTTTGCGAGGCAAATCTTGGATCCAGCAGAGTTAGCGTCGGCTATCAAGCTCATCTTGGAAAAGATGCAAGCAGATGGCTCACTCGGTGCTGCGACCTTGCCCGCCGAAATAGTAGTTGAGCGGCCCAGGAACAGAGAGCACGGAGACTGGGCAACCAATGTTGCCATGCAGCTTTCACCGCTGGTAGGACTAAAGCCAAGGGAGCTTGCTGAGCTGTTAGCTCCTAGAATTCAAGACCTTCCTGAGGTTTCTAGGGTAGAAATTGCCGGACCGGGCTTTATCAACATCAGCCTAGAGCTAGCTAGCGCCGGGGAGTTAGCCAAGACAATCGTTGAGAAAGGGTTGGATTATGGCCGTGGCGATTTTCTAGCGGGACTCAAGATGAATTTGGAGTTTGTTTCCGCGAACCCAACAGGACCAATTCACATGGGTGGGACCCGCTGGGCTGCCGCAGGTGATTCTTTGGCCCGTATTTTGATTTTCCAAGGTGCCGCGGTTACGAGGGAGTACTACTTCAATGACCACGGTGAGCAAATTGACCGATTTGCACGGTCACTTTTAGCAAGAGCTAAGGGCCTTCCGGCGCCCGAGGATGGGTATGGCGGTCAATACATAGAGGACATTGCTAATCAAGTAATTGAAGTTGCGGGCAAAGAAATACTTTCTATGTCTGACGAATTAGCTCAGGAACAATTTCGCTCTATTGGCGTTGATCTTATGTTCACCCAAATCAAACAGTCACTCCATGATTTTGGAGTTGATTTTGACGTTTACTTCCATGAAAACTCACTTCATGAGTCGAAAGCGGTTGACAAAGCGATTGCAAGACTTCGCGAGCTTGGCCATGTTTTTGACCAAGACGGTGCGATCTGGCTGCGGTCAACTGAATTTGGTGATGATAGAGACCGAGTAATTATCAAATCCGATGGAAACGCAGCTTATATCGCGGGTGACCTGGCTTACTACTTAGATAAGCGCGAACGAGGGTTTGAGCGCTGCCTATTCATGCTAGGTGCCGACCATCATGGCTACGTTCAGCGAATGATGGCGATGTGTGCAGCGTTTGGTGACGAACCTGGTGTAAATCTAGAGATTCTTATCGGGCAGATGGTAAACCTGATGCGCGATGGTGAACCGGTAAGAATGTCAAAACGAGCAGGAACCGTTGTGACAATGGAAGATCTTGTTGACTCGGTCGGTGTTGATGCTGCTAGGTATGCGCTCGCCAGATCTTCTTCCAACTCGCAACTCGATATCGATCTAGCCCAGCTATCCAAAAAAAGTAACGACAATCCGGTATTTTACGTTCAGTATGCTCACGCTCGCACTCAGCAAGTTGCAGTCAACGCCAAAAGCATGTTGGTTGACCACTCTGAGTTCGACCCCGCACTGCTAACTCACGCATCAGAGGCCGAACTACTTGCCAAGCTAAGTGAGTTTCCAAGGCTTGCGGTTCAAGCAGCTCAATTCCGCGAGCCTCACAGAATTGCAAGGTATCTCGAAGAAGTTGCCGGAAGCTATCACCGCTGGTACGACAACTGTCGGGTTATCCCTCAGTCTGGAAATGAAGTTGAGTCAGTTCACCGCACCAGGCTTTGGCTCAACGACGCTGCCGGTGTTGTGCTTAGAAACGGACTTGGTTTATTGGGTGTATCCGCACCGGAGCGGATGTAACAAGTGGCAAATTCAGACGCTTTGCTAAGTCCGACTTGGCTTGTGGAACCCAAGGATTTGAACTTTGTCGATGACAAAATTTGGCCCAAGAATCTAGAGCGAGCTGCATCAGGCGAAGTTTTGATTGCCGGTGTGCCGGTGAGCCAGTTAGCAAACAAGTACGGAACGCCGTTGATGGTCATTGACCAAAGTGATTTCGAAGCACGCTCGCTTGAAGTAAAGGCTGCATTTGAAACTGCGGCTAGTGGTAAAACATCAGCCAAGATTTACTACGCTGGAAAATCGCTGTTGACAACGGAGATTGTTCGTTGGGTCGATAAAGCAGGTTTGAATCTTGATGTTTCATCAGGAGGAGAGCTGGCTATTGCTCTTGCGGGGGGCATCGACCCTGCCCGGATTGGTTTGCATGGCAACAACAAATCCTCCTCGGAGATATCTAGAGCAGTTACGGCCGGGGTAGGAGCTATTGTCATTGACTCTGAAATTGAGATTGAGCGAATCGCATCCGTCGCGGGAGCTCAGGGAAAGAAGCAGGGAGTGAGAATTCGCGTGAACTCTGGGGTTCATGCTCACACTCACGAATACTTGGCTACTGCTCGAGAAGATCAGAAATTTGGAATTGCAATATCCGATGTCCCAGCTTTTGTTGAGAAAATCAGATCTTTATCTAGCTTGAATTTTCTTGGGCTTCATTCTCACATTGGCTCACAAATATTTAGCGTCGATGGATTTATCGAGTCTGTTACTAGATTGCTTCCACTTCACAAGACACTCCTTGAAAAAGGTCCGGTGCCTGAACTGAACTTAGGTGGCGGTTTTGGCATCAACTACACAGTCGCGGACGACGCTCCGAGCATTGCGGTTTTTGCCGAGAAGATCACGGAAGCTGTTGTAGCCAAGTGCCTAGAGCTTGGGATTGAGGTACCTGTTTTGTGCTTTGAGCCAGGCAGGGTTATCTCGGGTCCTGCAGGAGTAACTGTGTACAACGTAGGTACCATCAAAGACGTTTTAGTCACAGTGGAAAACGGCACTGGTAGTAGAAAGTACGTGAGTATCGACGGGGGAATGAGTGACAATGCGAGGCCAAGTCTTTACGGAGCGAACTATTCGGCGATGCTGGCCTCTAGATCTTCTGCAGCTAGACCTGCTATTTCTAGGGTCGTTGGAAAGCACTGCGAAAGTGGCGATGTAGTAGTCCGAGATTGTTATCTTCCTGAAGACATTGGCCCCAGTGATTTATTGGCTGTTGCGGCAACCGGGGCTTACTGCCACTCCCTAGCAAGTAACTACAACTACTTACCAAGGCCCGCAATTGTTGGCGTTACAAATGGTGAGACCCAGTTAATCATGCGCGCCGAGACCGAAGCCGATATGTTTGCTAGAGATCCCGGATACCAAATCGAGCAAACAAGGTAGTTTTGTAGTTGGTAAGGAAATCAAATTGAGTGAATATCGCCCCATTCGGGTTGCATTACTTGGCGCTGGATCTGTGGGCGCCGAGGTAGCCAGGCTATTGCTGGAGCAAAGTGCTGAGCTCAAATCGCGCGTTGGAGCAGAACTTGAACTAGTGGGCGTTCTGGTGCGGGATACGAACAGTAAGCGCGAAGGATTCCCAAAAAATCTTTTGACCACCGACGCCGAGAGCCTAATACTCGGTGCGGACATCGTTATTGAGGTCATGGGTGGAATTGATCCGGCTAGAGAATACATTTTGATGGCATTGAACTCAGGTGCTGATGTAATAACCGCAAATAAGTTCCTGATTGCCACCCACGGAACTGAGCTATTTAGCGTTGCTGAACAAGTCGGCGCACAACTATATTTTGAGGCAGCAGTTGCGGCAGCAATACCGATTATTCGACCGCTTAAAGAGTCACTAGCGGGAGATAGAGTTACCCGAATTCTGGGAATCGTAAATGGTTCCACGAACTACATTCTTGATCGAATGGATAAAGACGGCATCTCGTTGTCAGCTGCGATGGAGGAAGCCACCGCTTTGGGTTACCTGGAAGCAGACCCAACTCTAGACATTGACGGCTACGATGCTGCACAAAAAGCTGCAATCTTGGCAACTCTTGCTTTTCACACTGAGGTACCGCTCGAGAAAGTGTACCGAGAAGGAATTTCATCAATTTCTGTAGAGCAAATTGCTGCAGCAAAGCGCGATGGCTACGTGATAAAACTTCTTGCTATTTGTGAATTTATTGAAGCCGACAAGACTGGACCAGAAGGTGTATCGGTTCGGGTGTACCCAGCACTTATTCCAAGAACACATCCACTGGCGGCAGTAAATGGCGCTTACAACGCAGTGTTCGTTGAAGCCGAAGCCGCTGGCTCTTTGATGTTTTATGGGTCAGGAGCTGGTGGAACCCAAACCGCATCTGCCATCTTAGGTGATGTTGTTTCGGCTGCTAAGCGTCACGTGGCCGGTGGTCCTGGCTTGGCAAACTCGAGCCACGCGTCATTTGAGCTTTTGGACATTGCTCGAATTCAAACTCGCTATTCAATTCAGCTTCAAGTTTCCGACCAGCCTGGTGTTCTTGCAAAGATTGCTGCCATGTTTTCCAACCATGGAGTGTCTATTGAAGTGGTTGAGCAGTCTGCGCGTCGTGGAGATAAGACCGTGGCAAATCTGGAAATCGGAACCCACCTCGCCAGCGACTCTGCTTTGGCATCGGTAGTTACTGAGTTGCGTAGTAGTGATGCGGTGCAACAAGTGCTATCCGTCATTCGAGTGGAAGGCCTATAAACATGGCCCATCAATGGCGCGGCGTTATCACCGAATACTTTGATCGACTCGATGTTGACTCAAGCACACCAATTATCACGCTCGGGGAGGGTGGCACACCACTAATCGAATCCCCGGCGTTGGCAAAACTAGTTGGAGCAGACCAGGTTTACCTGAAGTTTGAAGGAATGAACCCGACCGGCTCTTTCAAGGACCGAGGAATGACACTTGCGGTTTCCAAGGCCGTAGGCCACGGTGCAAAAGCTGTCATTTGCGCCTCGACTGGAAACACATCCGCGTCTGCGGCGGCATACGCGGCGGCTGCTGGAATTAAGTCAGTAGTACTTGTTCCACAAGGAAAAATCTCTCTTGGAAAACTTAGTCAGGCGGTAGCTCACAAGGCTCAAATTCTGCAGGTCCAGGGAAATTTTGATGACTGCTTGACTCTCGCTCGCGATCTTTCTGATAACTATCCAGTTCATTTGGTGAATTCTGTAAACCCGGATCGAATCGAAGGACAAAAGACCGGGGCTTTCGAGGTTTTTGATTACCTAGGAAGAGCACCTGATTACCACGTCCTACCTGTTGGGAATGCCGGAAACTATTCGGCATATTTCAAGGGCTATCTCGAGGACTTCAATGAAGGTCGAATCAAAAAAGTCCCGAAGATGTATGGCTACCAGGCCGAGGGTTCGGCACCTTTTGTTGTCGGAGCTCCGGTGAAGAATCCCGAAACAATTGCCACTGCAATTCGAATTGGAAATCCAGCATCTTGGGATCTAGCCCAAAGCGCTATGGAGTGCTCTGTTGGTAAATTTGGCGCGGTATCGGATTCAGAGATTCTCTGGATGCATCGATTCCTATCCCAGGAAGCTGGTGTTTTTGTTGAACCAAGTTCTGCAACCGGAGCTGCCGGAATATACAAATCCTCTCAGCAAGGCGAGAGCTTTGCCGGGGCATTGATTGTTGTGACCGTTACGGGCCATGGCCTTAAGGACCCAGCTTGGGCCCTAAAGGATGAAGCGGGCAACGAGATCACACCCGAAGCGGTTTCAACAAACGCGGCCGAGGTAGCTGAGAGATTGGGGCTCGCATAGTCATGTCTAGCTTCGAGAACAAGTCAGTGGTGGTTCGCGTTCCAGCGACATCGGCCAACCTAGGGCCTGGGTTTGACACCCTTGGAATTGCCCTTGCTTACTATGACGAACTTGAGGTAACCGCAGCTAAAGCTGGAACTTTGAAAATCGAAGTTCATGGCGAGGGTGAAGCAGAGGTGCCTTTAGATGACTCCCATCTTGTGGTGCTTGCGATCCATGAGACCTTCCGACGCGCTGGTCAAAAACCACCGGGGTTGATACTCAAGGCCAACAATAAAATCCCTCACGGCAGGGGAATGGGGTCCTCGGGTGCCGCGGTTGTTTCTGGAATCATGGCCGCCAAAGGGTTACTAACCGGCATCGCAGATGTCAGCGATAAGACAATGCTCGATATCGCAACAGAGTTTGAAAATCACCCAGATAACGTGGCGCCAGCCCTATTTGGCGGTATGAGCATTGCTTGGGAGGACGAAGCAGGACCTCGCACCAAGAAGCTTTCGGTCCATCGAGGAGTATCTCCACTGGTACTGGTCTCCGCTACCAAGATGTCGACAGCCTTGGCAAGATCGCTTCAACCTGAGTCGGTACCTCATGAAGACGCGGTCTTCAACGTTTCCAGGTCTGCCTTATTGGTGGCAGCTATGGTCCAGTCTCCGGAATTGCTTTTTGCTGCCACCGAGGACAAGCTTCACCAAAGCTATCGCGCAATGGCCATGCCTGAGACCGACTCGCTTATTAGGACATTGCGCGCTAGCGGTCACGCTGCCGTAGTTTCAGGAGCTGGACCTTCAGTATTGGTTCTTGCTAGCGATCCTGCTCAGAGGCTTAGGGCCAAGGAGCTAGCGGAAAAGACTCATCCACAGTGGCTGCCGCTACTGTTGGCTGTGGACAACAAAGGTGCTACTATGGAGGTACACCAAAAATAGACGCCTTCAAATAGCGTCCAGATAACAGGTGAAATCCTCGCAGAACATACTGCGGTACCACGCGATCAGATCGTGTTGGAGATAACTCGAATGTCAAATCGATTATCGACTCACTCAAGAAAGAGCAATCAATAAATGGATGAAATCCAAGAAACTAAACCGGTACGTAAATCCCGCCGAGTAGTAGCCGAGGCAGCCGCCCCGACAGAAACTAGTGCAGACGCACCGAAGAGGTCCAGAAGCAAGTCCGATAGTTCCTCAGAGGGAAACAAGGACTCTAACGAGACATCAAGCAAAGACTCCTCACCCGCTCAAGAATCTAATTCGGATTCAGGAGACAGAAGAAGAAGAGATTACGACGAAGACCGCCGCGGCGGCCGCAATTCAAGAAACCGCAATCGCTATCGCGATCGTGACCGTGGCAGACGAAGTGGTGGATCAGACCGCGAAGAAGTCGAGCCAGAGATTTCTCCTGACGACGTTCTAATCAGCGTTGCTGGAATCCTCGATGTTTTGGACAACTACGCGTTCGTTAGAACTAGCGGATATCTTCCTGGACCAAATGACGTTTACGTCTCTTTGGGTCAGGTAAAAAAGTACGGTCTTCGTAAAGGAGACGCCGTTGTTGGTGCCATCCGTCAACCTCGCGAAGGCGAAGGTCAAGGCCGCCAGAAATTCAATGCGTTAGTTCGAATTGATACTGTAAACGGCCTAGACCAGGCAGCCTCAGCAGATCGCGTTGAATTTGGCAAACTAACCCCGCTTTACCCACAGACCAGATTGCGACTCGAGACTGAGCCAAACAAGCTATCGACTCGAATCATTGACCTTGTTGCCCCTATTGGAAAAGGTCAGCGTGGTTTGATTGTTTCGCCTCCTAAGGCTGGAAAGACTCTGGTTTTGCAAGCTATTGCCAACGCAATCGCTACTAACAACCCGGAGGTTCACCTCATGGTTGTCTTGGTAGACGAAAGACCAGAAGAAGTTACTGACATGCAACGCACAGTTAAGGGTGAAGTTATTGCTTCCACCTTTGACAGGCCTGCCGAAGACCACACAACCGTAGCCGAGCTAGCAATTGAGCGTGCCAAGCGCTTGGTTGAACTAGGTCACGACGTTGTTGTTCTGCTTGATTCAATCACCCGTTTAGGACGTGCTTACAACCTAAGTGCACCTGCATCAGGTCGAATTTTGTCTGGTGGTGTTGACTCATCCGCCCTTTACCCACCTAAGAGATTCTTTGGTGCGGCTAGAAACATTGAAGATGGCGGTTCGTTAACAATTCTTGCGACCGCTCTTGTTGAAACCGGATCGAAAATGGATGAGGTTATCTTCGAGGAGTTCAAGGGAACTGGAAACATGGAGCTTCGCTTGTCTCGCTCACTTGCAGACAAGAGAATCTTCCCAGCTGTTGACCTTAACGCTTCTGGAACAAGACGTGAAGAGATTCTTATGAACCCTGATGAGACCAAGATTATTTGGAAGCTTCGTCGCGCACTTGCCGGATTGGAGCAGCAGCAGGCTCTTGAACTTGTTCTAAACCGACTCAAGGAAACTTCAAGCAACGTCGAGTTCTTGATGCAAGTGCAAAAGTCCATGCCAGTTCCTACAGGTTCCGACGGAGAATAATGCTCGATTCAGTCCAGCCCCTGCTGGCTGAGCATGCCCAGCTGCAGGAACAACTATCAGATGCTTCAGTGCATCAAAATCCTGCCTTGGCAAAAAAGCTAAACCGAAGGTATGCACAAGTTAGCGCAATTGTTTCTGCCTACAATCAGCTGGTTTCGTTCAATGAGGACTTGGCGGCAACCAAGGATTTAGCCAAAGAAGACGAAGTGTTTGCTGCAGAACTTCCTTCGATTGAAGCCAAGGTAGTCGAGGCCAACGAAAAGCTCCGCAGACTTCTTATACCTAGGGACCCTGATGACGGTCGCGACGTAATCATGGAAATAAAGGCCGGTGAAGGTGGAGCTGAGTCTGCCCTATTCGCAGCGGATTTACTTCGCATGTATATCCAGTACTCGAATTCGAAGGGCTGGAAGACAGAAATTCTGGACAAGAACGAGTCCGATCTCGGGGGCTATAAGGACGTCCAGATTGCCATCAAGGGAAATTCAAATGATCCAGCGGAAGGCGTCTGGGCCCATCTGAAGTACGAAGGTGGTGTTCACCGGGTTCAAAGAGTTCCGGTTACAGAGACTCAAGGAAGAATTCACACGTCAGCCGCAGGGGTTTTGGTATTTCCAGAGGTAGATGAACCCGAAGAGGTCGAAATCAGTCAAAACGAAATTCGGGTTGATGTTTTTCGCTCTTCCGGTCCAGGTGGTCAGTCCGTTAACACAACAGATTCTGCCGTTCGAATCACGCACATCCCCACCGGAATAGTGGTCTCGATGCAAAACGAAAAGTCGCAACTTCAAAACCGCGAGGCTGCCATGCGAGTTTTGCGAGCGAGAATACTTGCCGCCCAGCAGGAGGCAATTGATGCCGAGCAATCCGCTGCGCGGAAATCCCAGGTTAGAACTGTAGATCGCTCTGAGAGAATTCGAACCTATAACTTTCCAGAAAACAGAATCGCCGACCATCGCACCGGTTACAAGTCCTACAACTTGGACCAGGTAATGGATGGCGCTTTAGAGCCTGTCGTGCAATCGGCAATTAGAACCGATGAAGAAGCCAGACTGGCAGCTCTAGGCGATAAGTAATTGCTGACTTCGGACTTGCTGAAGCAAAGCGCTGCGCAACTTTCTAAAGCCGGAGTTTTGTCTCCGGAAGTTGATTCCGAACTACTTGCCGCACACATTCTCGGCATTACTCGGTCAGAGCTAAGCGTCGCAATTGCAATGGATTCCGAATTTCCTGAAGACAAGATAGGAGCATTTAGCGATGGGGTATCCAGGCGTGCCAATCGTGAACCGCTCCAGCACATCACAGGTCTGGCGCCGTTTCGGCACCTTGAGTTAGCAGTTGGTAAGGGAGTTTTCACACCGCGTCCAGAGACTGAGCAAGTAGTTAGTTTCGCAATGGAAAAAATTGCATCATTTGAACATCCAGTAATTGTGGACCTGTGCGCTGGTAGTGGTGCCATTGCACTTAGTTTTGCAACCGAAAGGCCTGATGCAAAGGTATACGCCGTTGAGAAATCTAAAGAGGCCTTTGAGTTCTTGAAACAAAACTCCAATAAGTATGAGCTAGACCTTGGTCAACTAAGCAATGTTGATCTCCAAGACTGTCTAACTGAGATGGAATCCGTTACAGACCTGGTTATTTCGAATCCGCCATATATTCCAAACGGTTCAATCCCCGTTGATTTGGAAGTTCAACTTCACGAGCCTGCCGTATCGCTCTACGGGGGAGTAGATGGCTTGGATGTTATTCGACAGATTCTTTCTAAAGCCAAGCAACTACTTAGGGCTGGCGGGTTGCTAGTTCTAGAGCACGCGGACACCCAGGCTGTTTCTATTCGTGAACTATTATTGGCTGAGGGTTGGATTAGCGTGGATTCCAAAAAAGATTTAGCCGGTAAAGACCGCATGATTTCAGCTACAAAGCCATAGTAAAAGGGAGATGTCAGTGCAGCGAATCTATGACTGCTCGGTAGACACCGATTTGCTAACCGGCATGCGCCTGGCAAAAGTTGCCCTTGGGCGCAAAGAGCTTGTAGTGCTCCCAACAGATACCGTCTATGGCTTGGCTTGCGATGCTTTCTCCCACGAGGGAGTTCAGAAGCTTTTGGATGCCAAAGGTCGCGATAGGCAGTCCCCCCCTCCTGTTCTAATTGGAAGCTCCTCCGCGCTAGCTGGTTTAGCACATGAGGTTCCTAATCTCGCCCTCAAGCTTGCAGAAACTTTTTGGCCTGGAGCACTAACGATGATTTTGAAAGCTCAACCTTCACTCACTTGGGATTTGGGTGAAACCAAAGGCACAGTTGCTCTTCGGATGCCAGATCACAAGATTGCGCTTGCACTTCTGAAAGAAACCGGCCCGCTCGCGGTCTCGAGCGCAAACCTTACTGGCAAAGAAGCGGCAATTACTTGTCAGCAAGCCGAGGCTTACCTCGGATCCAAAGTCAGCGTGTATCTAGATGGTGGTTCTAGCCCAAAGGCGGAGGCCTCAACCATTATTGACATGACAGATCTAGTTGATTCGGTCAACGAGTCTGGCGAGATTGTTACCACAGGAAAAGCTCGTGTAGTTAGACGTGGCGCGCTGAGCGTCGAAAAGCTCGCCATAGTTCTTGGCGAGAATCTTGAGGTGTAGGCCATGAGAGCGTACTTACTGATTATGTCGGTAGCTGCAGTTGCAACCTTCGTTGCTACTTTTTTCACAATACGAATAAGCAGGCGGCATTCGCTGCTGCCGAAAATCCGTGAGCGCGATGTTCACACGGAGCCAACCCCGCGAGTTGGTGGTTTGGCCATGCTTTTTGGTCTTCTTGTGGCGCTGTTGGTTGCCGGGTCCCTTGGTTGGTTCCAATCGGTTTTTCAAGAACCAATCAGAATTATTGCTATTTTCAGCGCCGCTGTAGTCATAGTGGCCATTGGTATCTTGGATGATCTTTTTGACGTGGACTGGAGCATTAAGTTAGCCGGACAGATTCTGGCGGGTGGAATCCTTGCGTGGCAGGGAGTCCAAATTGTTTCGCTTCCAATTGGCGGGCTGATTATCGGTAGCTATGGGGCTTCACTGATAATCACAATTTTCTTAGCAGTTTTGGTAATGAACGCTGTCAACTTTATAGATGGACTAGATGGCTTAGTTGCCGGGGTAGTTCTGATAGGAACCAGCGCATTTTTCTTGTACACCTACCTGATCACTCAACAAACTTCACCGACTAACTACTTCAACCTAGCTTCTTTGATTTCTGCAATAGTGATCGGTATCGCAGTTGGATTCTTACCCTTCAACTGGCATAAGGCCAAGATCTTCATGGGAGACAGTGGGTCAATGCTGCTGGGTCTACTGATGGCAACCTCCGCAATTGCGGTTACCGGGCAGATTGATCCAGCCACCGTATCTTCCAGGGTCCTAGCACCAGCATTTTTGCCATTGATTCTGCCCTTTGCAATTTTGTTGCTACCGCTTCTTGATTTACTGCTTGCTGTTATTCGACGAGTTCGTGCGGGAGATTCTCCCTTTAAGGCTGACAAGAAGCACATCCATCACAAACTTCAAGACCTAGGCCACAGTCATGTTGGCTCGGTTTTAGTGTTTTACCTGTGGACTGCGATTATTTCCTTCGGGGGACTTTCGCTATTGTTCATTCCATCCAGGGATGCATTAGCAATCGCTATTGCTGCTGCACTACCGGTGCTTGCGTACACGGTATGGCCCATATTTAGAGCAAGAAGAGAGGCACGGAAGTCATGACGACATCGTCTGTGGATTTGTTGTTTATCAAGGTGCTAGCGCAGGGTTCGCTATTGATTGGCCTAATTGCCACAATCGGCTCGGTCGCAGGTTACTTCGTTGATCAGCAAAAGGGGGTGCCCAGCGCACTGATTGGAGCGGCACTAGCTCTGGTTTTCACCAGCTTGACTTTAGTTAGCGTGCTGATTGGAAGAAGACTTTCCTTAGCAGGGTTCTTTGGCGCTGTAATGGGTGGTTGGCTTGTGAAGCTAATCGGCTTTGCTTTTGTGGTGGGTTTTTTGAACCAAGCTGATTTCATAAATGGCCCGGTGCTGTTTTTTACCTTGGTTGCGGCCATCCTGGGATCGCTGGCAATTGACACTATTGCCGTGCTTTCAGCCCGAATTCCCGTGGTCGAGGGCTAGTTTTTTTCTTGCTAGAATTTTTAAGATGGCTCGGTGTTCGACGCTGAGACACTGTAAATCGCCGTGAATTCGTTCACCCCGAAACAGGAGACCGCACTGCTAGATAACGCTCTGAGCCTTGTTATCAAGGCTGCGGTCACCGACGACTCGGGCAATTACAAGGGACCCTCCATTATGGAGTTCTACCCTGAAATCATCCTTTTTGAAGGCACCCCGTTCGCCATAAATCGAATCATCCTGGTTCGACTTCTGGTGATTGTTTTGCTCATTGTTCTGTTTTCGCTTTGGACAAGGCAATTCCAGAAAGCCACCAAGAACCAAGTATTTGTCCCAACTAAGTTCCAACTTATGGGGGAGATCTCACTTAACTTCGTAAGAACCAGCATTGCTCACGGACAGCTTGGAAAAGTTGACGGCGACAGGTTCCTGCCTCTACTAACAACAGTTTTCTTTACAGTGCTGGGCCTGAATATAACGGGAATCATCCCCGGTCTAAACATCTCCTCGAATGCCCTAATTGGTTATCCAATTGTTCTTGCCGCGGCTGCATACGTAACTTTTATCTACGCGGGAGTGAAAAAGCACGGAATTGGATATTTCAAGAGTGCGGTTGCTCCTGCGGGTGTGCCACCAGCTCTTTATGTCATGGTCGTTCCGATTGAGATCCTCTCAACCTTTATTCTTAGGCCGGTAACGCTAGCTCTTCGACTAACCATGAATATGCTGGCTGGTCACCTTTTGCTGGTGCTTTGCTTTAGTGCAACTCAGTTCTTTGCGTTCTACGCCGATGGGCTCTTTAGCTTCTTCGGAATAGGAACGTTCATTTTTGGATTCGCCTTTACTCTCTTTGAGATTTTGGTGAGTTTCTTACAGGCTTATGTGTTCACTCTGCTAACAACTGTTTACATTCAGTTGGCTTTGGCAGATGAGCACTAAAGGATCTGACAACCGTCAGGGAAAAACCACGGAAGGGAAAAACAAGTGGACATCACAAACATGGCCGAACTAACCGGCAACATTGCAGTAGTGGGCTACGGCCTCGCAGCGATTGGCCCAGGAATCGGTGTAGGTCTAGTTGTATCTAAGACCATCGAAGCAACCGCACGCCAGCCAGAACTAGCGTCAAAACTACAGGTCACAATGTGGCTGGGTATTGCATTCACCGAAGCGCTAGCGCTTATTGGTCTTGCAACTCCATTCATCTTCGCTTAAGCAAAGTCAGGACTAAACCATGATTTCAAGGATCATCGTCGCAGCAGCAGAGGAAGAGACAAAGAATCCTCTTCTGCCTGCCGACTACGACATCCTGTGGTCTTCGGTTGTCTTTGCCATCATGCTCACGTTCTTTTGGGTTCGGGTACTACCGAATTTCAAAAAGATGCTTGATGCAAGAACCGAAGCTATTGAGGGACGCTTGGCTGCTGCAGAAAAAGCGCAATCCGAAGCTGCCGCTAAGACCGACGAACTGTCGAAAGCCCAAGAGAACACTCGAGCCGAAGCCAGCGCAATTCGTGAGGAAGCGCGCGCCGAAGGCGCTGCGATTCTGGCGGAGTTGAAAGAGCAAGCTCAGGCAGAGGCGGCCAGAATCACTCAGACCGCCAAGACCCAGATCGAGGCAGAACGTCAAGCTGCCCTGATTAGCTTGCGCTCCGAAGTGGGTTCCATGGCAATCGATTTGGCTTCCAAAGTAGTTAGTCAAAGCTTGAAAGACAGCGCGACTGCTGCAAAGGTAGTTGACGATTTCCTGAAGGATCTTGAGAATTCTGAAAAGGCAGGCAAGTAAGCATCATGTCAAGCTCTACCAGGCAAGCACTCGCAGCGGCTAAGGAAATCCTTACTCCGCTGCTAAGTGACGCTGACCTTAGATTCGCGGAGGAAATCTTCGTGATCAGCTCAGCTATGTCTGGCTCCAAGCAGCTGCGAAATATTCTCTCGGACCCTTCCGCTGAGATTGCAGGCAAGAAAAAAGCCCTAACCGCTGTTTTTGGAGTCTCTGTTTCAGAAAAGAGCGTAGAGCTAGCCGGCAAGATTGTCGCATTGCGTTGGTCAAAAGGATCTGATTTGGTATCTGCTTTGGAGCAGCTAGCCGTTCATTCGGTTGCCGCAATCGCCGCTAGATCGAAATCGCTTGAAGCACTAGAAGCTGAGTTGTTTGAATTCCGCAAGGTTGTCGACTCGGACCAGGAGCTTCAGATTGCTTTTGCATCTAGGCAAGCCAGCGATGAGCAGAAACTCACGATGGTGAACGCTTTGATTTCAGGCAAGTTCGGAAAAGAAGCGAGCCTACTAATTCGCTTTGCGGTTATTGGTTCCACGAAGCTGCGACTATCGGTTGTGTTGGAGCAGTTTGGAAAGCAGCTATCTGCTTACGCAGATCGCTTGGTTGCAACCGTGACCGTGGCGTCAGCCCTGAGCGATTCGCAAGAGGCCGCACTAGAGAAGTCACTGTCCCGGGACTACGGCAACTCACTGAGACTAAACATCGAGATAGATCCAGCTATTCTCGGTGGCATCAAGGTTCAAATAGCTGGAGAAGTTATTGACGGAAGCATTGCTAACCGTCTCAAGCAAGCAAAGATGATGCTGGCCTAGGCCAGCGTTTAACCGGGGTTCGCCCCAGAAGTAGAGGAAGCAAATGGTAGATCTAAAAATCAGCCCAGATGAGATTCGCAATGCCCTGAAGGGTTTTGTGAATTCCTACGAGAGCGACAAGGCTTCGCGCAACGAGGTAGGTCACGTAATTGATGCCGGTGACGGTATCGCTCACGTTGAGGGCCTACCCTCGGCAATGGCCAATGAGCTTCTAAAGTTTGCGGATGGAACCCTAGGTCTTGCTCTAAACCTTGATGAGCGCGAGATTGGAACCGTTATCCTCGGAAACTTTGAGGGCATCGAAGAAGGTATGGAAGTTCAGCGCACCGGCGAAGTTCTCTCCGTTCCAGTAGGAGATGCCTTCTTGGGTCGAGTAGTTGACCCACTGGGTAACCCAATTGATGGCCTAGGCGAGATCAAGGCGGAAGCACGTCGTGCCCTCGAACTGCAAGCCCCAGGCGTAATGTCAAGAAAGTCAGTTCACGAGCCACTACAAACCGGTATCAAAGCTATCGACGCCATGATTCCAGTAGGTCGCGGACAGCGTCAGCTAATTATTGGTGACCGTCAGACCGGTAAGACCGCGATTGCAATTGACACAATCATTAACCAAAAAGAGAACTGGGCAACCGGAGATCCTGTGAAGCAAGTTCGCTGCATCTATGTTGCTATTGGTCAAAAGGGTTCCACTATCGCCGGCATCAAAGCAGCTTTGGAAGAAGCTGGTGCGTTGGAGTACACAACCATTGTCGCTTCTCCAGCATCTGACCCAGCCGGTTTCAAGTACCTAGCTCCATACACCGGAAGCGCTATTGGACAGCACTGGATGTATGGCGGCAAGCACGTTCTGATCATTTTCGATGACCTCTCTAAGCAGGCAGAAGCCTACCGAGCAGTGTCACTGTTGCTTCGTCGTCCACCAGGTCGCGAGGCTTACCCAGGTGACGTTTTCTACCTACACTCTCGTTTGCTAGAAAGATGCGCCAAGCTAAACGACGAACTAGGTGGCGGTTCCATGACCGGTCTTCCAATCATCGAGACCAAGGCAAACGACGTATCTGCATACATTCCAACTAACGTGATCTCGATCACCGACGGTCAGATTTTCTTGCAGTCCGACTTGTTCAACGCCAACCAGCGACCAGCTATCGATGTTGGTATCTCGGTTTCTCGAGTGGGTGGAGCTGCACAGGTCAAGGGAATCAAGAAGGTATCTGGAACCCTCAAGCTTGAGCTTGCTCAGTACCGCTCACTAGAAGCATTCGCGATGTTTGCCTCCGACCTGGATGCCGCATCTCGTCAGCAGCTGGCTCGCGGAGCTAGGTTGATGGAGCTTCTAAAGCAGCCACAGTACTCTCCGTATCCAGTTGAGGACCAGACGGTCTCGATTTGGGCTGGAACATCTGGCAAGTTAGATGAAGTTCCTGTTGAAGACGTGCTTCGTTTCGAATCCGAGTTTCTTGACTACCTAAAGCGCAACAGCAAGATTATTGAGACTATTCGCGAGACTAAGAACCTGGAAGATGACACAATCCGCGAATTGGATGCAGCAATTGACAAGTTCAAGAAGGGCTTCCAAACCGGCCAGGGTGTTCCGCTTGCTTCTCTAGGAAATGAAGCTGTGAATGCTTTGGAAGAAGAAGAAGTAAACCAGGAAAAGATCGTCAAGCAAAAGCGCTAGATCGTTTAGCTAACTCGAGACTAAGAAAGGAGAGATATGGGAGCACAACTAAGGGTCTACCGACAGAAGATTAAGTCGGCACAGACCACCAAGAAAATCACTCGCGCTATGGAGCTTATTTCGGCTTCTCGTATCTACAAGGCGCAGCAACGCGTTGCTGCCTCTACTCCTTATTCAAGGGCTGTTACTCGCGCAGTATCGGCCGTGGCGACCTACTCGAACATCGATCACCCGTTGACTACCGAACCAGAGACCATTGAGCGTGCAGCTGTCGTTATCTTCACCTCAGACCGCGGTCTGGCAGGTGCTTTCTCCTCAAACGTTCTAAAAGAAGTTGAGCAGCTAGTAACTCTTCTCAAGGAGCAGGGCAAGGACGTAGTGTTCTACCTCGTTGGTCGCAAGTCCGTTAGTTACTTCAATTTCCGCAGGCTCCTATCTCGTCAACAGTGGGTGGGCGGAACTGACCTTCCCGAGTTTGAAACAGCCAAATCGATTGCAGATGCGTTATTGGCTGATTTCAACACCGAAGCGAAGGACGGGGGAGTCGACGAGATTCACATGGTCTACAACCGCTTCGTTTCTATGATCTCCCAAGTTCCTGAGGTTGTCCGCTTGCTTCCTCTTGAGGTGGTCGAGGGTGTTGAAGAGCCTTCCAAGAGCGAGATATTCCCGCTTTACGAGTTTGAGCCAGATGTAAACAAGGTGCTTGATGCTCTGCTTCCGGTTTACATCGAAAGCAGGATCTTCAATGCCATGCTTCAGTCTTCGGCTTCCGAGCACGCCGCGCGCCAGAAAGCTATGAAGTCAGCCACCGATAACGCCGAGAAGCTGATCTTGAATTACACCCGCTTGAGTAACCAGGCACGTCAATCAGAAATTACACAACAGATTTCCGAAATCGTCGGTGGTGCGGATGCACTAGCCACCGTTGGCGATGAGGACTAAGAGAAAGATAAGAAATGGCTGAGACAAAGACAACTCCAAAGGCAGGCACCGGGCGCATTGCTCGAGTAAATGGTCCGGTGGTTGACATCGAGTTCCCGCACGATGCCATCCCTGAGATCTACAACGCCCTCACAACAGAGATTGCCCTGTTGGGAGAAACCACGACTCTTACCCTGGAGGTGGCTCAGCATCTAGGTGATGACCTAGTGCGCGCCATTGCCCTGAAGCCAACCGATGGTTTGGTTAGAGGAGGTTCGGTATCTGATACCGGAGCGCCAATTTCTGTTCCTGTTGGAGATGTCACCAAGGGACACGTCTTCAACGTAACCGGTGAAGTTCTAAACGCTAAGCCAGGCGAGAAGATCGAAGTTACCGAGCGTTGGCCAATTCACCGTCAGCCACCAGCTTTCGATCAGCTTGAGTCAAAGACCCAGATGTTCGAAACCGGAATCAAGGTTATTGACCTTCTAACTCCTTACGTACTGGGTGGAAAGATTGGTCTTTTCGGTGGTGCCGGTGTTGGTAAGACCGTTTTGATTCAGGAAATGATTTACCGTGTGGCAGAAGACCACGATGGTGTGTCCGTATTCGCCGGTGTTGGAGAGCGTACCCGTGAAGGTAACGACCTTATCGACGAAATGACAGAGTCAGGTGTTATCGACAAGACCGCCCTCGTGTTCGGTCAGATGGATGAGCCACCAGGCACGCGTTTGCGTGTTGCCTTGTCTGCTTTGACAATGGCGGAGTACTTCCGCGATGTTCAGAAGCAGGACGTGCTGTTGTTTATCGACAACATCTTCCGCTTCACACAGGCTGGTTCTGAGGTTTCCACTCTGCTAGGCCGTATGCCTTCGGCGGTGGGTTACCAGCCGAACTTGGCAGATGAGATGGGTCTACTACAGGAGAGAATTACTTCAACCCGTGGTCACTCGATTACGTCGCTGCAGGCAATTTACGTTCCTGCCGATGACTACACCGACCCAGCTCCAGCAACCACCTTTGCTCACTTGGATGCAACCACTGAGCTAAGCCGTGAAATTGCTTCCAAGGGTCTATACCCAGCCGTGGATCCACTTTCTTCAACTTCAAGAATCTTGGACCCTCGTTACATCTCGAAGGATCACTACGAGACCGCCGTTAGGGTCAAGCAGATTCTTCAGAAGAACAAGGAACTTCAGGAAATCATCGCCATCTTGGGTGTTGAGGAGCTTTCCGAAGAAGACAAGGTTGCGGTATCTAGAGCAAGAAGAATTCAGCAGTTCTTGTCTCAGAACACTTACATGGCTACGAAGTTCACCGGTGTTGCGGGATCCACCGTTCCGCTCAAGGAGACCATCGAAGGATTCTCCAAGATCGCTAACGGTGACTTTGACAACGTGGCAGAGCAGGCGTTCTTTAACGTCGGTGGCCTAGAAGATGTTGAGCGCCAGTGGGCCAAGATTCAGAAGGAATCTGGTAACTAACCTTGTCTGAAAAAACTCTACGAGTCGAGCTAGTTGCTGCCGACAAGGCAGTCTGGTCTGGCGAAGCCAAGTTGGTGGTAGCCAAGACAGTTGAGGGTGAAATTGGTTTGATGCCAGGTCACGAACCGATGCTTGCAATCTTGGCTAACGGCGAGGTTAGAGTTACCAAACCCGAGGGTGAAGTGCTTGTTGTTAACGCAGATGATGGATTCTTGTCAGTGGAGCATGACGTAGTAACTGTTGTTGCTAGAAATGCTTCGCTGGCCTAAAGCAGCTTGTCTTCTGGAGCAGGAATCGCTCTTCTGGATTCCCGCTGTTGCTCTTGAACTGCAGCGGCGTTGGCAGCTGATGGTGCAAAAACTTCATTTATGCCAAAAAGAACCGCGCCTGAGGTCCGATACTTTTTTGTTCTCGATTTCGATTTCTCTCGAGCCTTGCGCGGGATGAAAAGCAAAACAACTATTAAACCGGGTATCGCAAGCCAAACCAGTGAATCCATTAGTCTTCGCGGTCAACTCTTACAGTTGCAGGACGCTCGCGTCTATTTGATGCCGGAATCCACTTCACATCGCCACCGTGCTTGATGTTGGCAAAGCGTGCCAAGACAAATAACAAATCACTTAGACGGTTTAGATACTTGGCGGCAAGAACGCTTACGCCACCGTTGTTATGTCCTTTTTTCGCAGGGTCAGTTCCATACTTTTCGATTGCGTGCCAGGTGGCGCGCTCTGCTCTGCGGACAACAGTTCTTGCCAAGTGAAGACCAGCAGCTAGGCCAGAGCCTCCTGGAAGAATAAAGCTATCTAGCTTTTCAAGCTGCTTGTTGTATTTGTCGATGGCCTCTTCGAGAGCATCAATCCAAATAGCGTCAACTCGTAGTGGTTCGTATTCGTAGTGCTCGTTTAGGGGGTTTGAAAGGTCTGCGCCAAGGTCAAACAAGTCATTTTGAATTTGAGATAGCAGAGCTAATGTCTCAGCGTCAAACTCACCGTGGGCCAGCGCAACTGCAACTCCAATCGCAGAGTTAGCTTCATCAACGTCGGCGTATGCTTCGATTCGAGGATCTGTTTTGCGGGTTCTAGAGAAGTCGCTTAGACCAGTAAGACCCTCATCGCCTGTTCGGGTATAGATTTTCGTAAGTTTGACCATCCACTAAGTCTAGGCTTATGGAATGATCTTTTTGCTCCCGCCTTCTGAAACCAAGGAGCCAGGTGGGGAGAAATCAGCGAAGGTATTGAGCTTTCCGGAGCTAACACCCACCCGTAAGTTACTTGAGCGTGCTCTTGTTGAATTGTGTAGCAGCCCAAGCTTGGCAGCCAAGGCGCTAAAGCTTGGTCCAAAGCAACTGGGTGAGATTGCAGTTAATCTAGAACTGACCAAGCCAAAGTGCCTTCCGGCTATTGATCGATACACCGGCACGTTGTACGACGCACTAAAACAGGGTGGGCTTACTGCCGCGATGAGAAATCGAGCCAAGAAAAGCTTGTATATCCAGTCATCTCTTTTTGGTCTGATATCGGCAATGGACGAGATCCCCAACTATCGCTTGTCCGCCGGTTCCAAGATCCCAGGTAAAAACCTCAAGAGATTGTGGCAACTGGCACATGCGGGCATCTGGCCAAAGTTTTCGAAGCAGGTTGTAATTGACCTTAGGTCAAACTCGTATGCGGAGCTTGCCCCAATCCCGGATACCATCTCTAGCTACAGCGTCGAGGTTGTGCTGGAAGATTCCAAAGGAAATCGTAAGTCACTCAATCACTTCAATAAGCAAGCCAAGGGTCAGTTTGTTAGAGCGGTAATGCTTGCAAAAGCTGAAGCAAAGACGATTGCAGAGCTTAAGGTCATTGCTAAGCAGGCTAATTTGAAACTTGAGGTAACTGGGAGAAAGTTACTACTTATTACTCACGGATGAGTCATCTGCCGGAAGTTCCATGATGTCCATCGTCGATGGCTCTGGAAGGGCAATTACTCCTTCAATGAGCGAGATGATCGAACTCCACCACCCCTGATCATTTACCAGGATAAATCCTGGAACAAGCCAAACATCTCCAGCGGAATCCCAAATACTAAGAAGAGCAGCTTCCGCGCTAACAACAGTCAGGGTAATCACTTCAGGCTCAATCGGTGCAGGCTCTGGAGTCTCGGTAGGCGCTGGGTCAACTGGTGTCGGGCTGGCAGAAACCCCCGGCTCGGGCTCAACGGGCTGCTCTGTCTCGGATTCTTCCGGCTCAGTTGCGGGTTCAGCGTAAGGCTCGGAGCGCACGCTCAAGTCGGAAATAGCAGGTTGGTATTTCTCATACAACGAATACGCTGCAGATCCAAACCAGCGCCAGTCCGACAGACGACTGACAGACTCGACAGGCGAGACAGTACTATACGAACCACCAGCTTGGACCGATACGGAATGGCCACTGGCGTAACTTAGCTCACCGGTTGATGACCAGCCCACGTACCATTCGATGCTTGTTGGCTTACCATCCACTTTCAAAGCAGCTGAGATGTTTACACCCCAATCGGAATAATCCACTCTTAGATCAGACTCAGTGACACTTAGCCCTGTGGAAGTGAAGATCTCGAGTGCAGTTGCAATCGCGTCAGCCCTGGCTGGAAGCAGCTCTGGAGTGGCAACGGGCTCAACCCATTCCTGACAATTTCCATCAGCGTCTAGGTTTACACAATCAGAAGAAATTGAGGACGATGCCATTGAGTTTGAGTAATTCCATGTTCCAGTGCCACTCCACCAAATGGAGACCATTGGCTCTTGAATCTCAGCTCCCCATGGATCGTCGGTCTCGCCAAAATAGAAGCCAGGATATTCTGGGCTGTAGTCAGGGAACTTTTTTACGGAACCTGAAATGTCAAAAACCCGAGCTAGGTTAGCAAGCACAGACTCTGGTGTTCCTTGACGAACCAATTTGTAAACTTGCCCTGAACCTGATTCAGTGGATAAACCAGGACCTGCAACATACTGGTAAGTCTGGAAAGGCATGGACATCATCTTGTCTGATGCCTCCGCGCTCATTCCCGACACAGTTTGACTAGACAAAGGGCTCGCCGACAGTTGAATAAGTGGCTGCGGTGTAACGGCAACAACCAAGGCAATTGCGGCAACACCTGCCACACCTGACGCCAGGCCCCCAAGAGTCAGGGATCTTGCCCTGGCAGATAACAGCTGGAACCTTTCAGCCATGCCGATTGGCTTGTTGGCCTTGGTAGCTCTGCCAATTAGCTCAGGTGAAAGAGTAGGAGCGGTGGATTTATGGGCTGGGTCGGCTTTTGCCAGACGAGCCTCTAGGTCTTCAGGAGTGTTCATATATGGGTTATGTAGCCAACCAGGCAGTTATGTCTAAAAAGATTATGAAAGCAGTAATCGAAGTCTTGATTTGGCCTTACTTAGGCGAAGGGCGTAGGCGTTTGTTGATATCTCGAGCACTTTGGCGGCCGTTGCGTTGTCTAGGCCTTCAAAGCTACTAAGGGCTATAACCTGACGTTCTGTGACCGACAGTTTTGCCCACGCCTGAGAAAGACCCAAGTCACTAAGGGCAATCTCCTCGGCCGAGGGGGCTGAGTCCGGAGGCTGCAGGGCCAAAAGAAACTTGGACTTGGTTGACTCGGAGCGGCGGTGATTGGCAACCACAAAGCCAGCAATTCGATAAAGCCAGGCCAGCTCGAAGCCAAGTGGAGCTTGATTGCGCTTTTTCCAGGCAATCTCAAATACCTGTGATGCGAGGTCTTCCACTTCTGAAGGTTGCACACGTCTTGTTAGATACTTGGAAATATGCGGAAGAAAAAGTCGATAAGTTGCAGAGAATTCCTCGGGGCTCATACTCGTAATCCTAGTGCTCTAGTTGCCCTCTTCTAAAGCAACCCGGCGCGTGGTCGTTTACCATTCCAATTGACTGCATCATGGCGTACATAGTTGTTGGTCCAACAAAACCAAACCCCAAACCCCGTAATTTCTTGCTTAGCGCCATTGACTCTTCGCTGGTTGCTATCCAGTGAAAATCCTTAGGACTTTGTGTTCTCCTGGATTTTTTTGGAGCATGAGACCAAATCAGGTCGGTAAGGGAGTCATCAAGTTCAAGGATAGTTTTTGCGTTAGCTATTGTTGACTGAATCTTGGCACGGTTTCGAATGATGCCCTCATCTTCCATCAATCGCTCAATATCCTTATCGGTCATTTTTGCAACCTTGTGAATGTTGAAATTATGGAAGGCTTTTCTAAAGCCTTCGCGACGCTTCAGAATAGTGATCCAAGAAAGCCCCGCCTGGAACCCCTCCAGGGCAAGTTGCTCAAATAGCTCATTCTCGCCAACTAGCTTCACACCCCACTCGGTATCGTGATACTGAAGATAGAGCGGGTCTTGTTTGGGCCAGGAGCAGCGAGTTAACCCATCTGGGTACTTGATTACAAATTCCGTCATTTTCGATACTCGATGTTTTCGTGCTGCAGCAGAAGCTTCTTGGTCCGAAGTCCCTGGCCACCCGAGTAACCAGTGAGTGAAGCCTTTGATCCTAGAACTCTGTGGCAGCCAACCAGTAGGGGAGTTGGATTAGCTCCAACAGCCGCCCCAACTGCCCGAGCCGCCAGGGGCTTGCCAATTTGGGCGGCAATTTGCCCATAAGAAATAGTTTTCCCGAACGGGACTTTGGAGATGGCTCGCCAAACAGCTAGCTGGAAAGGGGTTCCAGAAACTTTTAGGGGAAGTGTGAATTTTGCCAAAGAACCTTCGAGGTAAAGCTTTAGCTGCTCACCCGCTTGGTCAATAACTTTACTTGCACCAATTGAAGAAACTTTCTTGCATAGCTCAACAGTTGTAATTTTTTCGGCTTCAGCTGTGACGGTGATAAATCCAAATGGCGTCGGAAAAGATCTGCGTGATAGGGGAGCTTGGCTCATAACTCAATTGTTGCGCCTTTTAGGTTCAAGGGCACAAATTTTGGCGATTGTGGAAAAACTAAACCCCAAGACCAGTCAAGGGTCTTGGGGCTAAAGTTTGCGGAATCTAGAACTTGCTCATCGCAGGAGTTAGCACCTTGCGAAGGATTTGCTCAATCTCGTTGAATTCTTTTGGACCGATGGTCAATGGCGGAGCAAGCTGAATAACTGAGTCTCCTCGGTCATCGGCACGGCAGTAAAGACCTTCTTCAAGTAGCTTTCCAGCAAGATAGCCGCGAAGAAGCTTCTCACGCTCTGGAGCAGTGAAAGGCTCTTTTGTCTTCTTGTCCTTGACTAGCTCGATAGCAAAGAAGTAACCATCGCCACGGATATTTCCAACAATTGGAAGATCGTAGAGCTTCTCAAGAGTCTTCTTGAACAGAGCGGAGTTTTTGGCCACGTTTCCTACTAGGTCTTCTTCATCGAAGATGTCTAGGTTCTCAAGTGCTACCGCACACGCAACCGGGTGGGCTGCGAAGGTGTATCCGTGAGCCAAGATGTTGGTTCCGGTGGTGAAAGGCTCGAAGAGTCTTTCAGTTAGCAGCAAAGCTCCCAGTGGTTGGTAGGAAGAGGTGATTCCCTTAGCGGTAATCATCATGTCTGGTTCGATGCCATATCTTTCACAAGCAAACATCGCACCAGAGCGACCGAAACCGGTTATGGTTTCATCGGCTACCAGCAAGATGTCGTACTTGTCACAGATTTCTCTAAGGCGCTTGAAGTAAGCAGGGTGTGCTGTGAAGCAACCTCCAGAGTTTTGGATTGGCTCAACAAAGATAGCTGCAACGGTGTCTGGATCTTCGAATAGGATCATTTCTTCTGCACGGTTAGCAGCCCAGATACCAAATTCCTCTTCGGTCTTGAATGAAGACGGTGCGCGGTACCAGTTGGTGTTTGGAATCCTAAATGTAGAAGGAACAAGCGGCTCGAACATCTTCTTCATTGCCGGGATACCGGTAATCGAAAGAGCTCCCTGGCTGGTGCCGTGGTAAGCGACGTGGCGAGAGATAACTTTGTGTTTGGTTGGCTTGCCGGTCATCTTGAAATACTGCTTCGCGATCTTCCAAGCACTTTCTACCGCTTCACCACCACCGGTGGTGAAGAACACTCTGCTGATGTTTTTAGGCGCGTAAGAAATCAAACGCTCTGCTAGCTCAATAGCTGGTGGGTGCGCGTAGGACCAAAGCGGAAAGAAATCTAGTTCGGTGATTTGCTTGGAAGCAGCATCCGCTAGGCGCTTGCGGCCGTGACCTGCGTTTACGGAGAACAGTCCTGATAGACCATCAATGTATTTCTTTCCGTGCACGTCGTAAACGTAGTGACCCTCGGCTTTTGCCATAATCGGAATCTCTTTGTTGGCGAATGATCCGTGACGGGTGAAGTGCATCCATAGATGCTTCTTGGCGGATTTTTCCAGCATGGCAGGAGTTATCTTCTTACCTTCTTTACGCGCCTCAACGAGTGCTAACTTCGGCGCCTTGGCGTCTCCCACCTTCGTGGTGCGCTTTAGAAGGGACTTGATCCCGGCAACAAGTTTCTTTGCCCTAGATTCCTTAACTGCCATTTTTTCTATTCCATTCGTTTCTTGGGGATTACCTGGTACCCCAGTTGTAGAACTGCTTTTCTAGCTTCAAATATACGAAGGTTTCGGTGGAAGTTACCCCAGCCAGACGCCTGATTTTGGAATTTATGATCTTGATGAGAGAGTCATCGTTTTCACAAACTATCTCGACCAAGATATCAAAACTTCCCGCGGTGATAACCACGTAGTCAACCTCAGACATCTTCCCTAGCGCGCTAGCTATCTCGCTGGTGTCGCCACTGCACTTGATACCCACCATGGCCTGGGTGTAAAAGCCCAGCTGAACCGGGTCGGTTACGGCAACAATTTGCATTACGCCTTTTTCGGTTAGTTTTTGAACTCTTTGCCTAACGGCGGCTTCACTTAGGCCAACGGCCTTGCCGATCTCGGAATAGGACTTTCGGCCATCGTCTTGGAGCTGCTCAATGATTAGTTTCGAGACATCGTCGAGCGCTGAGTCCTTAGTTCTTCCACTTCTCGACATACATGGATTTTGCCAGCGAACCCTTGATTTAGCAAACGGATCGGTTCTGAATTGGACAAACTGCAACTAATTCGGCACAAAACTCGTGATTTTTGGGTCATTTTGTGGCGTTAGAATCGATAGTTAAACAGAGGCTCGCTACCTCTTCTACAAAGGAGTATGAACAAATGGCAGTTCGCGAACTAAAAAACTTCATCAATGGCAAGTACGTTGAGGCTAGCTCCTCCGAGAGATCTGATGTTGTCAATCCTGCTACCGGAAAGACCTATGCAACGGCTGCCGTTTCTTCAGATGCGGACGTTGCTAGCGCATACAAAGCAGCCGAAGCGGCGTTCGAAGTTTGGAGCAACTTCACACCATCCGAGCGTCAACTAGCACTATTTCGAATTGCGGATTCACTAGCTGCTCGAGCGGGTGAAGCTGCCGATGTTGAATCCGAAAACACCGGAAAGCCAAGACCTACTCTGGTCGAGTATGAAATGGACCCTTCAGTTGACCAGATTCGCTTTTTTGCGGGAGCCGCCAGAAATCTTGAGGGCCGCGCTACCGCAGAGTATGCGCGCGATCACACATCTTCCATAAGACGCGAACCAATCGGTGTTATCGGTCAGGTAACTCCGTGGAACTATCCGATGAACATGGCGGTTTGGAAATTTGCTCCAGCAATTGCTGCTGGAAACACCGTTGTGCTCAAGCCATCAGACACCACCCCCGCCTCAACGCTTTTGTTAGCAGAAATTGCTGCTGAGCATTTGCCACCAGGTGTCTTCAACGTGGTGACAGGTAACCGCGACACTGGACGAGCCATGATTGAAAACGAAATTCCTCAGATGGTTTCAATCACCGGTTCAGTTCGTGCCGGTATGGAGGTTGCCAAATCTGCAGCAGCCGATGTCAAGAAAGTTCATCTTGAACTTGGCGGTAAGGCACCTGTAATCGTCTTCCCAGACGCCGACCTACAAAAAGCAGCAGCGCAGATCGTTGTCGCTGGATACTTCAACGCCGGTCAAGACTGCACCGCAGCCACCAGAATTCTGGTGCACGAGAACGTGCACGATGAATTTCTAGCTCTGCTGGTTGCCGAAGTAAAAGCCAATGCCCTTACTGGAGATCCAAAGCGAGACGACATCTTGTTTGGTCCAGTTAACAACGCAAACCAACTCGAGCGGGTCAAGGGCTTTATTGATCGCCTACCGTCGCACGCCAAGTTAGAAACCGGAGGCTCTCAGCTTCCAGGAGATGGCTACTTCCTAGAAGCAACTGTTCTGTCAGGACTTCAGCAAAAAGACGAGCACATCCAAAACGAGATCTTTGGCCCTGTGATTACGGTTCAGAAGTTCAAGGACGCAGACGAGGCCATGAGAAACGCCAATGACGTGAAGTATGGTCTAGCTGCTAGCGTATGGACTTCAAATCACACCACCGCAATGCGCTTTAGCAAGGGCTTGAACTTTGGTTGCGTTTGGATCAACACCCACATCCCACTTGCTGCTGAAATGCCACACGGTGGTTTCCGTCACTCTGGTTACGGTAAAGACCTCTCTATGTATGGCTTTGAGGACTATACCCGCATCAAGCACGTAATGAGCTACATCGGGGACTAATCCACAACTAAATAATTTGCGGCTAAACCTGCCTCTAATTGAGGCAGGTTTAGCTTTATGCAGTGGATTTGGTATTTGCCCTCAATGCTCGTTGGGTTAGGTTTTGGATTATCCAGCGGCTATTGGCAACTTGGGCTGGTTAGCCTGCTGATGGTCCTGGTGCTATTTGGCACCCAGGCTTATAAGAACCGCTATCCGCAATTTGATGAGCAAAGTCCAATTCACATTTCTACTTCAGCGGTTGCTATCGGTAACCGGGTGCTACCGAGGTGGCAGTTTCTTTGGAAGCGAAGTGGCATCAATTAATTGCCAATCACCTTGACAGATCTAGCGCGGGGGACTTTCTACAAAGAACTCTCGAGCAAGTGAAGCAGCGAAACTATTCAGTCTCGGCTGAGGCAAATGGCTTGCGAAGTTGGGTCGGTGCTACCGCAACCGAGGAATTGAGCTTGGATTTTGTAAGCGATGGGCCGCATTTAATTGTTGTAGGCCCAACAGGATCTGGTAAGTCGGAATTTTTGAGGCTTATTCTTACTTCGTTGAGCGCTGCCCAAGATTTTGAGCTAGCGCTGTTTGATTTCAAAGGCGGCGCTGCACTTGAAAGTTTTGCTTCAGGATCGCTTGGGGTGGCAACTGATTTGGATCAGGATAAACAACGGGAGCTGTTCTCTCTTGTCGCCAAGGAGTTAGCTTCGAGAGAGCGTCTATTTGCTAGTGCAAAGTGCTCCAGCATCGAGCAGTACGTTGCAGCTGGAAATCCGCTGAAAAGATTTGTTGTCGTTATTGACGAGTTTGTAGCCGCTCTTTCTAGTAGCCAGCAGGCGCTAGTAACCATTGAAGACATAGCAGCTCGAGGAAGATCGCTGGGGGTTCATCTGATTGCAGCAACTCAGTCCCTTGCTGGCGTATCTCGGGCGATGCTCACTAATCTTCGAGCCCGCGTTGTCATGAGTAGCGCCGACCCAATAGATATGGTCCAGTTAGGAATAAACCCAAACAAGCACAAGGCAATTGCGGTCAAGAATTGGGCAAGTGCGATTATTTGTCATGCCAACTTGGCAGCCGAGAGCTTCAATTTCCCGCTAGGGGTTATGCCAAAACCTTTGCCAGCTCAGTTGCCTGTAGAGAGTGAGCCACAGCAACCGGCTCGTTCACAAGCGCTCCGTCAAATGTATTCAAGCCAAGCGCAAGAGCTGGGTCTGCCTGGAGCGCCTTCTTCCAGCCCTGATTTGCAATTGCTTTCACGTATGGAAGGGTTGCGTTCGTTAGAGCGTAAGTAGAGGTGTGAGGCACTGCGCCTGGCATGTTTGCGACGCAGTAAAAGACCGTCTCGTGAACTTTGAATGTTGGATCAGCGTGGGTGGTTGGCTTGGAATCTTCAAAGCAACCGCCTTGATCGATTGCGATGTCAACTAGGACTGCTCCTGGCTTCATTTTCTTGACCAGTGCGTTGGTTACAAGCTTTGGGGCCTTTGCTCCGGGAATCAAAACGGATCCGACTACTAAATCTGCTTCCAAAACTGCGCGCTCGATTTCAAAGGTGTTGCTGGCAATTGTTTTTAGTCTTCCCGCATATAAAGCGTCTAGTTCTCGCAAGCGATTCAGATTAGTGTCCAGCACCGTTACTTCGGCACCCATACCAACAGCAACTGCAACTGCGCTAGTTCCAGCGACTCCGCCGCCAAGCACTACAACCTTCGCAGGTCTAGTTCCTGGAACTCCACCAAGAAGCATTCCGTTTCCGCCGTTTTGACGAAGTAGTGTGCTGGCACCAACTAGTGGAGCGAGTCGGCCAGCAACCTCGGACATTGGTGCAAGAAGTGGCAACTGCCTTGAAGGAAGCTGGACGGTCTCGTAAGCAATAGCCGTTACTTTTTTGTTCACGAGCTCATTAGTCAATTCAAGGTCGGCAGCTAGGTGAAGATAGGTGAACAGGGTCAGACCCTCTCGAAGCTCTTTGTACTCGCTAGCAATTGGCTCCTTGACCTTCAGAACCAAATCTCCAGCTGCCCAAGTTTTCTCAGCAGTGTCTTGGATCTTGGCTCCAGCATTTTGGTATTCCTGGTCTGAGATGGCTGAGCCAAGCCCGGCGCCGGCTTGGATTGTGACCTCGTGGCCCGCAGAGACAAGCTCGTGAACGCCGGCAGGAGTAATCGCTACGCGAAACTCGTTGTTCTTGACCTCTTTGGGAATTGAGATCTTCATAGGTTCTCCTATATCGAATTTGGAACCTATTTGGGCGCCTTTAGAAGAATACCCGCTCGTGACAGGTTGCGTCAGGGGCAATATTGGTTGCCATAGAGCCTGAAACACGCTGGAATTTCTACAGGGAAAATGGCCATTTTTTGGCTTTTCAGGGAAATTTTTGTGGCAGGATAAAGTCCAAGGGTCGGGATAAACCCAGCTCTTTCCTTGTTCGCCATTGACCCAACAGGAGTAGCCAATCATGAAAGACAAAAACTCTCTTCCCCAAGACCCGATGCTTGCTGAGCTCGTAAAGATGTCTCGCAAAAAGACCATGACTCGACGAACTGCGATCGCAGGTGCCGTTGGTGTTGGTGCGGCAGTTGGTTTGGCTGGTTGCGCTACAGACGCATCAGATTCTGAGAACGTGTTGGTTTGGAACAACTGGCCAGGTTACATGGATGAGTCAGAAGATGGATCTTCACGTCCTACACTCGAACGTTTCCAAGAAGAAACCGGAATCAAGGTTGAGTACCTAGAGGAGTACATGGACAACGATGACTGGTACGGAGTCAACCGTAATGAGCTTGTAGCCGGTAAAGATGTCGGTGCGGACCTAATTTGCCCAACAGAGTGGCTGGCAGCGCGTTTGGTTCGCGATGAGCAAGTGCAAAAATTGGATGCAGCTAACATTCCAAACAAGGTAAACATCGCTCCTGCGTACCTTGGCGCCGCTTACGACCCGAACCGTGACTACACAGTTCCTTATCAGGGTATCTTGGGTGGTATTGCCTACAACAAGGAGCTATAC